>NZ_JBAQEO010000081.1:0-3847 GCF_049286785.1 Rhodococcus sp. (in: high G+C Gram-positive bacteria) | reverse complement strand
CACCACCGTGTACCCGTCGGCACGACCGCGGTCGAAGGACTCGGCCAGACCGCTGACCGACCTCCGCGCGCCCACAACCAGAACCGAGGTCTGCAATCTGCCCTGCGCACGCCGGTAGGCGACGGCCCGGCGCCACATCCACCGGCTGAACAGCAGACCCAGTAGACCGGCGGGAAGAGCGATGGCCAGATAGAGCCGCGCAAGATCCATCCTGGCGAGCAGCGCGACGATGGCGATGATGCCGAAGAGCCGCATCGTGGACGTGGCGATGCGGCGATACTCTTCCGGCCCACTCCCGATGATCCGCGGCGACCGGGTATGGAAGATCGACAGCATCCCGAGCCACAGCGCGATCAGCGCCGCCGAGATGAGCGCGTAGCTCACACTGTCGAGGGTCGAGGACTGAACCAGCACTTCCGCATGACCGAAGCGCAGCCACTGCGCGAAGACCACCGCGGCGATCACGACGAGCGCGTCGGTACAGACCAGTGCGCGTGTGTATTTCTTCTGCCATTCGCGTCGCGTGACCCGTGCCGGAACCGGCGTCGCCTGAACCGGACGGACGTCGAACGACTCCTCGGTGGACGCGCTGTAGCCGGTCACAATTACTTCCCTCCCGCTACCGACAGCACGACCGTCGGCGGATGCGGGAGGACGAGCCGCCCCCGAGAAGCGAGACACGAGCACAGCACTTTCGCCACAGTAGTAATCGCTCCTCACTCGTTTCGTTACGCGATACGTGAATTCTCCACAATCCGTCCGAATACCTGCGAGTAACAAGCAGACATATGCTGTCCCCGCAATAACGAGTAACACTCCCCTCGCGGTCGACGCTATCAGCAGAAGAGTCGGCTGTCGCAATATTCAGACCACGAACGTTTTCAGATGACGGCCCGGCGATGTCCTGACCTGCACATACAGGCAGCACGTCGTATCGAAATCCGGTCGGAGCGCGCGCTATTGCCCGTTCGACGTCACGATACAACCGCAATAAAAGACCGCAGGATTGTTACACCCCGAATTATGCGGCCGGGCGCCGACCAAACCCGGATAATCGATAACGGGCGACCGCGATATCCGGTCGATACCCGCCGAGACACAGACAACAATTGCGACATTTCCCACAATTCGCGGGCGCGGTTCACCACGGTTACCCTGCCCCGGATCGTTTGCTGTGGTAACTCTTATTCGGACATTTGTTCAGAATCGGGCACTCGGGACAAGGACGGGCTCATGGCAGGCCTTCTGTATCGGTTGGGCAAGTTCTCGTTTCGTCGCAAGTGGCTCGTCGCGGGAGCGGCATTGCTGATGTTGGTCCTGATGGGTGTTGCTGCCGCCACCCTGTCCAAACCCACCTCCGATACCTTCTCGATTCCCGGCATCCCGGCCGAGAAGGCCATGGATCTCATGGATGCGCGCTTCCCCGGCGCCGGCCAGGGCATGGCGCTCGACGCCGCCACAGCCAAGTTCGTGTTCGCCGCACCCGAGGGGCACACGCTCGACGATCCGAAAAACCTTGCAGCGGTAGAGTCGGTGATCGACAAGATCAAGACACTCCCCCAGCTCGGCGCCGCGGCAGCCGCCGCCGTCACCAACCCGGTGTCGACATCCGAGGCGGAACTGGCCGCCGCCGAAGTGAACGCCGCCCTACCTCCCGATCAACGCAACCCGACTGTGCCGACGCCACAGAATCTCTCCGCGCTGCTGCCGCTCAACACGGAAGCCACACCGAACTTCCCCGCCCACGCGGTGGCCTACACGTCCGTCACCTTCGACGTCGAATCCGCAACCGACATCACCGACGACACCCGCGACGCCATCGATGCGGCCGTGCAGACCGGACGCGATGCGGGCATCACCGTCTACGCCACCGGCAGCGCCGTCGCCGCGCCCGCCGGAGACAGCCCCGCCGAACTGATCGGTATCGCCGTCGCGGCCGTCGTCCTGGCGATCACCTTCGGATCTCTGGTGGCGGCCGGGCTTCCGCTGATCACCGCGATCGTCGGTGTGGCCATCGGCAGCCTCGGCATCACCGCCGCCACCGGCATCTGGGAACTCAGCTCGGCCACCCCGGTTCTTGCGATGATGATCGGCCTGGCCGTGGCCATCGACTACGCGCTCTTCATCGTCTCCCGGTACAAACACGAACTGGCCCTTACCGACGACCGGGAAGAAGCCGCCGGACGCGCCGTGGGCACCGCCGGATCCGCGGTGGTGTTCGCGGGCATGACGGTGTTCATCGCACTTGTGGCGCTGTCGGTGGTGCGCATCCCGTTCCTCACCGCGATGGGTCTGGCCGCGGCGTTCACCGTCGTCATGGCGGTGATCATCGCGATCACCCTGCTTCCCGCCGTGCTCGGCATCTTCGGCCGTTCGGTGTTTGCACTGAAGATTCCGAAACTCACCGGCGAACCCGCACCGGAAGAGACGTCGCGGGCCGTCAAGTACGTGCGGTTCATCACCCGCGTCCCCGTGGTCACGCTGGTGATCGGCGTCGTGCTGCTCGGCGTGCTGGCAATCCCCGCACTGAAACTCGACCTCGCCCTGCCCGATGACGGCACCGCCGCACCCGGCACCACCCAGCGCGAGGCCTACGACCTGATCTCCGACGGCTTCGGGGTGGGAGCCAACGGCGCGCTCGTCGTGGTCGCGGACGCCACCGGCGTGGCGGCCGGCACACGGACGGAAGCGTTCGGCGCCGTGGTGACGAGGATTTCCTCCGAACAGGGCGTGAAGAACGCTCAGGTGGTCGACATCAACAAGGCCGGCGACACCGCGATGATCCAGGTGATCCCGGATTCCGGCCCCAGCGAACCGGCCACTCAGCAGCTGGTGGACAACATCCGGGGCTCCGAAGGTGCACTCACCACGTCGACGGGCATCACGTTCGGCGTCACCGGGCAGACCGCGATCGAGGGCGACGTCTCCGCTCGCCTCAGGGCGTCGCTCCTTCCCTACCTGCTGATCGTGGTGGGCCTGGCCTTCATACTCCTGATGCTCGTGTTCCGCTCGGTGCTGGTTCCGCTCTCCGCCGCCCTCGGCTTCCTGCTCAGCATCGCCGCCACCTTCGGCGCCACCGTGGCCCTGTTCCAGGAAGGCGAATTCGGCCTGATCGGAAACCCGCAACCCATCGTGAGCTTCCTGCCCATCTTCCTGATCGGTGTGGTGTTCGGACTCGCCATGGACTACCAGGTCTTCCTGGTCACCCGGATGCGCGAATACCACACCCACGGTGCCTCCCCGAAAGATGCTGTGATCAAGGGCTTCCACCACGGTTCCCGGGTGGTGACCGCCGCGGCCGTCATCATGATCGCGGTGTTCGCCTCATTCATGACGCAGCCAGATTCCCTCGTCAAATCCATCGGCTTCGCGCTCGCCGTCGCCGTGGTCTTCGACGCGTTCGTCGTGCGCATGCTCATCATCCCGTCGGTGATGGTGCTGCTCGGCGAGAAGGCCTGGTGGCTTCCGCGCTGGCTCGACACACTGCTGCCCAACATCGACATCGAAGGCGAAACGCTCCACAAACCCGAAACCGAAGTCGTGCCCGAGCCACCTGAGGAGTTGTCGAAGGTGTAGTTTTGTCACTCCCTCGTTGGTTGCTCGTCACCTGGAGTGCGGCGCATCACCGTCACGGCCAACACCACAACCCAGACGAGGTAAACGTAGGCGTTGATGCGCTCATAGGCTCCGAGCCAGGGTGTCGGAAGGTTGTCCGCGATGTCCGGGATGAATTGCGATGCCAGCCATCCGGAAACCATCAGGACCACCAGTGTCCCTATCGAATACCACCGGAACCATCCTCGGTACACCAGTGCCGCGCACAACACCGCCGCGAAGACAAATGCAC
>NZ_JBAQEO010000080.1:0-3741 GCF_049286785.1 Rhodococcus sp. (in: high G+C Gram-positive bacteria) | reverse complement strand
GCTCACCACCGACCAGAAGCGGCTGGCGCTCATCGAGGCAGAACAACGCCGCCGGACCGGTAGCAGCGCACGAGCACCGCAGCGCAGGGACCGGCAGACCACCGAGCAGCCGCGTGAACCGGAACTGCCCACCTACGACCAAGAACACGATCGAGGCCCGGAGCTGTAGAAACGGGACACACCACACATCCTCGCCACCACCAGCGAGGGGGGAACGAGGAGAAGCATGGCGACCGACGACCGATACCGCGACGACCGAGAACAGAACGAACAAGAACCCCCACCCGAGTACGACGAGGTAGCACCAGACTTCGACGAAGCACCCATGCCCGTTGCCACAGCACACGAGTCACAGTCGCGCTCGGGCGACGCCGGCTCTCTCGAGCCACAGGAACAACTCGACCTCGACGAATCCTGGTCTGCAGCTGAGGACCGTGCCATAGTGTCCGCCGCCGACACCGACCAATCAGGCGACTACGCACACTCGCCCACACTCACCAAAGAGCCCGCACCCACCCGCAGCTCCGCAAGCGCAGTCGACGACGGAGTTCGCGTCGACCCGATTGCAGCACCAGCCGGTGACAAGCAGCCGAAACGATCGACGCAGCGCACCGCACCGCCGCCGAATCAGCGAGTGCACGACATCGCAGCGTTCCTTACGGACGTCGAGGAACGTGATCGATCCGGCAGGAAGATCGTCCGACCCAAGCCGATCCGCGAGGTGCTGGGCGTCTACAAGGGCGCACCGATCGACCAGACCAGAATCCAGGTCCTGGCCGCGGCTGCGGCTGCGGCTGCGTGTCACCTCGAAGGCGCGGAGTCGGCCAACGCACAACGCTTGAACAAACTCGTGCAGGACAACGACGCACGGCTGCACTCGCTGCGCGAGCACGAGCGCCGGAACGCGGTCCTCTTTCACGCCGCCAACGAGACACCACGGGATGAAATCGCCGCGGCCGACCAGGAGCGGATCGAGCGAGAAGCCACGAACGATCGTCGGGTCTTCGACGCAGCATCCGCCGTCGCACTGGGATATGTCGCGCAGAAGGGGCTTCCCGCCTACGACCAGCTCGCCCAACTTTCCGACGCTCAGCTCGGGCCCGTGCCCGAGTTGCCAGCGGCAGAATCTACCGAGCGGACCCCGGCCAAGGGTGGGCCATCCGCTGCGGAGAAGACAAAGAGCGTCCTCGACTCCCTGGGCCGAGGACTCGCACAGGCTGCCGGGCCGATCGCCGGCGACGACGACGTTGCCGCCAATCTCTCGCCAGTCAATCTCGCTCAGGTCGGTGACGAACTCACGAATCTGGTGGCGAGTATCGCTCCGGCCATGAAAGCAGCCATGTCGAGCCACCCGCGGTCCATCACGGAACTCCTCAACGTCGAGCAACGCCCCGATGAAGAGAGCGACCTCGTATTCGAGCAGGAACCGGAACTCGACCGCGAACGCGGCCGAGACACCGCGCACGCGGTCTGAATCCGTCCGCAGCGGCTCCGAACAGGAAAAAGGGGTCGCCACCCCAGCCGATCCGAGAAGACTTCTCGGATCAGGGCGACAGGGAACTCCCCGTCGATCATGGCAGTGGGCGGCGACCTCTTTCTCGTCGCTCGGGCAGCGTACGACCGTCCTACGACACGAACCCAGTTCGTGTCAGGTGGCCTACGCGTCCTCTAGCTGCTTAGAAGGGACGATGGCGAGTTCGGCCCCCATAGCTGCGGTGATGCGGATGAGAGTGTCTCGGGTCGGGTTGCCGAGACCACGTTCGATTCGACTGATCTCGGATTGCCCAATGTGCGAAAGGGTGGCCAGCTGGCCCTGGGTGAGATGCGCCGCGGCCCTCGCCTCAGCTAGCTGTTTGCCCAGTTTGACCTGCTCGTGTACTTGTTCCTCGAGCTCAGCGCCAAAACGGTCGGCAAACTCCTCAACCTCGGGGGTCCATTCCGACTTGACGGCGTTCGCGATCTCGCTAAATGGTCGCGTACCCATGACCGCCTCCTAGTCGCGTACCTCGGATAGTGTTAACACTACGCAGTTTATGTGCTAAAACACATATTCGTCAATTGAGGTACTCGTCGCCTATTTTTCTCCCTTCCAGACCTTCAGGTGCTTTCGAGCCATTTTGATCTCTTTGCCTTGACGCTTCTCGCTAGGATCCTTGCCCTTGTTGTACGCGTTGAACAACAACACGATCTTGGAACCATGGAAGGTCGTGAAGATCCGAAGCAGGACCGTGCGATTGTGGTTCGAGTCTTCAGCGGGGTCCGGGTCGGTCTCTCCCCAGGTTTCGGCACCATGCAGGGACGCCCGAATACGGATCTCGTAGAGTCCGCCGCCGAGCGCCTTGCCCCATTCCGTGCTGCAAATGTCCATGCCGAGTGGCTGGACGACCTCCTCAAGCACCTTGATCGCAACGGCCTGGTCGTACTGATCAGCACTCGTCAACCATGTCTCGAAGGGCGCCTTCCCAGTTTTGGGGTCCACCCAGACGTCAATCGTCCACTCGGTCGGGCGCTGATCCTCCATGGGCAGGATGCTATCGATCTGCTTGCCAGCTCGATCGCAGCACTCGCGGCAAGTGGAGCCCTATTTCTGCACTTCTGCTCGATGACTCGTTATTCAGGATCCCCGTTCGAGGGATCCGATCAGGTGCTCGCAGTCCTTGGCCCGCTCCGCCCGCGGCTGCCGTGATCGACTTGAGGTCGGCACATCGGAGACAGCCTGGGTGTGCGGTTCCGCGCAACACCACGGCGAACAGGCCGGCGCTGAACAAGAAGCCGTATCCGGTGTGGCTACCGGGCAGAAAGTCGAAGAGGCCGTTCTCGGCGTAGATCGATACCGCCTTCACCGATATCGCGGTGCTGGCCATAGCCATGGTCACTCTCACCAGGTTTGACCAGGTACGGGCGTAGGGCTTCCAGCCGATCCGGCGGACGTAGCGGCATTCGGAAGCAAGCGCGTAGACGATCACGAGGACTCCGATTGCGGCGGCCAGGAGTGGCAAAGTGTGGTCGAACAGGCGCACCCCGGAGGGCGGGTATGGTTCCGCCAGGTAGCCGGTGGTGGCGAGCAGGGATCACCATTTCTGTGGAAGTTCGATGAGCTGCGATCAGTCGGCGTCGGTGTGTTCGGTGCGGAGATCGGGCGGCATGGGCTCGCATGGGAGGGCGGGCCAGCCTGAGAACGATCCGTCGCGCTTCGCATGAGACATGGGGCCGGAGTCGCTGTCGAAGATCACCCGCACGTGTGGTTCTAGATGGTGGATCCACCAGTTCGACATTGCCGACGCTTTGTCGGAGACCCGGGCTTCTTCCCACGCGTACCAGAGGGCTTTGAACCGGCCGGCGACTTCGGGATACAGCCACCATCTCGCGTCCCAGGCCAGCCCATTCTCTCCGCCTCCGGGACCCATCTTCCGGCGGATGACTTGGGTGAAGAATCCTTCGACCCACGCCTCGTAGTTGGGATACATCGGCTCGATCTCTGCGAGTTCGGCAGCCTCTTCGGGCTCACCGTCTTCGCCGTACTCCTCCTCGCTTTCCTCGCCTTCGGAGTCTTCGTCTTCATGAGGGTCGTGAGGTTCGAGGCTCGGATCGTCGCCTTCGACGGTGGGGTCGTTTTCGTCGACGGCGTTCGGATCGAAGTCGAACGGGTTCTCGTACCCGGTCTCGTCATTGCTCTGCCAGTCGTCCTCGGTGGCTGCGAGATTGACCATCAGTGCGTCCCTTCTCCGAAGAATTCCGACT
>NZ_JBAQEO010000079.1:0-30027 GCF_049286785.1 Rhodococcus sp. (in: high G+C Gram-positive bacteria) | reverse complement strand
GTCGTGCGCGAAGCAGCGCCCCCGCGGGAGGTGACGCCGGTGCGCCGCGCTGCACCGGTTGGTGCCGAGGCGCGACGCCCCCGCGTGTCGCCGGCCGCCCGCCGGGAAGCGGAGCGACTCGGGCTCGACCTCGCGTCGATCACCGGTACCGGGCCGATGTCGTCGATCACCCTCGCCGACATCGACCGTGCTGCCGCCGAGACGGCCGCAGCGGTCCCCACTGTGACCAAGGACAAGACCCGTGAGATGCGCCGTGCGATCGCCGCGTCGATGAGCCGTTCCAAACGCGAGATCCCGCACTACTATCTGACCGAGCAGATCCCACTCCAGGCCGCCGGTGCGTGGCTCGAACGGGAAAACGCGGGCCGTTCGATCACCGAACGGGTTCTGATGGCCGCCGTGCAACTCAAGGCCGTTGCGGTGGCCGCCACACGATTCCCGGACCTCAACGGATTCTGGCAGGACGGCGAGTTCCGGCCACAGTCCTCCGTGCACATCGGGGTCGCGATCTCGTTACGCCAGGGAGGGCTCGTCGCACCGGCGATCCACGACACCGCCGAGAAACCTCTCGTGCAACTGATGAAGGAACTCACCGACCTGGTGGCCCGGGTGCGGGCCGGTTCGATGCGCAGCTCGGAGATGTCCGACCCCACATTGACGGTGACCAATCTGGGCGACCGGAGCGTCGACGCCGTGTATGGGGTGATCTACCCGCCCCAGGTGGCGTTGGTCGGGTTCGGGAAACCAGCCGAGCGTCCCTGGGTGGTCGACGGGGAAGTGCGTGCGCTCCCGGTGGTGACGGGAACCCTGGCGGCGGACCATCGGGCGTCCGACGGGCATCGGGGGGCGCTCTTCCTTGCAGCGATCAACAACATCATGCAGCACCCGGAAGAGTTGTGAGGAAACGACTGTGAACAAACCGGACATCGATGCCGCGGTTCTCGCGGCACTGCAGAACATCGCACCCGAGGTCGAAAGTGACGAGTTGGTGGCCGACCGGCCTCTTCGCGACCAGGTCGATCTCGATTCGATGGACTGGCTGAACTTCCTCGTCGCCGTGCACTCGAAATTCGGTATCGACATTCCGGAGGCCGACTACGCCAAGCTCGTCACCTTCGCAGATGTCACCGGCTACGTGGCCGAGCGCGTGACGACCTGAGGTGGGAAGCCCGACACCCCCGAGATAGAACTCACTGCTACCGAGCGGGAGCCCAGCACGGGCCGTCCGGTGGCGGGGTGTGCTCGTATCCCGGGTAGCAGGGCAGAACTTCTGGCCCGGCCTGTGCCGGCGCGGGCGCTGCGGGTGCGGGCGCTGGTGGGGGCGGCGGGGACCCGGGCGGCAGACACGGGCCGTCGGGTGGCGGGGTGTGCTCGTATCCCGGGTAGCAGGGCAGAACCTGCGGAGGGCCGGCTGCCGGAGTCGGTGCTTGCGGCGCCGGTGATACCTGCGGCGCAGGTTGTGGGATTGAACTCGGTGGAACGGCTTCCTCGAGCGGAACTGCATCCGCGATCTCTGGTTGCGTCTGCAGCGGCGCCTCCGCCTCCGCCGTCGGGCTCGTCAGGGCGCTCGGTGCCGTCGGGGCCGATGCCGCGGGGGCAGGGGGAGTCCAGGCCGGCGGCTCCGCGCTCGACGTCTGTCCGGTGCCGGAGACGTCGGACGATGACGATCCCGAACCTATGACGATTCCGCCGACGATCGCGACAGCGACGATCGCGGCCAGCGCAACTCCGGCAACCATGCCACCGCGGCTCCGGCTGATCGGAGGGATCACACGATTGGGCTCGGCACCCGGCCGTGGTGCTGTCGCCGCGGCGCGGGCAGCAGCGGCCAGCTCACCCGCCGACCGATAGCGCACTGCGGGATCGGCCGCCGTTCCGCGGGCGATCACGGCGTCCATGCCCGCGGGTAGCGTCGACATTACCGACGACGGGCGCGGGGGCAGATGGTCTGGGCTCGACGACGGAAAGAACCTGCCGGTGAGGCATTCGTACAAAACCGCAGTCAGGCCGCAGATCCCCGACGCGGCTCCGGGACTTGCGGGGAGCCAGGTACCGGTGAGGTAGACCGCCCCGCCGTCCTGCATGAAGACGTTTGCCGATGACACTTCCGGCTCCGGCAGTCCGGCCGCGCGCAAGGCATCCAACGCCGACGCCAGTTGCCCGGCCACTGCGACCGCACGATCGACGTTCATGGGGCCGGTGGACTCGAGAATCGTCTGCAGGTAAGTGCCTTCGATGAGCGGTGTGGCGAGGAAAAGGCGATTGCCGACCTGTCCGAAGTCGTGGATCGGCATCACATGCGGGTTCTGGATGTGCGCCGCGATGCCGGCTGCTCGTTCGAAACGTTCGCGATAGTCGTCGTCTTCGGTTGCTTCCGGCGGAAGTGCCCGCACTGCCACCTGTCGGAGCGTGACCGTATCGACCGCTGACCAGACCTCACCGTTCGCATCCATTGTCAACGGACGGTCCAGTCGGTATCTGCCGAATCGGGCTCCAACTTGCATTGTCACTCTTTGCCGCTCCACTTCGCTGCGTATGTAGAACTGTGCACCCGCGCGCGACCTTGCACGGCACCTGGAACATGCCCGCAGTGAGCACACTCTGAGGAGGGGCTCGCCCCGGTTATCACCGTCGGCAAGTCTTCGCCGGTGCAAAGCCTGTGTCAACGACCCCCCGGACACCAAGGCGATGGGCGACTCGGGGAAACTCCTGCCGGTTTCCCGGGATCAACGCCAACCCTGGAAGAGCGCGTCGATAAGCTCACTGCTCCCTGACGGTGCGCACCTGCTCGGCGACGGACCGTCCCCACTGCTCGGCCCGATCCTCCTCACCGGGCTCGAGTTTCGATTCCTTGTCGACGAGGAAACTCTCCGGATCGACGACGAGTTCGAAGCCCAGGTGCCGAAGCTTCCTGCCGATCCCCTTCGACGCGCGACCGGTCAGCATGGCAGGCGCATCAATGCGGGTGTCGAAGGCGGCGGCTTTCCCGCCGACGGGCTCCAGGGACGCGAGCCAGTCACGCACCCCCTCGCTCTCGGCGTCGGGTTCCACCTCCAACGCACTGTCGGGATCCTTCGCCGCCTCGACTGCGCTGTGGCGGGTGGATTCCCGGCTCATGCCGTGCACGTGCGTGGGGCCGCCCACCACCACCAGGTCGAACCCCGACAGGTCCTCGTCGGGCGCGTGGGACACCGGAACGGTCCGCACCTCACCGGTCGGCCCCATCCCGCGGGCGATCGCCTCGGCCACATGACGAGTGTTGCCGTACATCGACTCGTACACCACGAGTGCTCGCATAATGCATGCTCCTTGCTGGTCTCGGGCCGGTCTTCCCCAGAGGCGGTACCCCACAGCCGAGGCATCGAAACGGCGAGGCATCGAAACGGCGATCGGGCGGTCACGGCCGCAGCGCGCCCCGGATGACCGCCTCCTCCGTGGCCGCCGATTCGCACACCTGGTGGGAAAGGTCGGTCAGGGCCCGCGCGACCGCCAGCTCCTTCCCGATTCTTTCGACCTGAGGATGACGCGAACGGATCTTGGCGGTCCCGGTGCCCTCGAGGATCACCCCTCCCGGACCCGTCATGAGCCGTGCCCTCGCGAGCATCGCCGCTCCGGCACCCCTGGATGGCTCCACCCGGTCGACGAAGAGTTCCACCGTCCACCGTTCTGTGGCCCGCTGCTCTTCGTGTGCCTGATCTTCGGTCACGTCGCGCTCCCGGATGCCGCGTCACTTCTCCTGTTCCCATCCCAGTCGACCCCCGCCTCCCGGGGTAGGGCATCGGGGCCTGCGGAAAAGTGACGTTCGTCGTTCACCGGGGTGTCCGGGCCCGGTGCGGCAAGAAGGAAGGGCCGAACGACCCTGTGCGGACCACCGAGGACGTGGCTCAATGACAAGTGGGTCTGCGAATCGAACCAGGGAAGAAGCGATCGCATGGACGGGGAGTCTGCCGTACCGGTAAGTGAGAGTGTCCTGAATCGTCCGGGTCTGGACCGCATGGTCGACGTGTTGTGGGGGCGCGGTTTTCGCGTGATCGGACCAACCGTCCGTGACAGTGCAATCGTCCTGGAGGAACTCGACACCGGGGCGAAACTGCCCTCCGGATGGGGTGTGTCGACCGGACCGGGTACCTACCGCCTGCGACGCAGAGATGACGAAGCGGTGTTCGGTCATTCCGCGGGCCCCCAGTCGTGGAAGCAGTTTCTGCACCCGCCTCGGCAACAGCTGTGGTCCGCGGGCCGCAGCGGCACGTTCACACCGCCCGCCGAGGACGACACACCCCTGGCGTTCGTGGGAGTGCGCGGCTGTGACCTGGCGGCCATCAGCGTCCTGCGCCGGGTGCTGTGCCCGGATGTGAACGCCGACACCGCAACAGCACGTCGATTCCGAAACCTGTTCATCGTTGCCGCACACTGCACCGAACCCGGGGAGGTGTGTTTCTGCGCCTCCATGGGAACCGGTCCCGCTGCGGGCCCGGGATACGACCTCGCGCTGACCGAACGCGTCGACGACTCCGGTCACAGTTTCCTGGTCGAGGTCGGAACCGACGCCGGCAGAGCTGTCCTTGCCGATCTCGACCGACGTCCGGCCACCGCCACGGAGATCGACGGTGCCCGCAGCGCGGTGGCGTCCGCAGCGGGACGGATGGGACGTGCCATGCCCGAAAGGGATCTGCGATCGCTGCTGCACTCCGCCCGAGACGCCGATGTCTGGCAGGACGTCGCCAGTCGCTGCCTCACCTGCGGGAACTGCACCATGGTGTGCCCCACCTGCTTCTGTACCACCAGCGAGGACGTCACGGACCTCACCGGTGAGCACGCCGAGCGATGGCAGCACTGGTCGTCCTGTTTCGAGCCGAACTTCACCGAATTGCACAGCGGGAACGTCCGGGTGTCCGGTGAAAGCCGGTACCGGCAGTGGATGTCGCACAAACTCGGTACGTGGTTCGATCAGTTCGGAACGTCCGGTTGTGTCGGGTGCGGACGGTGTGTCGACTGGTGCCCCGTCGGCATCGACATCACCGAAGAGGCTGCGCGGCTCGCCGACCTCCTGCCGGAACCGGAGTCGCACGATCCGCAGGAGCTTCGATGACCGTGGGGAGCGGTGCGCTGCCGCCCACCCTCGTCGGACTCAGCCCCGAACACCAAAAGCTCCTCGCGGAACTGACCTCGCCGGTGCAATTCGCTGCGGGCGAGATCATCCTCCGCGAGGGCGATCCGGCGCAGGGATGCTGGCTCCTGCGTACCGGCACCGTGGTTCTCACGACCACGGTGCTCGGACGCGGCACGGTGATCGTCGAAACCCTGCACGGCGGCGACGTGCTCGGGTGGTCCTGGCTCGGTCCTCAACCGGTATGGCAGTTCGGTGCCAGGGCCACGACGGTCACTGATGCCACCCAGGTCGATATACCGGCATTCGAACGGATCGCGGATGCGCAGCCCGCGTTCGGGTATGCGGTGACGCGCGCCCTTTCCGGTGTGCTGGTCGCACGCCTGCAGTCCACGCGGGCGCGGTTGCTCGATTTGTACGACGGACGACGGGAAGTGTGACACCGTGCCGGGCCATCCCACGCTGCCGGACGGATACCGGGTCGTTTCCCGCGCCGTCGAAACCCACGACTGCGTGACGGTGACACTGGCACCGCTGACACCGTCCGCGGGGGTCGGCACTTTCGCACCCGGCCAGTTCATGATGTTGTACGCCCACGGGGTCGGCGAGATCGCGATCTCGCTGAGCGGCGACCCCACCGGCGCCCACGGGATGTGGGTGCACACGGTCCGCAAAGTCGGCGCGGTGAGCAAGGCGATCCACGACGCCATGCCGGGTACGGTTCTCGGGGTCCGCGGGCCCTTCGGCCACGGCTGGAACCTGCACGCCGGATCGGGCCGCGATCTCGTGATCGTGGCCGGGGGAGTGGGATTGGCACCCTTGCGTCCGGTGGTCCTGGCCGCACTGGCCGCGCGTGAGCGGTTCCGCGACATCGTCCTCGTCGTCGGCGCACGCAGACCGACAGAGATCCTGTTCCGGGACGACCTCGCTTCGTGGCAGACCCGCGCCGACCTCAGCGTCGAGTTGACGATCGACCAACCGGTCTCCGGATGGGACGGCGCCGTCGGATTCGTCACCGAGTCACTGCACCGCATGCACATCGATCCCGATCACACCACCGCACTGCTCTGTGGCCCGGAATCCATGATGCGTTTCTGCGCACGCGCATTGACGGATCGGGGAATGCATCCCGGGGACATTCAAGTGTCTCTCGAACGCAACATGCAATGCGGCATCGGAGTCTGCGGGCACTGCCAACTCGGCGAGCTCCTGCTGTGCCGGGACGGACCCATTGTCGATTACGTCACCGCCGAACCACTTCTACGGGTACCGGAGTTGTGATGAGTGCACCCCCGACCGCCACACCGAAACTTGCCGTGTGGAAATTCGCGTCCTGCGACGGCTGTCAGCTGACGCTGCTCGACTGCGAAGACGACCTGCTGCCGCTGTCCGAGGCGGTGGAGATCTCCCACTTCCGGGAACTCACCGACACGGTCACCGGTGGCCCCTACGACCTGTCGCTGGTGGAGGGCTCGATCACGACGGCCGCCGACCGCGAACGCATTCGCGCGGTGCGGGCGCAGTCCCGGGCCCTCGTCACGATCGGGGCATGCGCCACGGCCGGAGGAATTCAGGCGCTGCGCAATTTCGCCGACATCAGGGAGTTCCTGTCGGTGGTATATGCCAGCCCCGAATACATCGACACCCTCGCCACGTCCACGGCCATCGCCGACCACGTCCCGGTGGACTTCGAACTGCGCGGCTGCCCTATCGACAAACGCCAGCTCCTCGAGGTGATCACCGCATTTCTGGCCGCCCGCCGCCCGAACATTCCTGACACCACCGTGTGCACGGAATGCAAACGCCGCGGATTGACCTGCGTGATGGTCGCAGACGGGACGCCCTGCCTCGGGCCCGTCACCCACTCGGGCTGCGGGGCGCTCTGTCCCGCGGTCTCGCGAGGGTGTTACGGCTGTTTCGGACCCGCCCCCGACCCGAACCTGGCCTCGATGAGCGGGTGGTTGCGCACCTGCGGGATGAGCGAGGCCGCCATCGACCGGGTCTACGCCACGTTCAACGTGGCCGCGTTCCGGAGTGCGGCGGAAGGTTCCGGGCATGACGCCGCGCAGTAGACAGCTGACGATGCGTGCCCTCGCCCGGGTGGAGGGAGAGGGCCGGATCGACGTGACGGTACGCGACGGCCGGGCCGACCGCGTCGAACTCGCCATCTACGAGCCACCCCGGTTCTTCGAATCGTTCCTGCGCGGCAGGCATTACCTCGAACCCCCGGACATCACGGCACGGATCTGCGGCATCTGCCCGGTCGCCTACCAGGTCAGCGCGTGCAACGCACTCGAACAGGCGTGCAATCTCGAACTCGACCCTGCGACACATGATCTCCGCCGTCTTCTCTACTGCGGCGAATGGATCGCGAGCCACACGCTGCACATCTACTTCCTGCACGCCCCCGACTTCCTTGGAATTCCCGACTCGATCGCGCTGGCCCGCACAGACCGTGCGCAACTCGAACGGGGCCTCGCCCTGAAGAAGGCGGGGAACGCGATCCTCGACCTGATCGGAGGCCGCGCGATCCATCCCGTCAACGTGCGCGTCGGCGGGTTCCATCACGTCCCCACCCCGCGCGATCTGTATGCCCTCGCAGTGCAACTCCGTGCCGCGCTGGACGACGCGGTTGCCACCGTCGACTGGGTGTCGGCGTTCGACTTCCCCGACGGGGACGTCGACCACGAACTGCTGGCCCTGCACGAGGACGACCGCTACGCGATCGAAAGCGGAGAAATCCGATCCACCACCGGACTGCACTGCACCGCAGCCGAATTCCCGGAACATGTCTCCGAGAAGCAGGTGCCGCACTCGACCGCCCTGCACGCCACCCTCGACGGCCGGCGCTACCTCACCGGCCCACTCGCGCGCTATTCGCTCAACTCGTCGCAGCTGACGGGAGCTGCCGCACACGCCGCCGCTGCAGCCGGTCTGGGGCAGACGTGCCGTAACCCTTACCGCAGCATCGTCGTCCGTGCGGTCGAGGTGGTCTATGCGGTGGAGGAAGCGCTCCGCATCATCGAGGGATACCGGCGTCCGTCCAGGCCGTTCGTGCCGACGGTGCCGACCCGGCCGGTGGGTCACGGCGTCAGCGAGGCTCCCCGGGGACTGCTGTATCACCGCTACGAACTCGATGCCGGCGACCTGGTGCACTCCGCCGTGATCATCCCGCCGACGTCGCAGAATCAGTCCGCGATCGAGTACGACGTTCGCCGCGCAGTGGAGACCAATCTCGATCTTCCCGACCCGGAACTGGCTGCGCTGTGCGAGCGCACCATCCGGAACTACGACCCGTGCATCTCCTGTGCCACCCACTTCCTCACCCTGACGGTCGATCGACGATGACGATCGTGCTGATCGGGCTCGGAAACGAATACCGTCGCGACGACGGTATCGGACCGGCGGTGGCACGGGAAGTCGCGTATCGCCTCGGGCCGGCGGTGTCGGTGTCGGTGTCGGACGGAGACCCGACACTGCTGCTCGAGGCGTGGGCGGCCGCCGACCTGGCCGTGCTGGTCGACGCAGTCATGTGCGATCCGTCGCGGCCGGGCACCGTGCACCGCCTACCGCTGGACGCGGCCGCGGAGATGCCGACCGCGTCGACCAGCACCCACGGGATAGGACTCGGTGACGCATTCCGGTTGGGCTCGGCGTTGAACCGGCTCCCGCGCAGCGCCGTCCTGTACGTCGTGGAGGTCGCGGACGTCGGGCCCGGACGTGGATTCTCGCCACCCGTGCGGCACGCGGTGGCCCCGACGGTCACGGCCGTACTACGAGAACTGGCCCCGCTCCACCAACCGAGCCCGGCTACCTACCCTTCGCGGCGCTCGCGCCTCAGCGGACGATCAGTAGTGGACAGTTGACGGAGTGCATCAGCGCCCGGCTGGTCGAACCGAGCAGCATACTCGCGAACCCACCGCGACCGCGGCTTCCGACAATCAGCAGTTGAGCTTCCTCCGCGTGCTCGCGGAGGTTTCGTGCCGGTTGATCCATGACGACCACCGAGCGCACTTGCACATCCGGGTACTGCTCGACGCGCCCGGCCAGGCTCTCCGACAACAGAGCCGTCTCACTTGCCACGAGTTTCGCCCATTCGGTATCCCGGTCACCTTCGAAGGACACATGGACATCGACATCGGACCATGCGTGCACCGCCACGAGTTCCGTCTGTCGCAGAGCCGCTTCCTCGAAGGCCATGGAGATCGCGGGTTCGCTGTGTTTCGAGCCGTCGACACCCACCACGACGGGTCCCGTCAGTTCGTTGATGTCGAGTTCGGGCAAACCGCGTATCACCGCGACCGGGCACTGCGCGTGGGTTGCCACCGCCGCACTGACCGATCCCAGAAAGCCTCGGGCCAGGACTCCCCGTCCGTTGGCTCCCACCACCACCATGAGGGCGGATTCCGCCCGTTCGAGGAGCATGCCCGCGGGTGTTCCGGTGGTGAGCGCGCTGTCGATGTCGAGGGTGCGCCCGGCGGCGACCTCGGCGGCCACCTCCTCCGCCCGCGTCAGTCTCTTCTTGCCCTCGAGTTCCTCTTCCTCGAAGAAGCTGGCAGGCACGCCGATGGGGACGCCGTACACGCCGGGCATGAAGGTGGTGGTGACCACGGACAGGGGAGCGTGCCGCAGTACCGCCTCCCGCGCAGCCCAGGCGACGGCCTGCAGGGACGACGGCGACCCGTCGATTCCGACGACGATCGGGCGGCGAGCGGTCATGATGCACTCCTCGGTTTCGCGGTCTTCTCGACTGTATCCCGCCCTGTGGCTCAGGGCAGCGGAGCGGACCACCGCAGGGTGGTGCCGCCGCCCGGACGGGTGTTGATCGTGAACCGTCCGTTGGCCTGTCGCGCCCGCACCCCGAGGTTGTCGAGGCCACTGCGGGCGACGTCGTCGGGTATGCCGGTGCCGTCGTCGGAAACCTCGATCACCAGGTCGTCATAGACCGAGATGCCGATGGTGACGGTGTGCGCGGCCGCGTGCCGCACGACGTTGCTGAGAGATTCACGCAGCACCGCTTCGGCGTCGTCGGCGAGCGTGGCATCGACCACCGACAACGGACCCGACATATGCACGGTGGTGCGTAACCCGGAGTCGGCGGTGATCTCCGAGATGATCTCGTGCAGCCGTTGCCGCAGCCGGGCCGTGTCGCTCGGGCCGCCGTGCAGATCGAAGATCGCGGTCCGGATGTCCTGCACGATGTCGTGCAAGTCGTCGATCGAGTGCCCGAGCCGGGTCTTGACCTCCTGCGACTTCGCGCGTTGCAGAGTGCCCTGCAGTGACAGGCCGACGGCGAACAGTCTTTGGATCACGTGATCGTGGAGATCACGGGCGATGCGGTCGCGATCGGACAGCACGTCGAGTTCGCGCATGCGCCGCTGGGTGTGGGCCAACTGCAGCGCCACAGCCGCCTGATCGGCGAAACCGGACATCAGAGCCAGCTGCTCCTCGTCGAACGGCGGTGAACCCGCGTAACGGAGCACCACGAGAACACCGTCCACCGACTGCGCCGCCCGGAGGGGAAGCACCAACGCCGGGCCGAACGGGATCGTCGCGTCGAATCCCGGGTCGAAGGCCAGTTCCTCGACCCTCAGCGGCATCCTGCTGCGAAACGCCCTGCCCGACGTGGAATTCTCGAGCGGGATCGAACGTCCGATGACGTCATCGGACAGGGCCCCTGCCGCCACCGTCACCACCAATTCGGTGACCTCGTCCGACGGGACGTCCGGATCGTCAGGAACGGCCAGGAAGGCACTGTCCGCGTTGGTCAGAGCCAGCGCGTCGTCGGCAACCACCTGCAACACGTCGGCGGTGTCGCTACCGGCGAGGAGTTCGGTGGCGATGTCACGCGTGGCCTCGAGCCACGACTGCCTGGTGCGGGACTGCTCGTAGAGCCGGGCATTCTTGATCGCAACCCCCGCGGCGGCGGCGAGAGCGCGAAGAACCACCTCGTCGTCCTCGGTGAACGGCTGGTTGTTCAACTTCTCGGTCAGGTAGAGGTTGCCGAACACCTCGTCCCGGACCTGGATGGGAACCCCGAGGAAGGTCTTCATCGGGGGATGCCCGGGCGGGAATCCCGTCGAGGCGGGATGGTGGGACAGATCGTCGAGACGGATCGGCTTCGGGTTCGTGATGAGAAATCCGAGAACACCGTGACCCCGGGGCAGGTCGCCGATCCTCTCCTGGGTTTCCGAGTCGATGCCCTCGAAGATGAATTGACTCAGGTCGTCATGGGGGCCGCAGACACCGAGTGCGCCGTAGCGCGCGTCCACCAGATTGATGGCGGCATGGACGATCGTGCGCAGAGTCTCGTCCAGGTCGAGGGCGGAGGTCACCGACAGCATCGCCTCGATCAGACCGTCGGCGTGGTCCCGTGCCTCCAGAATCACGTCGATGCGGTCCTGGACCTCGCTGAGCAGCTCACGAAGCCGCAGTTCCGAGAGGGGTCCGAGAATACGACTGGGATCCCGATCATTGTCCGGTCGGATCACATACCGATTCTTCCACTCGAGGCCCGCCTCGAGGGCCGGAACTGCGTATCCGCATGTCGGGACCGGTCGGTCGAGCCGTCACTTCAAGGCCGGATTCGGCGGTAGTTTGGTGGCGAGCACGGCGGCTTGGGTGCGCCGTTCCACGCCGAGTTTCGTCAGCAGACGGGACACATAGTTCTTGACGGTCTTCTCGGCGAGAAACATGCGGGCGGCGATCTGCCGATTGGTCAAACCCTCGCCCAGCAGTGCCAGCAGGGTGCGTTCCTGATTGGTGAGCCGCGCGAAGGTGCTGTCTTCCTCGCTCGCATCCGCGCGAAGTTTCGCCATCAACGCCGCGGCCGCCCGGCTGTCGAGGAGGGATTTGCCGGCACCGACGTCGTGAACGGCTTCGGTGAGCTCCATTCCCCGGATGTCTTTGACCACGTAACCACTCGCCCCGGCGAGAATGGCGTCGAGCATCGCCTGATCGTCGGTGTAGGACGTCAGCATGAGGCAGCGGAGCTGCGGCATCTGCGACAGCAGCTCCCGGCACAGCTCGATGCCGTTCCCATCCGGCAATCGCACGTCGAGTACCGCCACATCGGGTGTGAGCGCCGGGATCCGGGCCAGCGCCTGCGAGTAGGACGCGGCCTCACCGATCACGTTCAGCTCCGGGTCCGAGCTGAGCAAGTCGGCAATTCCGCGGCGTACGACTTCGTGATCGTCGACGAGAAACACGTTGATCATCCGGCAACCTCCATCCCTGGGGCTAGTGCCGTCGTGCCTCAGCATAGGTCACGCAGACGCCGGGGGAGGTGAGACCAACGAGATACGCGGGGCGCAGTGGGACCGGGGCGCAGTGGGACCGGGGCGCAGTGGGACCGGGGCGCAGTGGGACCGGGGCGCAGTGGGACGGGGAGGCCTCGTTACGGCCGGGCGCCCCGCCGGGTACCTACCGACAACACCGAGTCCGTGGGACGCCGGGGCGTCTGGCGCCGCGAGGTACGCGGGACCGTTCCGACCCGGATCAGCGCCTGCGGATACCCACCGTCCGGCAGGAGTTCCCGGATCATCTGCCTGCTCTGCCGAAGTTCGGTGACGTGGGTGAGCGGGCAGGTCGCGATTCCGTTGACGGTGGCCTCGAGGAGCACCGAGGAGAGTGCCTCGCCGGAGCGGAGCCAATCGGGTCGTGTGTCGGAAGGGGTGCTCAGCACCAGAACCGTCGACCGATCGATGTCCGCCGCCGCGCCGTCGGGGCGGATCTCGTCCCGGCCCGGAGGGAACCGTCGACCGATATCGACCCGAGCACTGTTCTCGGCGGTCGCCAGCGCGTCCGCCGGGATTCCCCCGGGCGGGAGGGAATGTCCTGCCCACCAATGTAATTCGGTTTGATAGGCCGAATCGTACTTGCGGGCTGCGGCAGAGAGCTCGGTCGCGGCGGCAAGCGTGGTGCGTGCGTCCTCGGGCAGAACCGTCAGATGCACTCCTTGCCGCTGCACGATGTCCGACAGGTACCGGGGCATCGGATTCTTCGGATTCACCGGACCGAACGGCCGACGGTCGGAATACCGATGCCGGATCGCGGCCAGAAGATCGAAATCGTGCGAGCGGGGTTGGGCGTCACGGCGGAACACGATGGTCGCGAGATGACTCGAATGCGGACCCTCGGGCATACGCCGGATATCGGAAGACCAGCGAAGGGCAGTCAGGGCAACCTGAAGATGATGAAGCGCTGCACCGCAACTCACCACCTGTTGACGTCCTGACGGGTCCGTCGACGCCAGTAGCCGCCCACGCTCGGTGCGGAGTTCGAGCCGGCCGTCGAGGTACCGCCACATCCACGGCTGGCTGTTGTGTATGGACGGGGCTCGGCAGGCGAGGTCCACCGCTATCCGGACCACGTTCTCATCGGGAATGGTGGTATCCACGCTCGCCTCCACCTCGTTCCACGCTCCGCCGCACTCGGCGAAGAGCCTCGTGCACGCGTCTCAGTCTTCGCCGGAGCCCGGTCGTCCGGTAAGGGCCAATAGTCACTGTGAGAGAGGGCGAATCGCCCAGCGCTGCCCGCGGGGCGTCCGCGGCGGCTGCCGATGCTTGTCGAACATGGGGATCCTCGTTCCGGTCACAACAGGGCTCTCGCGAGTCGACGACACGCTCGACTCGTACAACGATGCGGTAACGGAGTAGCTCCTGGCAGGGCCGAAAGTCACTACCGGTGTCCTGGCGATGCTGAAATCCTGAATGACATGTCCACCCGTGCGGCAGTGCGCATGACCGGTCTGACGAAGACGTACGGGCAGCTGCTCGCACTGGACGCCGTCAGTCTCGACATCCGTCCCGGTGAGGTCTTCGGATATCTCGGTCCCAACGGCGCGGGGAAGTCGACGACCCTGCGGCTGCTCATGGGGATGTTGCGACCGACCTCCGGATCTGCCGAGGTCCTGGGCCGGGACACATGGTCGTCCGCACCAGAGGTACACCGTCGGGTCGGCTACGTCGCCGGTGAACTCGCTCTGTACGACCGGATGACAGGCGCGGAACACATCACATATTTCAGCCATCTGCGCCGCCGGCCGGACACCGAGGTGGCCACTGCCCTTGCGGAGCGGCTCGACCTCGACCTCGGAAAGACAACTCGGGCATTGTCGAAAGGAAACCGGCAGAAGCTGGCACTGGTCCTCGCGCTGATGTCCGCACCGGAGTTGCTGATCCTCGACGAACCCACCGGCGGTCTCGACCCACTCATGCAGCGGGAGTTCCACGCGATTCTGCGCGAACACACCGCAACCGGGGGCACGGTGTTGCTGTCGTCGCACGTACTCGGCGAGGTCGATCGCGTGGCCGATCGCGTCGGCGTCCTCCGGGAGGGACGGCTGATCGCGGTGGAAAGCCTTCACGAACTGCGACAGAAGGCGATGCACCACATCGCCGCCGAATTCGCCGAACCGGTGCAGGAGTCGGATTTCGCCGCCGTTCCGGCCGTCCGGGATCTGGTGGTGCAGGGGACGACCATGACCTGCAGTGCGCCGCAGTCGGCCCTCGACGCGGTGCTCCGCCGTGCAGCCGACTACACCGTGATCGATTTCGAATGCGCAGAAGCGGATCTCGAGGAGACCTTCCTGGCGTTCTACGGATTCGGTGCCGGCAATGCACCATAGTGTGATGCTGAGGAGTGTGCTGACCAAGACGCTGTACGACCAGCGTCGGGCCCTACCGGCGTGGATGCTCGGCCTGGTGCTGCTCGTCGGAATGTATGTCGCGATCTGGCCCAGTGTGCGCGACGAACCCTCGATGAACGAATTTCTCGAGCAGATGCCCGAGGCGTTCCGTGCACTGTTCGCGACGTCCGGCGCCGACATGTCGACACCCACGGGGTACATCCAGATCGAACTACTGTCCTTCATGGGCCCGCTCGTGCTCCTGCTCTACGCTACCGGCGCAGGCGCCGCAGCCGTTGCGGGCGAGGAGGATCGGGGAACGCTGGATCTGCTGCTGGCCACCCCGCTGAGTCGTAGTCGAATACTGGCGGAAAAGTTCGGGGCCATGGTCGTCGGCACGCTGGCACTCGCTGCGGTGACAGGTATCGCCCTGGTCGGCGAGGGCGCTCTTACCCGGATGGATTTGCCCGTCGGGAACGTCGCCGCAACGATGGTGCACATGGCATTGCTCGCCCTGGTATTCGGGACACTCGCGTTCGCGCTCGGCTCCGTGACCGGACATCCCGCGCTCAGCCGTTCGGTGCCCGCGGTGGCGGCGGTGCTGGCCTACGTCGTCAACGGGCTCGGGCCGCTCGTGTCCTGGCTCGCGCCATGGCAACGGTATTCGCCGTTCTTCCAGTACATGGGACACGACCCGCTGCGGCAGGGATTCTCGTTCGCTGCGGCAGCGGTCGCGTTCGCAACCGTGCTCGCGCTCTTCACGCTCGCGCTGGCCGGCTTCGATCGCCGAGACGTGGTGAGGTAGCGATGATCGTCGCAGGGGTCGACAGTTCGGCCGAATCCAGGAACGCCACCCGATGGGCGGCAACGGTCGCCGCGCGCCGCGGAATTCCGCTGCACATCGTGCATGTGGTACCGCCGGACATCACCTTCTACGGCGAGCCGGGCGACAACGCGATCACCGACGAATACCGTGCCGCCGGCGAAGCACTCGCGGCGGACGTGCTCTCCGTCGTGCAGAGCGACGAGCCGACTCTCGCGGTGCAATGTTCCGTACGGACCGGATCGACGGCCGCCGACGTCCTCCTGGACGCGGCGCGTGATGCGTCGATGGTGGTGATCGGCTCCAAATTTTCCGGGCCGATCGAGGGTTACCTGAACGCCACGGCACTGCGACTGGCCCACCACGCCCCCTCCGCGCTGACGGTCTGGCGCGGACCGGACCGGGACGCACGTCCCGACCGCCGGCCTGTCGTCGTCGGCGTGGACGGCAGCCCGTGCAGCACGGCAGCCGTCGCGCAGGCTTTCGATCTGGCCTCCCTGTTCGATGCACCTCTCGTCGCCGTACACAGCTGGACCGAGGGCTTCCCACACCAGACCGGGCCTCCGCCGGCAATCGCGCACCGTTATCCCGTCGCGGAAGCGGAACAGGCACTCCTCGCCGAGAATCTCGCCGGATGGCCGCAGCAGTATCCCGACGTCGCCGTCACCCAGGTCACCGAAAGCGGAACGCCCGCCGACGTTCTGCTGCACGCCTGCCGCGACGCCCAGCTTCTCGTCGTCGGGACCCATGGCCGCACCTCACTGGGACGAGCACTCCTCGGATCGACCAGCCAAGACATGCTCCACCGTGCCCCGTGTCCCACCATGGTCTGTCGTGAACACAGTGCACCCACCACCACCCGCTGACGGCACGGAGAGGCCGCGCCGTGGACCTCACTGAACTCCACGCCTACGGGTATGCGGCCGCCCTGCTGATCGGCCTCGGTCTCGGCATCGAACGGGAACACGATGCCGCATCCGTCGTCGACGACGGACCCCGCCGCACCGAACTGCCCGGGGCCCGTACCTTCCCACTGATCGCGCTCGCGGGAGCGGTGTCTGCGCATCTCGGCACGGTGGTCGTGACGGCCGGGTTCCTCGGCGTCTCGGCGCTGATCCTGACGTGGTACTGGGTCCGCACCCACGGAGCCCGGCCGGACATCGGCACCACCACCTCGTTCGCGGCACTCGTCGCCTACCTTCTCGGAGCCCTCGCCTGGCACCACGCCCCGCTGGCCGTCGGCCTCGGTGTCATCGTGCTCGTCCTGCTTTCGGTGAAATACCCCATGCACGTGTTCGCCGAACGTCTGATCGATGAGCGCGACATCATCGACTTCTGCGTTCTGCTCACCATCGCCTTCCTCGTGCTGCCGTTTCTTCCCGACCGGGACGCAGGCCCCTACGGCGCACTGAACCCCGCAACCATCGGGCGACTGGTCCTGATGCTGAGCCTCATCGGCTGGGTCGGCTACGTGGCCACCCGTATCCTCGGCCCCCGCTGGGGATTGCTGATCGTCGGTATCGGTGGCGGATTCGTCTCGGGCGCTGCGACGACCGCGGTAATGGGACGAACGGCCCGCAGGCATCCCGGAGTACCCGGAGCCCTCCCGGCCGCCCTCGTCACCAACTTCTCCACGATCGTTCTCGTCGTCGCCATCACCTCGGTCGTGAACCCCGAAGTGTCGGCCCAGCTCGCAATGGTCTTCGGTGGAGCCGCGGTACTGATCGCCGCCGAAACCGCCTTCCTCGTTCTCCGTCCCCGGCGCGCCCGCCGGGACAACGGCGATACCGCCGCTGCCGACGAGGAATATTCGACGGCCGGGCTCCTCGACCGTCCCATCTCGATTCCGGCCACCCTCACGCTGGCAGGCCTCCTTCTCGTCCTCCTCATCACCACCCGGGGCGCGGCCGACGCGTTCGGCGGCGGAGGTGTGATCGCGGCCGCCGCGGTCGGAGGCCTCGCCGACGCCCATGCAGCCTCCCTGGCTGCGGCTTCCGCAGCAGGAGAAACCCTGTCCGTGGACACCGCGACCGTGGCAGCGGCTGTCGCGGTCGGTACCAATCTGCTCACCAAACTCACACTCGCCACCGTCACGGGCTCCCTGTCGTTCGCGCTCAGACTCGCCGCCTGGCTCGCCCTGCCAATCGCCGTCACGGCCGTGACGCTGTGGGCACTGCTCATGGGATGACACCATGTTCACAACAACAGCAGCACTCGCACGCCGGTCGCTTCGAGGAGGCCCCAATGGACACCGCACCGATCGTCGTAGGAGTGGACGGTTCGGCACCGTCGATCGACGCGGTGCGATGGGGCACCCGGGAGGCATTGCTGCGCAAGACCCCCCTCGTTCTGCTCTCGTGCGCTCCGCGACGCGGAACGGAAGCCGTACCGCGCATCGGTGAGGAACTGTCCGCCCGGGCCGAGCGCGCACTCGCCGACGCGCGCGTGGCCACGGAGGAGCAGGACCCCGGCGGCGCGGTCGAGATCCGGACCGAAGTATCGGAACAGGATGCGTCGGCCGCGCTGATCGCACGGTCGGACACGGCACGCATGGTAGTGCTGGGTCGCCGTGGCCTCGGCGAGTTCGTCGACGGACTCGCCGGCTCGGTCAGTTCCGCGGTGGCACAGCACGCCCATTGCCCGGTCGTAGTGATCGACGGCGCGTCACAGGTCGACAGTGGGACAGGCCCCGTGGTCGTCGGCGTGGACGGATCGGTGAACAGTGCCGCCGCCGTCGCGCTGGCCTTCGAGGAGTGCACCCTTCGCAACGCCGAACTGGTCGCGTTACACGCGTGGTCGGACCAAGACCTGTCGAGCCTGCCTCTCGACACGAGCGAGGAAGACCGCAGGGCCGCCGCCGTAGCGGAGAATGCACTCCTCGCCGAAAGCCTGGCCGGATGGCAGGAGATGTATCCCGATGTGACCGTCCGCCGGATCGTCGTCCGGGACAGGCCGGTGCGGCACCTCCTCGAGCAGGCGGACGAAGCGCACGCGCAGTCGATCATCGTCGGCAGCAGGGGACGCGGCGGATTCGAGGGGATGACACTGGGCTCGACCAGTGCCGCACTGCTTCACATCGCACCGTGCCCGCTCATCATCGTCAGAACAGAAGCCACCGGCCGGACCGAGCGGGACGGAAGTCCTCCGATACACCACCACGGTCGATGACCTTGTGGACCTTGTGCCCTACACCTGCACCGCCTCCCGGGACACACTCGAACGAGAACACCGCAGGAGGGCGTGATGATCGGCGACCAGACCATACCTGTGCGTATGTGGCGCTTGGCACCGTGGAATCGGAACCGGCTCATGCGGGCCGGCGACCGCTGGGAATCCGCGGGCATTCTTCTCGTCTCACTCCTGGTGCTGATCATGATTCCCTTCGCCGCCGCGTTCGGGACCACGACGTACACCGATCTGAACGAGCAGGCCCGCGTCGACCGCGAGACACGACGCGAGGTGCCCGCGGTGCTCCTCGAAGATGCCCAACCCGCACCGGGCGACAACGCCGCCCGCTCACCAGACGGCAAGGACCGGGCCGCGGCACGCTGGACCGTCGACGGCACCGAGCACAGCGGTGACGTCCAGGCGGAGTCGGGCATGAAGGCGGGAGCCACGGTCATCGTGTGGGTGGACCCGAACGGTGACCTCGCCGACGCACCCCGCACGGGTGTCGAGAACGCCGTCCTCGCCGTCGGCGCCGCGGTGTCGGCCTGGGCGTCGGCTTCGGCACTGTGCCTTGGTCTTCTCCTGCTCGCCCGTTGGCTGGCCGGCAGACACCGCCTCGCGCAGTGGGATCGAGAATGGGAACAAATCGGCAAGAAGCCGGGGTGGCCCGTAAGCTGACAGTCGAATCTGCCGGACATACCCACCCCGCGCAGCAACGTCGAGGACAACGCAGTGGACGCCGGTCCGGATCGCCGAACGATCGAAGCAGCAGTCGCCCTCGCGTGCCGGGCCCCATCGCTCCACAACACCCAGCCGTGGCGCTGGGTTGTCGGCCCCTCCCATCTGCAGCTCTACAGCGACCCCGAGCGACTACTTCCCGCCACCGACGCGTCCGGACGTCAGATGGTGCTGTCCTGCGGCGCGGCACTCGACCACCTCCGTGTCGCGTTCGCCTCCACAGCGTGGCAGCCGATCGTCCACCGGTTGCCGAATCCCCTCGACCATCAATTACTGTCGTCGATCGAGTTCATACGGGGACCGGCTCCCACCATCCACGAGACCGCAATGTTCACGGCGATAGGACGACGGCGGACCGAGCGACTACCTCTCGCGCCGCCGCCCGACTGGGCGCGGACTCTCGACGAACTGACAGCCCTCGCCGACGAATTCGGAGTTCACATCTCGAATCCACCGCAGCAGGGTGGCCGTGCGCTCGCCGACGCCTCACACCGCGTCAACAGTCTGAGAAGCCAGGATCCGTCATACCAGGCCGAACTCGCTTGGTGGAGCGACCACGCACAGTTCCCGGAGGGTGTTCCTGAGGCAGTACTGCCGTCCGGAGCCCAGCGGCCGTCGGTCTCCCTCGCGCGTGAGTTTCCCGAGGGCAGCTCGTCCGCACCCGGGTCGGCTGCGCAAGACCGTGCGGAGATTCTGGTTCTCACCACATCCACCGACTCGCGGTTCGACTGGCTGCGGTGCGGTGAGGCGTTGTCCTCCCTCCTGCTCGCGTGCACGATCCGGGATCTCGCGACGTGTCCCGTCACCCATCTGACGGAACTCCCCGAATCCCGGGCGGTAGTGCGGGAACTGTGTGACGACGACCGGCTGCCCCAGGTGCTGATCAGAGTGGGGGTGGCGCCGGGGCCGGGTACCGCTCCGGCGACCCCGAGGCGCCCGCTGTCGGAGGTTCTGTTCCACGAGCGATTCTGACTGTGCGGGCGACCGCGACACCTGCAGTGCCCCAGCATATGTCCAAGTGACTTTCGACTCCGTGAGAAGTGCCTCGTACTCTGGTCCTTCCGGCCTCCTCCGAGGAGGCTGGTGGCAGCGGCGCTTCCCGAACGGAGTGAGGCACAGATGGACGACAACCTGAGTTTCCTGGATGCGGGCTTTCTCGAGACCGAGGATTCGGATCGGCATGCGAGCCTCACTATCGCGGCCCTTGCGATCATGGAAGGCCCCGTTCCCACACATGCCGAATTCCTCGACGCCGTCGCGGTCCGTCTCGCCGAACTCCCGCACGGCCGGCACAAGGTGCGTACCGTGCCCTTCGATTTCAGTCCACCGTCCTGGGTGGAGGACCCGCATTTCGACCTCGGGCATCATCTCCGGCGGGTGGCGCTGCCCGAACCGGGGGAGGAGGAGGCACTGTTCGGCTTCGTCGCCCGTGTCATGGGACATCGACTCGACCGCGACCGTCCCCTCTGGGAGTGCTGGGTGGTGGAAGGACTGAGCGGCGGACGCTGGGCGGCGCTACTGAAGGTGCATCACTGTATGGCAGACGGAATCGCGGGAACACGACTCCTCGAAGCGATGTGCGACGAAGTCGAGATCGGACCGGGCACGGCTCCCCAGATCGAGTCCGGTCCGTCGGTCGGCGAGCGTATCGAGAGCCTCGTGGGATCGGCTGCGTCGATGTTGTCACCGTCGCGCCAATTTCAGCTTCTCGCGTCGGCGGTCACTGCCCCGCTCCGTATCGCAACCACGAGTATGGGCGTCACGAAGGGACTGGCACGGCTCCTGTCCGAGATGCTCACGACCTCCTCCGACACCTCGCTGATCGGACCGATCGGCAAGCAGCGCCGTTACTGTGCAACGCGGGTGCGGATGAGTGACATCAAGGAAATCTGCGAGGTATACGACGTCACCGTGAACGACGTTGCTCTCGCGGCGATTACGAGTGGACTGCGCACACTCCTGCTGCGCCGCGGGGAGAAACCCGATGCACGCACGGTGCGGACCCTGGTCCCGGTGTCCGTCCGCTCGCCCGACGACGAAGGGGCGATCGACAACCGTGTCTCGCTGATGCTGCCGTTCCTGCCGGTCGATATCGAGGATCACGTCGAGCAGCTCACCACCGTCCACACCCGGGTGGCCGCACACAAGGCAGGGCGCGAAGCGGAGGGTGGCAAGGCATTCACCACGCTGGCCGAGTACGGGCCCTTCATGCCACTGGCGTGGGCAGTCCGGCTGGCCATGCGGTACCCGCAGCACAGCGTCGTCGCCGTGACCACGAACGTTCCCGGTCCACGGGAACCACGACACGTACTGGGCCGGGAGGTTCTGGACGTATACCCCTACGTTCCCATTGCCCTGAGGCTGCGCATCGGAATCGCGATTCTCAGCTACAACGACCGTCTGTCGTTCGGTCTTACAGGTGACTACGACTCCACTCCCGACCTGCCGGAACTCGCCGCGGCGATTCGGCAGGGGGTGGCGTCGCTGCTCACCTCCGCGCGCCTGGCGGCTGCCGTATCCGGCTGAATCGCCTGCCTGCGGCTCGGCTCCCGGGACCCGCGGTGCCCGGCCGGTACGATCAGGCCCGTGACCGACGTGACCGCCAACAGCAGCAGTCCCGCACCGCTGCGTGTCCTTGTCTACAGCGACGACGCAACTACACGTGAGCGGGTGGTGCTGGCGGTGGGGAAGCGTCCGGATCCGGAATTGCCGGAACTCGACTACGTCGAGGTCGCTACGGCGCCGGTGGTGATACAGCATATGGATGCCGGCACCATCGACCTTGCCATCCTGGACGGGGAAGCGGTGCCCGCCGGGGGCATGGGAATCGCGAAGCAGCTCGACGACGAAATCGAGGGCCGCCCGCCGATTCTGGTTCTGATCGGTCGTCCCGATGACGTCTGGTTGGCCAACTGGTCACGAGCCGACGCTGCAGTCCCACATCCGATCGACCCGATCAGGCTGACCGAGGCGGTTGTCGGCCTTCTGCGAACCCGGGTGTCGCACCAGCTTCCGGAGGAATAGGGGAGCGGGGACCGTTTCCGCACAGTCCAGCCGGGGGAGCGCCCCCGCGCAGGCTCTCGACGTGTTCGATCGATCAGGCCCCGGTCAATGACCGGGGCCTGATCCGTTTTGCAGCACCAGCGAATCAGCGTCTCTCATGGGCCGCGAACTATTCACGGTTCAGACTCGGCCCGTGACGGAACACCTATATTTGCAGAATCGACGGTGCCCACGTGCAGCCGGACCCTCACCTGAACAACAACGCCTCGACCCGGGGGGTCCGAGTCTGCTGTTGCGCGGGCCGGCCGTCACCCGGGTTGGGTTCTGCGCCTCACAGGTCTTCGCAAGCAGGGCACGCCGAAGAGGTAAGCGACATGTCGGTGCTGGTCAGAGGGCCCAATGGCACTCCGAAAGTTGAAAACCAAACCAGGAATCCACGGATCACCGGTAGGGTGAGATGCAGCTCACACGGGCGGTGTCTTCGGCTTCAAGACCTGGCGTTTTCGTCGGGTCGCAAGGAGGGGAGCTCAGGGGAATGAATGTCTTCGTGCCGATCCTTGTACTGGGGACGATCGCAGTGGCGTTCGCGATCATTTCGGTGCTCCTGGCATCGGCAGTCGGCCCGAGGCGCTACAACCGAGCCAAACTCGACGCGTACGAATGCGGAATCGAACCCACTCGGGAGCCCATCGGTGGCGGTCGTTTTCCCGTGAAGTACTACCTGACGGCCATGCTGTTCATCATCTTCGATATCGAGATCGTGTTCCTCTATCCGTGGGCGGTCCACTTCGACGCGCTCGGTCTCGCCGGTCTGGTAGCGATGGCTCTGTTCGTCGTCAACGTCTCCGTCGCCTACGCATACGAGTGGCGGCGCGGCGGTCTCAGTTGGGATTAGGGTCTTCCACTTCGTGGATCAGGTTCACTCCTGCTGTCCCCGAAGCGATCCGAAGCAAAGCCGGAAGTGAGGAGAGTCGGACATGGGTCTCGAAGAGAAGTTGCCGAGCGGGTTCGTGCTCAGCACCGTCGAAGGGCTTGCGGGCTACGCGCGTAAGGGTTCGTTGTGGCCCGCGACCTTCGGACTGGCCTGCTGTGCCATCGAGATGATGGCCACCAGTTCGGGCCGATTCGATATCGCCCGCTTCGGGATGGAGGCCTTTCGTGCCTCACCGCGACAGGCCGATCTCATGATCGTCGCAGGTCGGGTCAGTCAGAAGATGGCCCCCGTTCTGCGTCAGATCTACGACCAGATGGTGGAACCGAAATGGGTACTGGCGATGGGGGTCTGCGCCTCTTCGGGAGGCATGTTCAACAACTACGCAATCCTCCAGGGAGTCGATCACGTCGTACCGGTCGACATCTACCTGCCCGGTTGCCCGCCGCGGCCCGAGATGTTGCTGAACGCGATCATCACCCTCCACGAGAAGATCCAGCAGATGCCGTTGGGCGTCCACCGTGAAGAAGCGGTCCGGGCGGCGGAGCAGTCCGCACTCGCGGCCACACCCACATTCGAGTTGAAGGGATTGCTGCGGTGACATCGAAGCGCACAGGCCGCGGGGCGTCCGAACCAGTCGATCCTGCCGCAACCGCCGGTCCGGAAGGGACCGCGCCGGAACGGGAGCCCGACACCGAGACGATCGCCGTGCGGCGAGGCATGTTCGGAGTGCGGGGGAGCGGTGACACGTCCGGATACGGGCGGCTGGTACGTCCGGTTGTGCTGCCGGGCAGCACACCCCGTCCCTACGGCGGATATTTCGACGAGGTGGCAGACCACCTCCAGGCGGCGCTGACCGCCGCCGGAGTGGAATTCGAGCAAGCGATCGAGAAGATCGTCGTCTTCCGCGACGAACTGACGATCCACGTTCGACGAGAGCGCCTCCAGCTGGTCGCTCTGCGTCTGCGCGACGAACCCGATCTGCGCTTCGAGATGTGTCTGGGCGTGAACGGTGTGCACTACCCGGACGATGAGGACCGGGAACTGCATGCGGTGTACCCGCTGTTGTCGATCACCCACAACCGGCGGGTACGGCTCGAGGTGGCGGTGCCCGACGCTGACGCACACATTCCGTCGCTGTACGGCGTGTACCCGACGAACGACTGGCATGAGCGGGAGACCTACGACTTCTTCGGCATCGTGTTCGACGGCCACCCCTCGCTGACCCGTATCGAGATGCCCGACGACTGGCAGGGCCATCCTCAGCGTAAGGACTATCCGCTCGGCGGCATCCCGGTCGAGTACAAGGGCGCGGAGATCGCGCCACCCGACGAGCGGAGGGCGTACAGCTGATGAGCGATCCGTACTCGAACAGCGGGGGCACGACGGAAGGCGCAGTCTTCACCGTGACCGGGCAGGACTGGGACGATGTAGTCGGTGCCGCGGGAGAGGGCGGCGACGAACGCATCGTCGTCAACATGGGCCCTCAGCACCCGTCGACCCACGGGGTTCTTCGTCTCATTCTCGAGATCGAGGGCGAGACGGTGATCGAGGCCCGGTGTGGTATCGGGTACCTGCACACCGGGATCGAGAAGAATCTCGAGTACCGCAATTGGACGCAGGGTGTCACATTCGTCACGCGCATGGACTATCTGTCGCCGTTCTTCAACGAGACGGCCTACTGCCTGGGCGTGGAGAAGCTGCTCGACGTCACCGACGAGGTGCCGGAGCGGGCCACCGTCGTCCGGGTGATGCTCATGGAACTCAACCGCATTTCCTCACACCTGGTGGCCCTCGCCACGGGCGGTATGGAGTTGGGCGCGATGACCGCAATGCTCTTCGGATTCCGTGAGCGAGAGCTGATCCTCGATGTGTTCGAGCTCATCACCGGGCTGCGGATGAACCACGCCTACATCCGGCCCGGAGGGCTGGCGCAGGATCTGCCGCCCGGAGCGGTGGACAAGGTCCGCGAGGTACTCCGGATCATGCCGAAACGGTTGCGGGACCTCGAGCTGATGCTGAACGAGAATCCGATCTGGAAGGCTCGTACCGAAGGCATCGGCTACCTCGATCTGACCGGATGTGTGGCTCTCGGTGTCACGGGCCCGATCCTGCGGGCAACCGGGTTGCCCCACGATCTGCGGAAATCGGAGCCAGTCTGCGGTTACGAGACCTACGAGTTCGATGTCGTCACCGACACGGGCTGCGACTGTTACGGCCGCTATCTGATTCGGGTCAAGGAGATGTCGGAGTCGCTGAAGATCGTCGAACAGTGCCTGGACCGTTTACGGCCCGGCCCGGTCATGGTGGAGGACAGGAAGATCGCCTGGCCGGCGGACCTCGCTCTGGGCAACGACGGTCTCGGCAACTCACCGGAGCACATCCGCAGGATCATGGGCACCTCCATGGAGGGCCTGATCCATCATTTCAAACTGGTCACCGAAGGATTCCGGGTTCCGCCGGGGCAGGTGTATGTGGCGCTCGAGTCCCCGCGCGGGGAGCTGGGTGTGCACATCGTGAGCGACGGCGGCACCCGCCCGTACCGGGTGCACTACCGGGATCCGTCGTTCACCAATCTTCAGGCCGTCGCGGCCATGTGCGAGGGCGGCATGGTGTCGGATGTTATCGCCTCGGTCGCGAGTATCGATCCCGTCATGGGCGGAGTCGACCGATGATCAGTGTTGCGGGCGTGTGTCCGGAACTGATGTGCCCGCGGCCGGAGCGAGCCGAAATACAAAGGAGCGCAGCGAGTGAGTGACGAGGGAAGAACACGCGTGAGATCCGGAACGCCCGCGAGCGGAGCGAGCCGCGCAAGCACTGTGTTCGTCCAGTTCGGTGCTCGGCCCGAGGAGAAGGGGCAGCTGGTCCGGCCGGGTGCGCGCGAGAGTTACTCCTCTGACGTGGTGGCGCGTCTGGAGACGGATGCCGCGGCCATCATCGGGCGGTACCCGGATGCTCGTTCGGCTCTGCTGCCGTTGCTGCATCTGGTTCAGGCCGAGGACGGGTATATCACGCCGGCCGGAATCGATTTCTGTGCAGCACAATTGGGGTTGACGGGTGCGGAGGTCGCAGCTGTGGCCACGTTCTATTCGATGTATCGGCGGGACGAGACCGGCGACTACCTGGTGGGGGTCTGCACCAATACTCTGTGCGCGATCATGGGCGGCGATGCGATCCTTGCGGCGCTGGAGGAGCACCTCGACGTGTCTCCCGGTGAGACCACCACGGACGGCAAGGTCACTCTCGAGCACATCGAATGCAATGCGGCGTGTGACTTCGCTCCGGTGGTGATGGTCAATTGGGAGTTCTTCGACAACCAGACGCCCGAATCGGCTCGTTCGGTCGTCGACAGCCTGCGTTCCGGCGATTCTGTTACTCCGACCCGCGGGGCGCCGTTGTGCACGTTCCGGGAGACCGCCCGCATCCTCGCCGGGTTCCCCGACGTGCGCCCCGGTGCGCTGGAGGCCGGCGGGGTCGCCGATGCCACCGTGGCCGGCTTGCGTGCCGCGCGCGAGCGAGGGATGGAAGCGCCTGCACCGGAATCTGTTCCGAGAATCTCCGAGTCTGCCCCGAAGGGAGAATGAGGTGCCGTTGACGCCTGTTCTGAGCCGGTACTGGGACGACCCCGAGTCCTGGACCCTCGATACCTACCTCCGCCACGAGGGGTACGAGGCGCTGCGGAAGGCTCTGCGGATGAATCCGGACGAGGTGATCTCGACAGTCAAGGATTCCGGGCTGCGCGGACGTGGTGGTGCGGGATTCCCGACGGGCACGAAGTGGTCGTTCATTCCGCAGGAGCGGAGCCCGCGGAGTGAACAGACCGCACAGGGTGAAAGCAAACCGCACTACCTGGTGGTGAATGCCGACGAGTCCGAGCCGGGCACGTGTAAGGACATGCCGCTCATGCTGGCCACACCCCACACGCTCGTGGAGGGTGCGATCATCGCGGCCTACGCCATCCGTGCGAGTCACGCCTTCATCTATCTTCGCGGCGAGGTGGTCCCGGTGTTGCGGCGACTGCAGGCGGCTGTGGCCGAGGCGTACGCCGCCGGGTACCTGGGCCGAAACATCCTCGACTCCGGGTTCGATCTGGAACTGATCGTCCACGCCGGGGCCGGTGCCTACATCTGTGGTGAGGAGACCGCGCTGCTCGACTCGCTGGAAGGCCGCCGCGGCCAACCCCGCTTACGCCCACCGTTTCCCGCGGTGGCGGGGCTGTACGCCTGCCCGACCGTGGTCAACAATGTGGAGTCGATCGCGAGTGTCCCGTCGATCATTCTGGGTGGCATCGAGTGGTTCAGGTCCATGGGGAGCGAGAAGTCTCCGGGCTTCACCCTGTACTCCCTGTCCGGACATGTGACGCGTCCCGGGCAGTACGAGGCTCCGCTGGGCATCACCCTGCGGGAACTGCTCGAGTACGCCGGCGGGGTTCGTACCGGACATCGGCTGAAGTTCTGGACTCCGGGCGGTTCGTCGACGCCTATCTTCACCGATGCGCACCTCGACGTCCCGCTCGACTACGAGGGTGTGGGGGCGGCCGGATCCATGCTCGGCACCAAGGCCCTGCAGATCTTCGACGACACCACGTGCGTGGTACGCGCGGTCCTGCGCTGGACCGAGTTCTACGCGCACGAGTCCTGCGGCAAGTGCACACCCTGCCGGGAAGGCACGTACTGGCTGGTGCAGATCTTGCAGCGGCTGGAACAGGGCAACGGAAGCGAGCTGGACCTGGCGAAGTTGCTCGACATCTCCGACACGGTCCTGGGGAAGTCGTTCTGTGCTCTCGGCGACGGTGCAACCAGCCCGATCATGTCGTCCATCAAATACTTTCGTGACGAATACCTCGCGCACTTCGAGCACGGCGGCTGCCCGTTCGACCCGCACCGGTCCACTCTCATGGCAGGGGCTCACTCATGACTCAGGTCCCCGAGCGGGAGATGACCCAGGAACTGCTGACCGTCACCATCGACGGCTTCGACGTCGCTGTCCCGACGGGTACCTTGGTGATCCGCGCCGCCGAGTTGATCGGCGTCCAGATTCCGCGATTCTGCGATCATCCGCTGCTCGCACCGGTCGGCGCATGTCGGCAGTGCCTGGTCGAGGTGGAAGGCCAGCGTAAGCCGCTCGCCTCGTGCACCACCACCGTCACCGACGGCATGGTGGTCCACACGCAGGTCACGTCCGAGGTCGCCGACAAGGCACAGAAGGGCGTGATGGAACTCCTGCTGATCAACCATCCGCTCGACTGCCCGGTCTGCGACAAGGGCGGCGAATGCCCCCTGCAGAACCAGGCCATGTCAAACGGCCGGTCCGAGTCTCGTTTCGACGAGGTCAAACGCACCTTCCCCAAACCCATCTCGCTCTCGTCCGAAGTTCTGCTGGACCGAGAGCGGTGCGTGCTGTGCGCCCGCTGTACCCGGTTCTCCCAGCAGATCGCCGGCGACCCCTTCATCGAACTCATGGAACGCGGCGCGCTGCAGCAGGTCGGCATCTACGCCAAGGAACCGTTCGAGTCGTACTTCTCCGGCAACACCGTGCAGATCTGTCCGGTCGGCGCGCTGACAGGTGCCGCATACCGGTTCCGGGCCCGGCCGTTCGACCTGATCTCGAGCCCCAGTGTCTGCGAGCATTGCGCCAGCGGCTGCGCTCAACGCACGGACCATCGACGCGGCAAGGTGCTGCGCCGGCTGGCAGGGGACGACCCCCAGGTCAACGAGGAGTGGAACTGCGACAAGGGCAGGTGGGCTTTTTCGTATGCCACCCAGCCCGACCGCATCACCACGCCGCTGATCCGCCGGGGCGACGGCCGACTCGCGTCTGCTTCCTGGTCCGAGGCGCTCACCGTCGCTGCGCGCGGGCTGAGCGGAGCGATCGCGGCGGGTGCCGGGGTGGGCGTGCTCGTGGGCGGCCGGGCCACGCTCGAGGACGCCTACGCGTACTCGAAGTTCGCGCGAGTGGCGCTCGGCACCAACGACATCGATTTCCGGAGCCGGGTACATTCCGGCGAGGAAGCAGCCTTCCTCGCCGCGCGGGTAGCAGGACGCACCCTGGACGTCACCTATGACGACCTCGAGAAGGCGCCCGTGGTACTGCTCGCCGGCTTCGAGCCGGAAGAAGAATCGCCGATCGTCTTCCTGCGACTGCGGAAGGCGGCACGCAAGTACGGGCTTGTCATCCACTCGATCGCGCCGTACGCCAGCCGGGGCCTGGACAAGATGTCCGGCAGATTGTTGCAGGCCGTCCCCGGCGCCGAGCCGGAAGTTCTCGACGCCTTGTGCGGCGGTGATTCGAAAGCCGCTCTCGACGTTCGGGAGCCGGCGGCCCTCCTGCGTCAGGCCGGCGCGGTGATCTTGGTCGGCGAACGGATGGCGGGTGTGCCGGGCGGACTTTCCGCCGCTCTCCGTCTGGCCACGGTAACCGGGGCCCGACTCGCGTGGGTGCCGCGCCGGGCCGGTGAACGGGGAGCGCTGGAAGCCGGAGCCCTGCCGAATCTGCTCCCTGGCGGCCGGCCCGTGACCGATCCGCGTGCCCGGCGTCAGGTTGCATCGCTGTGGAACGTTCCGGACCTACCGGACACCGCAGGCCGCGGCAGCACAGAAATCCTGGCCGCCGTCGGTGCGGGACAATTG
>NZ_JBAQEO010000078.1:0-13416 GCF_049286785.1 Rhodococcus sp. (in: high G+C Gram-positive bacteria) | reverse complement strand
ATTCGCATCGCGACGCGGCGGCCGCGCCACCGGCAGTGCGCAATGATCGACGCACGCCACACAGGTTGGTGATGATGTTGCATCTGCTTCGCGGTCCACATGTCCGGGTTGACCATCCGCCCGAGGTAGCCCTTGTAGCAGGATCCGATGAACCCCTTCATTGCCGCCTCCTCGGTGTCCACGGCGGCCTTTCGGGCCTCGCGCAAAATTTTCGCCCACTTGTCCAGCACGCGGCCCTGCTGGGGGTAGACCCATGCCTCGGTGATCTCGAGGTCGTCGAGGTCCGCGCCGATTCCCCCGTCGGCCACCGGTGCGCACAGACCGTCGAGGCTGACCGTGCTCACCCAGGTCTGTACCGGCTGGCCGGTGAGCATGTGCGGGTGCGGCAGGGGCAGCTTCTCGGGCAGCGACAGCGTCTGCGCGGGCGGCAGGGTGATCCGCCACAGCCCGAACGGGGCGCCCTTCTCCCCTACCGCCGCGGTGGCGGCAGCGGCGCCGGTCAGATGCTTGGGCTGCCCGTAGCCGAGTTCGAGCATGCCGGCCGAGGCGAGGTAGGCGGCGCGTTGGTCGATCGACACCAACCGGTGTGCGTCGTCGAGTTCGCTTGCCTCTGGGACACGGGTCCAGCCGACGGCCGGCTCGAGGTCTCCGCGGGGCGCACCGTCGAGGGGTGGGACGGCGCCGGGGGTGGTGACGACGATGCCTTTGCCGCTGCGGGTGCGTTCACGCTTGATCTTGTCGACGATGGCGGCACCGGTGCGCGCGGGCGTCGGCCCGGGGAGCACACCGAGGTGCTTGGCGCACCATGCCAGCCGGCGGCCCAGCTCACGCGCGGCCGGGAGATCGTCGTCCGGGAGATACGTTCCGGCTGTGGGTGATCCGAGGATGCCCATGTCGCCGACCCGGTTGTGCCAGCCGAAGTCTTTGTTCCAATAGGTCCACACATACGGCTCGATCATCACATCGACCATCGAGGTGGAGTTCCCGATGGTGCGGGACAGGTGCACCACGTGCCCCGGATCGCCGCGCAGCTCCCACCCTGCCACCAGCAACGGTGTCAGGGCCGCCTGCAAAACGGCGGTCAGCTCGGTGGCGGCACGGGTACGCAAGGCTTCCATGTCATCGACGTCGTCCTCGCTGCCCGGATCGATGATCCATCCGAGCTGTTCGCACGCGTCGACCCCCACGACCCAGATTTGTGCGGGAGCCCCCAACGGCGTCAGGGCGGCCCAGCGGATCAGCTTGTCGAGCTTCTCGACCGAGTCGACCGGCCCGGTCAGCTCCCGCCCGGACGGGGCGTACGTCCCGGCTGCTGTCACGATCAGCGCGTGCCCGTCCGCCTCCTCCCCCGCCGGTAGCGCTTCCCACACCGGCGGGTCGGCCGCGTCGCTGCCGGCCGCGCCGCTGTCCACCTCGGGAGAATGCGGGGTCGGGGCGTCTTCGGCTTCGGCGACTTCCCACTGCTCGTACGATTCGGAGTGCGCGGCAACGGCTGGCTCCGAGCCCGCCTGATCGGCTGCGACGCAGACAGCGTCATCGGCGGAATCGGGAGAGGTCGTCAGGGTCACCTCGGGCAGTGTGAACAGAGGAATCTGCTCCCCCCGGCCGCTCATGACTCCTGCTCGGCGATCCGGCCGTCGAGATCTGCCGGAGGGACGCTGTAGCGGTCGAAGAACTCCTGCAGGGCAACGTCCACGACGTTGGTCACCGTGGATTTGCGATTGTTCACCAGCCAGTTCAACCGGGCCTCCGTCGAGGCCAGTACCCGGGTATTGAGCGGAACTTTCGTCGGTCCCTTCCGCGGTTCCAACTTCGCCGTCAACTCCGGACTCGGCGTTCCCGCACCAGCGAAGTCTTCCGCACCGGGACCGCGCTCCCCCGACCGAGCGGCGCCTGCGCGTGCGCCCCCGATCGGGCGGCGGGCGCCGCCTTCGGAATTTCCCACCTTTGCCATACCCACCCACTCGCGTGCCGCAGTACTTGCCGAGGATCATGATACCCACTACGTGCGTTTGCGCACGCACCTTCGCTGGCAAGTTTGCATGCATGTTTGCGCCCAGAACGGGACGGGATGTTACGGCCGATGGCATTGGCACCGCTGGTGACATAGTCGGACACACTGTGCGGGCCCGTCCAGCGCAGGAAACCGTCATGACCCCGACAACCTCGGATTCGCTGCCCCCTCGGCGAATCTCGCCGGGGATCGCGGCCGGACTCGTCATTCCACCAGGGTGATGGGCACCCCGGGCGTGATGAACAGGTGGTGTCGAGCGCCACCATGAGTAAGGGACATGGCCACCCCCATGGTGTGTCCCTCGGCGAACCGTGCGAGCAGCTCGCGGGTGGCCTCGAATCTGGTGTGGCTGATGTCGTAGGTGACGCCGTTGAAGATGAGGCTGGGCACCCTACCCTCCTTTGCTGACGGTGGATCGTTGCCGAAAGTGTTGCTCACACCCCCTCATCCGGGAGGACGGACCCCGACGCGGTTCGAGGGGGTATCGGTTTGGACCTGGACCGACGAGGGCAGCGTGCTCGGCGTGCTGAACCTGGCGCGGGACACCGAACCCTGGGTGCTCGAGGTCGAGGCGATGAACGAGCCGCGCTTCGAGTCGCTGGTCGTCGCCGTCGGCGCCGCCGATCACGAGGCGAGACTGGGCGAGCAGACCCGGACGCCCTCAGCGGAGCTGATGGCGCAGGCGCAGGCGCAGGAAAAGGGTGTTCGCCCGGTGCACCCCGTCGACCCCGAGGATCCCGAGATCGCGGCGGCGCTCGACGAGCACATCCGCGGATACGTGCAGCAGTGGCTCGACGACTCGATCCCCGCCCTCGGCGGTCACACACCGCGCGAGTGCGCCGACGACCACACCCGCCGCGACGAGCTGATCCGGCTGCTCGACTCCTTCCCACAGCAGGAGCGGCCGGGCACGATGAGCGCGCACCGGCTGCGGGAGGCATTGGGGCTCTAGGATTCCGGCTGCTGCAAACGCACCAAACCCGGCGAAGTCGTTGCCACAAGGTGACGACCGTGGCCCGCTACTCGAGGGCGAGGGCGAGGGCGGCACGGTGGGCGTTGTCGATCAAGTCTCGCCCGTGCCCAAGTGTGTCAACAGGGTTCGTAGCGCGGTGAGGTGTTCGACCCCGGGTGCGTCAGCACGACCGCAGACGGTTCGCCCAGCCAGGCTGCGGCAGCGTCGAGAGCCTCCTCGACGGTCAGCAGAGTGAGATATGCGCTCGGGTTGGTGCTGATCGGGTTGGTGCTGATCCGCAAAACGCGGCGACGACGATCCAGTCGAATCCGATCGGTTCGGCCGGGACAGCGCGTGTCGAGCCATCGGGTCGCGGCCGCATGGTGGTGCGCGTCCATGTCGACGGCGTACAACAGTGCGTTCGCGTCGACGATTTTCACTTCCCCAGCTCTCGCTTGCGCATGAGTTCCTCATCCTCGTATGCGCCGGCCGGCACCAGGGCGTGGGTGAGGTCGATCCGGGCCCCATCTGCAGGGCGGGAGTCTTGAGGTGGTGGCCTCCCTCAGCCCGCCCAGTGAGGTCCGCGCGCAAAGCCCGTCAGAGGAAATCCGCGTGAACCCCACCATGGCACTGTGACTCCTGGAACTGTTTGTCAGGGTTTCACGGAAACTGTCAGGCACGGTGCCGGTTGTCGGGTGATGCGGCGGTAAGTCGGCGGCGGCAACATCGAAGCCTTCGGCTACCGTGCGCGTGGCGCGGCGGTGCAGAGGGGCCTATTTCCGGCGCGTGGGTCGGTTCGGTGTTCGATGACGGCCTGGATGCGTTCCAGGGTCTGCTCCATTCCCGACCGCAGCACCGCCTTGTTGTTCTTGATTCGTACAGGGTTCCGATCACGAACCAAACCGAACGGCGTAATCGGCGCAACGACCCGGTAGGACTCGGTCACCCGCGCTGCCGCCTTCCGATTCGAACCGGTAGCGCCATTCGAGGATGCCGATGAATTTCCCGGTGCGCTCAAAGGCGAACTCGCCGGCCAAATCCACGACGATAACTACGGGTTTGTTACTCCAAGCCGGGCCACTGCCGACGGCGTTGACCGCCTTGAACCGAGTACCGACGACCGGCCCGGTCGTGCCGTCGAGCCGCGACGGGCCGGCCACGCCATCTGCCGCCCGCGGAGCCCGCCGAGTGGGCGCGTGTGGTCGTCTCGACGGCGACGCCGCGCAGGGCTACTTCCTCGCCGTCGACAGCCGTCGACCCGGACACCGGCGGTCATCGACGCGGGCGGCTCGCGTCCGTTACTACCTCGACACGGACCGTCAGGGGGTTCCCTCGCGTCTCGACAGGTGGTCACCTACCCGCACTACCAGCTATCTGCCATCGATGGACGAGCCGAGATCACCATCGCCACAACGGCCCGACCCGGCCGGCCGGCCGGCACAACGACGCGGGGTCGGTGAGGTTCGGTTAGACCGTCGATGCGTATCCGATGGCGCGTGCGGCGGTGCGGATAATCGGCCGCACGCGCGGATGATCGAGTGGTCGAGTGAACTCGGGGTCGGCTGGGAACGAGTCGACGGCGGGGTTCCACAGGACGACATTCGGAAGGCCGGTCATGGTGGACGATACGTACAGACCGTCGAGATGCGGCCATGTCAGGTGGATGACGCGCGCCCAGGTGCGGCACACGGTACGCGGTCCGTGAAGCAATGCGTACGAGGCTTGGTTACGTACCAGCCAGGTTTCGGTGAGGTTCAGCAAATTCAGGGGACGGCCCGGGCGCCACCCTGTCAGGGCAGGCGCTCCGATCGTGGTGTCGATCGTTCGTGTCGCCTGGTACACCTCGGCCAGCGCGGTGGCGACATCGCAGGCGGCGTAGAGGACTCCGATGGTGGTCGCTGCCGCGGCGGGGCCGGGATGCGGGTCGTAGCGCATGGACGCGATCGGTCCGTAAGTGCGCAGAGTCCGCCAGGACACGACGTGTGGACCGGTGGTGCGGTGGATCCGCCACAGAACACCGTCGTAGGCCAGGATGTCCTCCGGATTCAAGGTGAGCGGCGTCCGCGGTGCCCGCGGGGTCTTCGGGTTCCGACCGCTCACCAGGTGTCGAGGGATTCCAGGAGTGCGACCACCGGTGCGGGGTCCGCCGCCGCGGCCAGATGCTCGAGCGGGGTCCGGTCGCCGAGGTCGGGTTGCGGGGTGTGCATGAGCGCGGCCACCGACACGGGGCTGGCCATCGAAGGGATGGCCTCCACGACAGCGCTGAGCCCCGGCAAGACATCGTCGCCGACGAACTGCCATCGGGGGATGCGGCGATGCCCGTGCAGATCGAACGCCCACAGCGTGCGCGCGGTGAGCCGCCGGGACACCACCGACCTGTCGATGCCGAGCAGCTCCGCTGCCTCCTTGATATCCAGCGAATCCGCGAGCGCCGTCACGGTTTGCCGCGCGATCTCCACCGCGCGAGCGCGGATCTCGGCCACCGGCGACCACTGGTCGAGGACTTCGCCGACGCCCTCGCCGGCGTGCGCGCGGAGGAACTCAATCTCTCCGGCCGACAACGTGTCCGACGCGGCGGGTACCGCGGTGAGCGCAGCGTCGAGTTCGCGAAGCATCTCGCGGGCGGTGAGGTCGACGTGATGCTTGGCCAGCAGCGCGTCGAGCGAATCCACATTCTCCAACGACCACATATGCACATCTTAGCTCGCTTGTGCACTGGTGTGCACATTAGAGTCGCCGGACTCGGGCGCCTGCGGGGTGGCGCGATGCAGCACGACATTGCATTGCAGCATTCTCATCTCATCGAGCTACATGTCGCCCTGGACAGCTTCGGGAGTCCGAAGCCGAGCCGAGGCAGCGGCAGGGTTACCAGCGGTAATGAAACCTGTTTCGATAAGGCACGTCTTGTGGCGATTCGTCTGCTCGATTCCGGTTTCCGGGCTACCAGATCGCGAGCTGCTGACTCCCCGGCCGCTGCGCATCGGTGGCGACTCCCCGCCGCCGGGGGCCGCAACGACCGCTCCGATCTACCTCGTCGGTTGTGCCCCACGGCGTCAGACCCGGGCGGCGTGCGCGATCGATCTCGTGGCGCGGATCCACGCCGGCCGCCTCGGCGATAGCAATCTCGACCCGCGCCCGCGCCCGCGCTCGAGCGAAGCGCGGCCCTTTCCGCCAGGCCGGCGCCCACATTGCGGTCGATGACGGACGCCGCGCCCTCGACGACGGCTCCTTCCCCTCCAGTTGGTATCGAGTCAGCGACCGCGGAATGCAGAAACATGCGCGCCCGCGCTCGGTGAAGAGAACCCCGATCCGGCAACGTCATCGCCGCCATGGGTGTCGTCACCACGGCGGTCGGCGACATACGAAACACCGTCATCAGGAAAGACCTGATCCGTCACCTGAACAGGCCGCATCACGTTCACCATTCCGGGTATGGCGGACGTCATCCGCCGGCAACTCCCCGAATGACACCCGCCAACGGGCGAACCGGGCAGTCGTCCCGCGTCATTGATCGACGCAGAGGCCGAGGTCCGGCACCAGCGGGTGGCATCCGACGGCCCACAACGAGCAAACGTCGCCGAGTAGGAAAACACGGATCCGCGAGCGTCGTCCACGTCATCGCCGAGACACGACACCTCCGCCGAGTAACGCCGTCATCACCATCAGTGGCATCACGTCCTCGGGGCCCTCACAGTCCACAATGTTCCCACTCCAGGCTTAACCCTGGCTTAACCCCCGCCCACGCAGCGAGGCCAGCGAGCGACTACCCAACCAGCATCTCGGGGACGGCCTCTCCACCACAGCGGCGCACCGCCGATCGAATGACTGAGCCCACAATTTCGGCACCCCCAACCAGCGGGTGCAACCAGGTGACGCACATCAGCAGCGCCATCAGCTTCCCCGACACTGGTGGCGCGCCGGGAAGCATCCCCCACCTGAGCGAGCGCTGTGTCGTGGAGAACGGCCGGGACCATGGGAGCTGGCGTGAACCATACGCCGCCATCAGTCGGCCGGGGTGGCACCGTTGGTGCGGACCGGGCCGGACGCCTGGTTGGCGTCGGGCTATCCTCGGCGCGGTGAGGTCACCGAATCGTGCGACGCTCGAGGCCCTGGTGGCCGAGGCCACCGTCGACTGCTACAACGACAGCGAATGCGTCACGGGTTTCTACACCATGCTCGACGAGCATCTCGAACTGCCGTTCCAGACATGTGTGTTGGGGACCGATGTCACCGTGTCCGGCATCGACCTCGCCGACGAACACATCGTGGTGATCTGCGCCCGTGGCCGGTCGCGACAGCGCATCCCCCTCCTCGATCTGCCATTGCCGACGCCTCCGCCCACCGGTACGGAGTGGATCGAGGCATACCGTCACTGGCTGGGGTAGGTGAGGACATGAGTGTGCACACCGGCGACACCGGACCCCTGAGCGCGGTCGGGGAGCACCGGATACGGGCGACAGGGCAGGAGGCCTCACTGAACCTGCACACGGTGCTGCAGCTGTGCGCGGCGGGTGAACTGCGGTGCAGCGAGAAGACCCGCCGCCCCTCCGCGGCGACGGTCGCCGCCGTGGGCTCGCAGCTCGCGCACGGCGACTTCTACCTTGACGACCCGATCGCGTCGTTCGCGTGGCCGCTGATCATCCAGGCCGGTGGACTCGCCACGATCGCGGGCGGGCGCCTCCAGCTGACCCCCAAGGGCCGCGCCGCCCTGCGTCGGCCGCCGGCCGAGGTCATCCGGCAACTGTGGCAGCGCTGGCTCACCCACGCGGTGATCGACGAGTTCAGCCGAGTCGAGCAGATCAAGGGCCAGCGCGCACGCAATGTCCTCACCTCGGCCAAGAATCGCCGACAGACGGTCGCGCAGGCATTGGCAAGCTGCCCACCCGGAGAGTGGATCAGCGTGGATTCCCTGTTCACGACCATGCGACGGAAAGGGATGAGTCCCACCGTCGCCCGCAGCGAGATGGCGCTGTGGAAGCTCTATCTCGTCGACTCCCAGTACGGCAGTCTGGGCTACGACGGCTACCACCGGTGGGAGATCCTGGAGGGCCGCTACACGGCCGCGGTGCTGTTCGAGTACGCCGGCACGCTGGGACTGCTCGACCTCGATTACCTCCACCCCACCGGTGCCCGATCGGACTTCCACGGCAACTGGGGCGGCGACGATCTGGACGCGCTGAGCAGGTACGACGGACTGCAGGCGATCCGGCTCACCGACCTGGGCTGCTACGCCATCGGCCTGACCGACACCTACCACCCGCCCACCGACGACAAGACAACCGCGGTGCTGAAGGTCCTGCCCAATCTCGACGTCGTCGCCACCGGAACCGTGCCCCCCGGTGATCAGCTTCTGCTGTCCGGCTACGCCGAGCACACCGCGGACAGGGTCTGGACCATCACCGCCGCGGGTCTGTTGTCTGCGATCGATACCGATCGCACCCTCGAGGACCTCATCACCTTCCTGGCCCAGCGGACCAACCATGAGCTGCCCAGCTCGCTGACGACCCTCATCGATGACATCACCCGACGCGCCACCCAGCTGACCGACCTCGGTCACGCCCGGGTGATCGAATGCGCCGATGAGGCACTGGCCGCACTCGTCACCCGCGACCGCACCCTCCGGAAGCTGTGTCGCCTGGTAGGCGACCGCCACCTCGCGGTCCCACTCGAACACGAACCGAAGTTCCGCAGGGCCCTGCTGAAACTCGGCTATGCCCTGCCCGGGCCGAACCCGCCCTGAGCGGGGACGCAACACCACGAGGGCAGGGCCTCGGTGTAGTCGCCCGGTCGCGGCCCCGACCCCGCCATCTCGTCCGATGACCGACAAGATCCGGGACAGGCACAAACCGTTCCGACGATGATTCACGTTTTTTACAGAAACCACCACCACCAGAAACAAGCCGTGCCCGTCGTGTGGTCGTCGCTCCTGCTCACCGACACCGGACGCACAGGTCATGACAGAGGGCCCTCGTCCCCGGCCGCGACGACCCTGCCAACCGCAACACATCGGTCGGGCTGGCCCCGCCCGAGGTACCCGTTCACGCTCCCGAACCCGGCCGGTGCCGCCGGCTCCCTCCCGCACCAGAGGTGTCGGCGAGCACGCGCTCGAACAGTGGTGCCAGCACCGACCAGGTCACCACCGCGACGCCGCCAAGGTGCTTGCCGGGGGCGCCGCCGACCTCGAACCCCGGCCACACCGACTGCCACCTGCCTGGACGATCGTTCGGGTCGACCGGTCGGGCCGGTGCATCGCACACTGGCACCGTGGAGGAACGCTATCCGGGAGAACTGGACACCCTGCGAGCGGACAATGCGCGGTTGCGGCGGCTGCTGGAACTGACCGAGGAGCAGGCCCGCGCCGCCGATCCGGATCAGGCCGCGCTGACCGGAGCCCCGGGAGCGCCGGTGGACATGCGATCCGCACCGGAGGAGAAGGTCCGGTTCTTCGCCGACCTGTTTCGATGCCGCACCGATGTTTACGCAGTTCGATGGGAGAACCGCCGGGACGGCAGGTCGGGATGGATGCCTGCCATCGAGGGCCGCTGGGTCAAGGGCATGAGCAGAGCCGACGCACCCTATCTGCCGCTGACCACCGAGGTCGTCGCCAAGCACCTGCGCGGCGAGCACCACATCGGGCTCTACCCCCTCAGCGATGACGACACCTGCTGGTGGGTGAGCGCAGATTTCGACAAGGACACCGCCCTGCTCGACGCCCTCGCCTACCTCAAGGCCGCCCGCGCGAACACGCTACCCGCGGCATTGGAGGTATCGCAGTCCGGCCGCGGCGCGCACGTGTGGATCTTCTTCGCTCACCCCACCCCGGCTGCGCTCGCACGTCGGATCGCGACCAGCCTGCTCGGCGAGGCGATCCGGCTGCGCGGCAACATGAGCCTGACCAGCTATGACCGGCTGTTCCCGTCCCAGGACGTGCACACCGGGCGCGGGATGGGGAACCTGATCGCCGCCCCGCTCAACGGAACCCGCCGCCGGCACGGGACCACCGTGTTCCTCGACCCGGCCACCCTCGAACCGTTCGACGACCAATGGGCCTACCTGTCGTCCGTCGCCCGCCTGTCCGCGAACGAGGTCACCGCCGCCGCCACACGCCTGCCTGCACCGAAAACGGGCCACGAGGTCCGCCGGTTGCAGCTACCGACCTCGACCACGATCGTGCCGCGGCCCGCCCCAGTTATCCGGGCATCGTTCGCCGCCCGCATGCAACTGACCGCCGCTGATCTCGGACCGGCCGGGATCTCGGCGGTCAAACACGCCGCGTCCATCCCGAACCCCGAGTTCCACGCCCGCCAACGGGCACACCGCAGCACCTGGGACACACCACGATTCCTGTGCAGCTACGACGAAACCGTCGACGGCGACCTCGTCCTCCCCCGCGGCCTGCTGCCCCTGTTGACCACCCTCGTCGACTCCGCCGGCAGCACCCTGCACATCGACGACCAGCGCGTCGCCGGAACACCGCAGGACTTCCGCCTCGCCACCGAGCTGCGGCCCGAACAGCAGGTCGCAGCGCGCGAACTCGTCGCCCAAGACACCGAGGTGCTGATCGCGCCACCCGGAACCGGAAAGACCGTCATCGCGTGCGCCGCGATCGCCTCCCGGGCCACGACGACGCTGATCCTGGTCGACCGCAAGGCCCTCGCCGACCAGTGGCGAGCCCGGCTGCGCACCCATCTCGACATCAAGTGCGGACAGATCGGCGGCGGCCGAACGAAAACCACCGGCATCATCGACATCGCGTTGCTGCCCACCCTGGCCCGCCGCGGCAACGTCGACGAGCTGACCGGCCGCTACGGCTTCGTCATCGTCGACGAATGCCACCACGTCGCCGCGTCCGCGTTCTCCGACGTCCTCGACCGTGTCCCCGCGAAATACTGGCTCGGCCTGACCGCCACCCCCTACCGACGCGACCGGCTCGACGACCTGATCTACCACCAACTCGGCACCCACCGCCACACCCTCGAGGTCCCCGCCGCCGGTGAATTACCCACCGCCGCAACGGATGCGACCGTCCCCCACCCCGCCGCGCACCTGCACCCCACCCGATTCCGCTACACCGGCGACGCCGACCCCACCCAGCCCGGCGGAATCGCCGCCATCTACCGCACTCTGATCGCCGACGACGACCGACTACACCAGATCACCACCGACATCCTCGCCGCCCACCACAACGGCGCCAACATCCTGGTACTCACCACCTGGGTCGACCACCTCAACGCCCTGAGCCGAGCCCTGACCGACGCCGGATGCACCCCGATCACCCTCCGCGGGGGCATGAAAGCACGCGGACGCCAACGGATCACCCACGACCTCGCCACCCATCGGCCCGACCAGCCGCCGCTGCTGATCCTGGGCACCGGCTCCTTCATCGGCGAAGGCTTCGACTGCCCCGCCCTCGACACCCTGTTCCTCGCCGCCCCCGTCTCGTTCAGAGGCCGCCTCGTCCAATACGTCGGACGCATCACCCGAGCGCACCCCGGCAAAACCACCGCGACCGTCCACGACTACCACGACGAACTCACCCCCGTCCTCGCCTCCTCCCTACGCAAACGCGCGCCCGGATACACCTCCCTCGGCTTCCCCGACCCACGCAAGCAGCTGCCCTGACCGGCGTGCCAGCGGGCCGCAGGCCCCAGAGAGCACTGACCACCATTTTCGAAGCGCCGAACTTCACGAGCAGGAATACCTGCTCGACTCCGCCGCCATCACGATGACCTGCTCGGCTCCGAAGCGATCACCGCGCGGCACGCGGGCATCGACTTCGCCCGCAGTCATCGGCGCCAGTCTTCAGCGGCCAGCCCACCCTGCGGGCGCAACGGCACCGTTCGGCTCTCCCCGTGGACGACGCTGACGCCGCGACCCAGCGGGGCACATGCACTCCGCCATGCAAACGACAAACGGCAATCGCCGCCGCCATCAATCCGGATGAGTGCGGTCGCACCGAGACGGCGGTGGCACCGCCTTTGCAAACCACGGAATTTTCGTCGCCACCCCGTGACACCACCACGACCAGACGGAAGAAGTGCAGTCGCCGGGTTAGATTGACGCTATGAAGGCCACGAGATCCGCGTCCGCGCAACGTCGCACACCCTGCCGGACTGTGGACGACGTGCAGACCCGGTTGGCTGCGAGTGCAAAAACCGTGGTTCTCGACAGCTCACCCGACGTTATCGTCGAACTGTACGACCTTCCGGACGGGGTCACTCTCCGGATCGAAGGTGCGTCCCGCGTGCAGATCACCGATGCCGCAGATCGGTCGGAGGAACACGGGCCGGTCATCGTGGTTACCGGCGGCGCCTTCGCCCAACTGTTCGGGCACACCTGCGTCCACGCCTACACCGCTGCGACCGTCGACGCCTTCGATCGCACCCGGGTCAGCGCGCACAACCGTGCCGTCGTTTCCGCCATGGATCACGCGCAGGTTGCCGCCGGCGAGAACGCCACCGTCTACGCCTACGATCATGCCGCCGTCCACGCCCACGGCGACGCCCAGGTGCACGCCATCGGCAACACCCGCATCGTCCTGCGTGACAACGCCCGAGCGGTAGCCGCCCGTGGCGTCGCGATATTCGGTCCCGCCCGGGCCAACACATCGGTCGCGGCCGGGTAGCACCCCCGCCAGGCGCAGCTTCAGGGAACGACACCTCCGAGTGCGGGGCACTGACTCTCGGCTTCAGGGGGCAATCAGTACCACGCTACGTCGATGGCGTCATCGCATCGAACCGGCGGCGTCCAGGTATGTTGCGCTCCGCGGGTGCGGGCAGTCCCTGCCGGTTCCGTACTCGCGTCGGTCCGCGCAATCACCGCACATCCCGTCGTAACCCTCACCATCTTCCAGGCTGTTCTCGCACCCGTCCGTGCCGCATATGTTCTCCTGCACGAGTCGGTAACACTCACAGCCCTCGCAATAGTCCCCGTCGGTCCAGGTAGAGCAACCAAGCATTCTGGGCGCGCGTCCCCGTCGCAGGGTACCGGCAGATGTACTGCGGTTCCCCCTGTTCGACGCACATGCTGCACACGAAGTCGCCTTCGATGACGCGCAGCGTTTCGGGGGTACCGCACCGAGCGCACAGATCCACTCCGCTTTCCTGCCGCTCTCGGAGTGTGGAGTACGCGAGCGTGAGTGCCTTGAACCAAGGTGCGAGGATGTCGCGTGCGTCGTCGTTGGGCTCGCCCTCGGCGACCAGTTCGGCTAGGAGTACGGCCACCAGAGCTGCGTCAAGGTCATCACCGACCCATTAGAGCACGGCGGAGGTGGAAGCTCCGATCGTGTGGTCACCAAGCGACAGATCCGAGATAGCCGTCCTGTTTAACCTGGATGCACCGATTCGGTTGGGTCGGTGAGCGTGTCGTAACGGCGAAATGCCCTGTCGTGGTGGAAGAATTGGACTTCTCACAGAACCTTTTCAACCATCCCGAAGGGCATCTCGTAGGT
>NZ_JBAQEO010000077.1:0-3165 GCF_049286785.1 Rhodococcus sp. (in: high G+C Gram-positive bacteria) | reverse complement strand
CCAACCCGCGCGTCGTCAAACGTAAGGTCCTCAAATGGGCAGCGAAACGCTCACACCACCAACATCATCCGCAACCCACACGCCCTCCGGAATGCACGATTCTCACCGGCTAACTGAACGGTATTGGCACTAGGCGGGAAACGCTGACGAAACCGTGCAGTCCGCTCCTCAAACCGACATGCACTTCGGCGGATCCTCGGCGCGACGAACTTCGGACGGGAGCGGATAGTGGAGGCCATGCCTGACAACCGCCGTGTCGCCGGACTGGAGAAATGGACTACGGAACGGCTCGAGGAGTTCCTGGAGGAGCTCGAGCGTGACGGCGTGCCACACGCCGATTCGGGAAGACCCTCACTCACCTACGACACGGTTCGTGCCGAACTCGCTCGTAAGCGATCCGAGCAGCTCTAGGCTCAGAAACGGTCCGTGCCGGAACAAGTCCAGGCGAGACATCTATCGTGTCGGACCGCCAGGGAAGGATGAGGAGATGGTGGACAACGAGGGGACCGGCCAGTGACCGCGGCCGCCGACCTAGACGAGCAGTTGGGCACCGCACGGGACACCCTCCACGCGCTTCGCCGTATCGTGCTCGACCTCGCCCGCGGGTATCAGGCGCTCACCGCCGTAGACTTGGATACCGACAAACTCGGGCACCCGATCACCGCTGCGGAGGCACTCAACGCCGCGCGCGATGCCCTGGCAGATGTGGAGCGGGCCCTGGTAATGGCCGACGACGCGGCCGACATTGCCCAGCGGTACACCTCGAGGCTGAAGGAACGCTGATCGGGCAGTGATAGCCGCCCGCCTGGGCCGTGCACGGTCATGCGAACCTATACGGTGGTTCTATTTCGGTCGACTTCCGCCCCACTCAAGTGTGAGTCCCGGATTCTGCACGTCATGGTCGGTCATTGAGTAGATGACCTTTGCTCGCCCGCCCGCACTGCCGCTGCACCATCGCGGCGCCGCCTATCTGTGCCTGACGACGTCCGACAGTTGCGTGAGGTGGTGACACGGCTTCGGTGCCGAGCGCGAGGATCCTCCCGCGGATGTCATCGTGCGGTGTCTGCAATGAACCGTGCGACCCGCGGCGGCAGTCTGCGGCCCTCCTCACCAGTCGGGAACTCGAGCGGTAGCAGGCCCAACTGTTCGAGACGGGGGACGAGCTCACGTGGCACCGGTCCGTCAGGGTCGGCCCGCAGTCGGTCCTGCTGCTCTGCGGTCAGAAGTCGCCAGCGGTGGTCGAGGTCCGCGGTCATGGCGATGATGCTACCGTCGCCGCGCGCAGCGCACGGAACCACGGAGCGCGGGAAACGGCGGCGGCTGCACCTCGCCGGTGATGGTTCGCTGGGGCCCTCGCAATTCACCGATTTCCCCACGGCTCCTGAATCTACGGAGTCGAATGCTTCGCGTCGGGGGTCGGCGTCACCAAACGCGGGTTCCACGGGCACTTCGCCGACCCGAACACGCTGCTGAACGACATGCTCGACAGTTGGAACGCGACAGCACCGGCGAGGGACGTCACCGAGTCGAGCGTGAGGGTGGCAATGCACGGACGAGTACCCGGCAAGCGGGCCTGCCCGGTAGTGGTCGGCGCCCCGGGCCGATCCGCGCCTCCGGTGAACCCGCACCAAAGGTTCGAATCCTGCCACGGGCGCAGTAAATGGCAGGTCAGAGTCGATATTTCGTAGTTTCTAACTTGCCGTTGAATGTCGGTGATCTCCGCGCTCCGGGCGCCCGGAGGAGAATCAAGGCCATGAGCACCCAGGACGATGACCACGCGATCCGCGACGGCGTGAACCGTGTTCCCCCGCCACCTGACAGTGTCATCGAGCGCGTCACTCCCGTACTCCGCGCCGCTCTTGTCCGGGCCGAAACCCGACTGTCAGAGCGATGCGCCGCGAAGACTGCGCCCGTCGAACTGCACGACGCAGCCATCAAGGCCGTGAAGCTCGCGCATGCAAACCTGAGCACTTTCCTTGCGGCCGACACGGCGCATCCCGACAGTCCCACCTCGCAGATCGACTACTACCGCTTCGCCTACGCACTGATCGATCGGATCGCCGAGGCACGCAAGGCCGGTGTCGACGTCAGGCTCGACAAGCTCGAGATCCGGCGCTGACGTCAATTCAGATCAAATCAACGTCGGCACGGGTGGGGCACCCACAGTGCAGAGGTGGTGATCGTGTGATCCATCAAGAGATCCGGGAGCGGGTCGCCGAGTTGATGCAACTCGACATCGCGACGGCCGGGACCGGAGAGTTGGCCAAGCTCGACGCCGTGACCGCGCTGGCCGAAGGACAGTATGTGCAGCAGCTGCTGAGCCTCCACGAATTCAGGCCGCTGGTGGGCTGACCAGGGCTCAAACGCCAGCGCTCCGACCTGCGATAAAACAGTGGGGCGGGTCGTCCACTCAGAGCGTGGATCGCGCCGCTGCCTGCTCTGTGGTGACGAGGCCGGCGCCCGTGCATGCGTGCGCACTACGCCAGCGAACTACGGCCGTCCCGGTCACCACCCTCGAGCAGCATCCGGCGAAGCGCAAGGGAGGACGCCGAGGAGCGTCCAGGATGTGGCGTGGAGGAGTGACTGCGGCACCGCCACAGATGTCGTGACAGCAAAGGTCCTATATATCTCGTTGATCGCCACAACCAGCGGCCGACCGAGGTAAACCCTGTGTTTCGGCCTTCCCACTCGCCCAGACTTGCCGCTAACCTGTGCACCGGGTCAGCGCGTCGAGGGTGCCGACCGCCCGGGTGGGGCGCTGAACTGCCGTGCAGCATCAGGGCGTTTCGGCGGCGCTGACCCGCCTCAAACTTTGATCTCGGCCGCCGGCGCGCATTTCCTCACCCCCGCAATGTAAAACGCCGTGGCGAACGCGCTGCAGATCCTTAAGGACCATCAGCGCGTCAGGACAGATCGACGACTTTCAGATGTCCCTGTTTCAGATCCCCCAAGCCAGCGACTTCAACGTTGGGGATCGGAACGGTGATGTTCAGTCGTTCACCACTGTGGAGATGCGAGTCCGCAGCAACCTGCCTTAACTTAACCTGGAAGCACCGATTGGTATGAGCGGCTGAGAGTGTCATAAAGGCGAAATGCCCTGTCGTAGTGGAAGAATAGGACTTCTCTAGGGTCGGATTCAGCCACACAGAAGGACATCTCGCGGAT
>NZ_JBAQEO010000076.1:0-11115 GCF_049286785.1 Rhodococcus sp. (in: high G+C Gram-positive bacteria) | reverse complement strand
TTCAGGGTCTCGCGGATCGGCTTGCCGTTGTCCCACGCTTCGGCGAGCGCGATGGACTCGAGGTTCTCCTCGATGCGGTCTGCGATCTTGTTGAGGATGATGGCGCGCTCGGCCGCCGACGTCTTGCCCCAGGCGGGTGCGGCGGCGTGGGCGGCGTCGAGTGCCAGTTCGATGTCCTCGGACGTCGAACGCGCGACCTCACAGAACGGCTGTCCGGTGACGGGTGTCGGATTCTCGAAGTACTGGCCCTTGACGGGCGCAACCCACTGGCCGCCGATCCAGTTGTCGTAACGCGATTGAAAGGACATGACGGCGTCGGGCGAACCCGGGCGGGCATACACGGTCATCGATAACTCCCTGGTGTCGTGAAACTCAGTAAACGTGGAACTGAACTTTCCGGATGTGACTCACAACACTATGAAACCTACCGTTGCAACTACGTTGCGTACTGCCGATCGAACAGATCGATCCGGGATTTGACCTGCGCGTACAGGGGCGAGCGGACGTCGAGACCGGCCAGGTACGCTTCCCATGCCGCGACATCCTCGCGGCCGTCGACCGAGGTGGTCCACCGGGCCAGCAGGCGCGAATCGCCCTCCCGCAACAGTGCCGCCTGCACGCGGGCGCGCAGCGCATCGCGCACTTCCACCACCCCGGGCGCCTCGGACCCGGGCAGCACCGGGCCCGAGTAGATGTCGAGAGCTACGGCGAGTTCGCCCCGGTCGAGTGCACCGCGGACCTGCGCTGCGTCCGACGCCAGATCCGTCAGCAGTCGATACGGACGCGAGCCGATGTTGTCCGATCCGAAAACCTTGCGTAGCCGCGACATTTCGGCACGGATGGTCACTGCATCCAACTCGTTCTCGTCGAGGAGGACGGCGAGACGGTCCGCACTGAGCCCCTCCGGATGCTCGGCCAGGAGAAGGAGAATCTCGGCATGCCTCTGCGACAGCGGGTTTCGCGTGCCCCCACGCAGCAGTACAGGACGTCCCGATCCCAGCACCTGCAGCCGCGGGGTGGTGGTGGCGACCATCGAGCTCGGCGATCGCAGCAGATGCAGCCGCAATTCCGCCTCGGCCGCCGCCACGGTTGCCCGGATCAGCGAGAGCACCTCGGGCACGGCCACCCGGGGCCCGCCGGTGATGTCGATCGCCCCCACGATCGCGCCGGTGGACGGGTCATGGACCGGCGCCGCCGAACAACTCCACTCGTGCACCGACCGGCTGAAGTGTTCGGCCCCGAAGATCTGTAGGCAGTGATCGAGCGCGATCGCGGTCCCGGGCGCGTTGGTGCCCACCCTGTTTTCACTCCAGTCGGCGCCCTCGACGAAATTCATCGCCACCGCCCGGTCCTTGGCCGAAGAGTCACCCTCGACCCAGAGCAGCCGACCCGTCTCGTCGGTGATCGCGACGAGCAGACCGGTGTCGGCCGCGTCCTCGACGAGGAGTTTGCGCACCACGGGGCGGATGAGCGACATGGGGTGTGAAGCCCGGTACTCGCCGAGTTCGGACGCCGCCAGATCGACCGGACGAGCCGAACCGTCCGGGTCGACTCCCTGGCGGGTGCTCCGCATCCACGAATCGAGGACCACGGACCGGATCGGGCTGCCTGCCGCCTCCGGCTCCGGTCCTGCGGGTGCGGAACGCTCGACGTACAACCGCTCGACGAATGATCGGTGCGCTGACGATACTCGTCGCGCAAGCAGAGCGACGTCGTCTCCGGGGCGCACGGCTACCCACGGGTTGCCCCCTGTGGGCGGTTGATCCTGCATCGAACGGCTCCTCCACGGCGTCCCCACTACTGTAACCCCGGTCACACCGAGGGAGATGCGCCGCCTCCCTCAGCGGCCAGGAACGCACTGACGCGTTCGGCCACCATCACCGCCGTGGCGTGCGGACCACGGCTCGGCACCACCGGGATCACCGACGTGTCGGCGATGGTGAGCCCCTCCACTCCTCGCACGTCGCAGTGTTCGTCGACGACGGAGTTCCCGTCACCGGCATCACCCATCCTGCAGCTGCCGCACAGGTGCAGCGAGGTCCCGAGGTGCGCGAGAACAGAGCGATCGGATATCTCGAGCGAAGCCGGCTCCACCAGCGCGCTCAGCGCTTCCGATCGCAGGAGTTCCAGACCTGTCGCCACACCTTCTCGCAACGCCCTGCGGTCGGATGCCGTGTGCGCATAGCGGTATTCGATCCTCGGATGATCCCGCCGGCGGCCCGACGTCAGCCGGATGTCTCCACGGGATTCCGAGACCATCAGTCCCACACCGAGTATCGGGTCGCAATGACCGGACCCGGGGACGAGTACGTCGAACGGCGCTGTGTACGGACGGATCTCGAGGTTGCCGATGTCGAGAGCCATCTCGACCACCGGACTCGTGGCACTGCGCGGCAGATGTCCCCGGACGCGATAGGGCAGAGCCACTTCCGGATGATCACTGAAGTCGGTGCCCACCCCGGGAGCGTCGTGCACCACCGCAATATCGTTGTCCCGCAGATGCTCGGCCGGACCGATACCGGAGTGCAGGAGAAGTATTGGCGTTTCGACGGCACCGGCGGCGAGGACCACTCGCCGCGTGTGGATGATGCGTCGGACTCCGCCCGTTTCCACCTCGACGCCGGTGACGGCACCGCCCGCGAGGACGATCTGCACAGCATGCGAGCGGGTCTCGACCGTGAGGTTCGCGCGGCCGCGCGCGGGCTGCAGATATGCCGTGGCCGTACTGACCCGGCGCCCGCCGCCGATGTTGAGCGGGACCGGCCCCACACCGCCGGCGCCACCGTCGTTCTTGTCCGGCTCCTCCGGGTATCCCGCGTCGAGCGCCGCCTGACGGAATGCCGCACTGATCGGACTCCACGACCCGGGCCCCTGCCGAGACACCGGCATCGGCCCGTCCGCGCCGTGCGCCGGACCGTGGAAATCGGCATCGGTCTCGAGTTTCCGGAAGTAGGGAAGCACCGTGTCGTACGACCACGAGGCCGGCCACCGCCCGAAGTCCGCCGCTGTGGCGCGGATGAAATAGGCCCCGTTCACCGCCCCCGAGCCGCCGAGGACGTGTCCGCGCACGATGTCCGAACGCCTGCCGGGTGCCGGCTCCACGTCGTAGGTCGCCGCATACGCACTTCCCGGCCCGATCGGAAGGGTGCGGTAGTCGAGTACGGGGCGCTCCTCGACCTCGTCGTAGCCCGGTCCGGATTCGAGGAGCAGTACCGACCTGTCCGGATTCTCACTGAGCCGGGCGGCAACCACACACCCGCTCGACCCGCCACCGACCACAACCACATCGGCTGACCGAAGAGGTTCCGCCACTATGACTTCAGCCGCGGCTTCAGTGCGTCGAGGTCACGCGCGGCAAGAGCACCCTTCCAGAGCCCCGCCCCGTACGCGACGTCGTCGATGCGCTTGAACACCATGTGCCGTACCGGACCCAGGCCGCCTGGCTCGCGATGGGTTGTCCAGTCGGCGACGCCTTCGGCCACGGCGACCGCGAGCGCGATGCGCCGGATCCGTCTCGACAACACCACCGCCAGCAACGTGATGGGCCAATAGTGCCGACACATGGCCGAAGCCAGCTGCCAGACGCCACCCACGAAACCCTGCGCGGCGAGGATGGCCGCGATCCGGGTGGGCTGATCGAGACCGGTGAACATCCGGCGCAGCCGCAGAACCATCATGGCGAGCGTCGCGAGAGCGCCGAGCAGTCCGAGTCGAGTGCATGTTCCCGCCGCGATGCAGGCGAAGAGCGTCCACGGCGACATCGACAGCGGCGGGACCATCCCCGTGTGTCGCGCGGCGAGCGGCGCGGCGCCGGTTCCGTAGAACATCTTGCGGTCGAACCACCGTGTGAATGTCACCCGGTGGTCGTGAGCCACGTGAGCCACCGGTTCGTACCGGAGGCGCCACCCCGCCTCCTGCAATCGCCAGCACAGGTCGACGTCCTCGGCCACGTGCATGGACTCGTCGAATCCGCCGAACTCCGCCAGTACCTCGCGTCTGGCGATCATCGCCGCGCTCGGGACGTAGGAGACCGGTCCGCCGGACTGCACCGCGGATTCCTTCCGTCCCAGATCGAGGGACGAACGGGCGTGCTCGTACCGGGCCAGGGTGCTCGCATCGGGCTCGAGCGCCACGATGCGCGGGGCGACGAGCGCGACCGCGGGGTCGCTGAAGTGGCCGAGCATCACTTCGATCCACCCCGTCCGGGGAAGGACGTCCGAGTCGAGGAAGGCCACGAACGGACTTGTGGCGGACCGCAGACCGGTGTTTCGCGCCGCGGCCGGGCCCCTGGCCGTCTCGTGACGGAGCACGGTAATGCGGCCACAACCGGTTTCGAACGCGGGCGCCACGATCGGGACGTCCGAGCCGTCGTCCACGACGATTACTTCGAGACCACGCAGCGAGGCCAGCAGCCGGTGGAGCCCGGAGGCGTTGTTTCGGACGGGAATGACAACCGTGACATCCCGGGGGGACGGCGTGCTCATCGGGCGCGGGTTTGCCACTCCGGAATCGAGAAGCCGGCGAGCGACCGCCGCGGACTGCGGGTCGACCACTTCGAGGAATCCGTCGCCGATCATCGCCACCGCGGTAGGTGCCAGCTTCAACATCCGCGTGGGTGACCCTCCGATGAGGACTCGGCCTCCGGAATATGCGCGCACCTTGGGGTCGATTCGTATCCCGAATCCGTCGGGAAGTCGAGATTGGCGCATCAGTCGATGGTAGGTGGGTCGACGTGTGCCGGCACGGGATGCCGAGAATCAGCTGCCAGGGCGTGCAGGAAAGTAGTGAACATGTCCTTCTCGAGGTTCGGCCGCGGCCACTTGTGGATGCCCGTACGGGTCATCGAAGCCTCCCATCGGCGCCCGGATCCCACCGGAGCCTGCCGTCGGGGCCCGGTTGCCACCGGGCCAGTGCCTTGGTCACGCGTTCGACGAGCTCGCCGAACAGCTGCGCCCCTTCCGCGGCCGTTGCGCCGGTCGGGTCACCGAGCACGCCGTTGGCCGACACGGCGACCATACCGCCTTTGCGCAGTCTTGGCATCAACCTCTCGACAGGTTCGGTATTACCGGCAACCGCCCGGTCCCACAACACTCGGCTCGGCGAAAGATGCAGCAACAGGGACGTTTCCGTTCGGCCCGCGTGAGCGTCTGCATTCGGTACCATGCACGGCACCCAGGCGACGTCGCGGCCCTCGTATCGCAGCAAGGCGGCAGCCTTGACCAATGCCTGGCCATTGCCGCCGTGCCCATTGACGAACACCACGCGCTCGGCCCATCTGCAGGCCGACCTCCCGTACTCGACGAGCACGGTCTCGAGAACCTCGGCACCGAGGGACACGGTCCCCGCGAAAGCCTCGTGTTCACCGCTCGCACCGTAGGCGATCGCAGGTGCCACGAGCACTCCGGGCAGAGCACGGGAGACCGCGACCGCGATGGCCGTATCCGTGTCGAGTGGCAGGTGCGGTCCGTGTTGCTCGAGAGAACCGACCGGCACCGCCACCGTAGCCGACTCGCGGTCCACCTCGGTCCACACGAGGTCCTCGAGACCTCCGGAAGTTGGCATCCCCTGATGCTAGGTGACGTGAGCCGATCGGCTCCGCACGGTGGGCACGCAGGCACCTCTTCAGGCGAGACACGGGTCACCTGCTGCCGTACTGCGCACTACAGCGACAACGCGACCCGCTCCCCCTCGATCACTGCGGCATGTGCCCGCCGAGGGGACAGCGCATCCCCCACGCGATGAATCTCGATTCCACTGCCGGACAATTGTTTCCAGAGCTCGTCCTCCGGCTGCTGATGAACGGCGGCCACCACCCAGTCGACGGTGAGCACGCTCGTCCGTCCGGTGGGATGATGCAGCAGAGTCACCGCGACCCGGTTTCCGTCCGCCACGCAGCTGCCGGGCACCACGTCGGGCACCTGCGTGATGCCCTTGTGGTGGGCCCGCGCGTTCCATCCCTCGAAGTCCAGGGTGATCCCCAGGTCCTGCCCCACGATCAGGCCGGGCGTGCAGATCGTGACGGCGCATCCGCTGTCCGCGAGAAACTCCGCCACCGACGTGCCCTGATGAAAGCCCAGTTCGTCGACCACCAGCACCGCCCCCGACGGGTGCGCTCTGCCCTCGAGGACATCGCGCACGTCCACCACGCGCTTCAGGGACCCTGCCCACGGCGGCCGCAGGGGACGCGCGCCTGTCGCGAGCACCACGACCTCGGGGCGATCGCCTTCCATCATCTCCGCCGTCACCGCAACTCCGGTCCGAAGATCGACACCGAGCCGAACACATTCCGCTTCGAGATTCCCGACGAGGCTGAACAACTCGCCCCGGCCCGGCACCGTCGCAGCCGTGCGCACCTGTCCCCCGACCACCCTCTCTCGCTCGTACAGCGTCACCTCGTGACCCCGCCCCGCAGCTGTCGCCGCGGCCTTCAGCCCGGCGGGACCACCACCGACCACCACCAGCCGCCGGCCGCGGACTCTCGGTTCGGGCAGCGCGACGGACTCGCGGCCCGCGCGAGGATTCACGACGCAGCCGAGCCACCGGCCCAGGCCCATCCGGCCGATACATTCCTGGTTGCAGGACAGACACGTCCGGATCCGGTCCTCTTCGCCGACAAGGGCTTTCGATGCGAAGCCGGGGTCGGCGATCTGTCCTCGCACCACCCCGATCAGATCGCAGTGTCCCTCTGCCAGAGCCTGATCGGCCTGGCGCGGATCGGTGAACCGGCCGACGCCGATCACCGGCAAACCGACCCGCTGCCGAATAGCATTCGGGACGAACAGTGAGTACCCGCGGGGCACGGCCATGGATGCCTCGATCATGTGGAGCGTCTCGGTTGCCATGCCGATCGAGGTGTTGATGTAGTCGGCCAGCCCACTTGCCTCGACGAGCGCGGCCACCTCGACAGCCTCGTCGAGCCGGACACCGCCGTCGAACAGGTCCTCCCCCGCCAGCCGAACGCCGAGCGCGCGTTCCGGGCCGATCGCGGCCCGGACGGCGGCGAGCACCTCGAGAAGGAACCGCGCGCGGTTCCCGAGCATGCCGCCGTACCGGTCGCTCCGCTGATTGGTGGCGGGGGCGAGGAAACTGCGCACGAGCGACGAGTGCGAACACTGCAGTTCGATTCCGTCGAAACCGCCGCGGACACACTGATCCGCAACGTGTGCGTAGCCCTCGACGAGAGTCCGGATCTCCCTGAGGTCCAGGGCCTTCGGTACTTCGCGGAACAGGGGGTCGGGTACGGCGCTCGGTGCCCACAACGGTTGTCGCGAGTACATGCTCGACCCCTGACCACCGTTGTGGTTGATCTGGGCCAGGATCGGCACGTCGTGCTCGTGTACGGCCTCGGTGATGCGCCGATATCCTGGAATCACCTCCGCCCGGTACCCCGCGATCACCTTCTCGTAGGGCCAGTCCCCGGGATGGGTGGCGTGCTCCTCGGAGATGATCAAGCCGGCCCCACCCCGTGCCCGCGCCGCATAGTAGGCGGCATGCTGCTCGGTGGGCAGTCCGTCGACGGCGTAGCCGGTGAGGTGCGCGGAGAAGACCACCCGGTTGCGCAGGGTCAGAGGCCCCAGCCGCAGCGGGGTGAACAGATGCCTGTACGCGGCGCTCACACCTTGGTGTTGCCCATGTCGAGGGCGACCTGGCTGCCCGTCACCGTCCGCGAACCGTCTCCGGCGAGCCACAGCACCGCGTCGGTGATGTCGTCGGTGGTGGCGAGCGGATGATCGGTGAGAATCGTTCCGAAGCTCGACAGGTAGTGGGGGTGCTTCTCGAGCATCACGAGACTGCCCGGGTCGGTGCCCATCGGCGTCTTGACACCGTACGGGTGAATGGAATTGACGCGGATCTTGTATTCACCCAGTTCTTTCGCGGCGATCTGCGTGAGGCCCACGAGCCCGAACTTGGACGCTGCATAGTTCGCCTGACCGGGAAGGGGTTTGATACCCGCAACCGAACTCACCACGATGATGGAGCCGCCCCTGCCGCCGTCGATCATCGCGGGCACGGCGGCCTTCAGTGTCTTCCACGCTCCGGTGAGGTTGACATCGATCAGGGTTTCCCACTGCTCGTCGGGCATTTCCCAGAATCGGTTCCAGTTGCAGATCCCGGCATTGGCGACCACGATGTCGAGTCTGCCGAATTGCTCGACACCCCGGTCGACCACTGCCTTCAGGCGCGCACTGTCGCGGACGTCGGCCTGCTCCGCAATGATCTTGCCGCCCTCGGATTCCACCAGGCGCACCGTCTCCGCAAGGTCTTCCGCGGTGGCAGGCACGTAGGTGTTGAAGTCCGACACCGGCCCGCAGATGTCGACGGCGATGATCGACGCCCCTTCCCGCGCCAGTCGCACCGCATGCGTCCGGCCCTGACCCCGGGCAGCCCCGGTGATGAACGCGACCTTGCCGTCGAACTGTCCCATGGTGGAATTGTCCTATCTTTCGTTGACGAGTGCGAACAGGTTGTGCGTGAGCGTGGACCGAGCGCGGGTGGCGACGGCGTAAGCGGCCAGCCGCCCTTCCCGGACAGCCTCGAGGACGGTTCGGGGAGCCACACAGTCACCGGCGGCGACAGTGCCCGGCCGGGACAGGATGTCGTGGGGCAGGCGATGAGAGCAGTCGACGAGAACAGCGCAGGCCACCGTGGTGTCCTCCCCGGTGTATCGGTTCCGCGCGTGCAGTCCCGCGCTGTCGACCGACACCACGCTGCTGTCGAGATGGCGAATGACTCCTGCCCGTTGCAGACGCGCATTGGCATCGGCGAGATCGCCCGACATTCCGAGCCGCGAACCCGCCACGGCGTCGGGAGTCAGAATGCTCACCTCGCGCCCCTGCGCTGCGAGCCGCTCGGCGAGCGCGACGGCGACGGGTCCGCCCACCGGATCGAACAGAACAAGTGGCCCTTCGCGCAGGACGGCACCGCCGAGGACGTCGGATGCAGTGAGGGTCTGCGTCTCGTCCGACACCGGGAACGCCGGTGGCCTGGGCAGGCTTCCGGTGGCGAGAACCACCGCCGAACCGGTGCGGATCGCGTCGTCCAGATCGGCAGCGGACGCCCCGCTTCCGACTTCGAATTCCACTCCGAGCGTTCGACATTCGAGTTCGAGCCAGTCGACGAGTGCCGCGAGGTGCGGGGCGGCCACGGCAGCCACCCGAACCATTCCACCCAGAGCGACACCAGCCTCCCGCACCGTGACTCGGTGTCCGCGCATCGCGAGCACCCGCGCGGCCTCGAGTCCGGCGGGCCCGCCGCCCACCACCAGCGCAGTACCCGGATCGGCATCGGTGACGCCTTCGGGAGGGTCGACGGACTCGTACCCGGCAGAGGGATTGCCGATACACGTGACGACGGGGTTCCGGGGATCTCGCACCAGGCACGTCTGGTTGCACAGGACGCACGGCCGCGGCCTGCCGCCCCGCCGGAGCGTGACCACCAGATCGGGGTCCGCGATCTGGGCGCGGGTCATCTCGACCGCGTCGGCGACGTCGGTGTCCAACACCCGACGAGCGTCTTCCGGATGGACCACACTGCCCTGCAGGACAACCGGAACCGCGCCCGCGACAGCAGCCCGAATGTCCCGGCACAGTTCCATGTTGAAAGAACGCGGCTGGTGGAAGTCGGGGCGATAGGTGCTCGCCGACATCGGACCACCGCGCACGACGACGAGGAGATCGAGCGAATCCGCCAACTCCCGCGCCTGCTCGGCGGCGATCAGCGGAGTGACGCCGGCCCACGGCATCAGCTCGTCGCAGCTGAGCCGGAGCGACACGATGCGTCCGGGTCCCAGCTCGTCGCGGACGGCAGCGATCACCTCCCGGGTGAGTCGCAGTGGATCCGCACCGTATTCGTCTTGGCGCAGATTGGTGTAGCCGGAATGGAACTGGCGCAGCAGCGCGGTGGCCCCGGCGTCGAGCTCGACACCGTCGAGGTCGGCCGCGACGGCGGCGCGGGCCGCCGCCCGGAAACCGTGAACGACGGCGTCGATCTCCGTCCGCTCCATCTCCATGGGCAGCTCGCGCGTGACCACGTCGGCCACTCGGGACGGCGCCCAGAGCACCGACTGCGAGTAGGCGCTCGAACCCTGCAGGCCGGTGTGCGTCAGACCGGCCAGCACCAGCGCGCCGTGCGGACGGCACGCCGCCACCACGTCGTGCCATCCGGCCCGGCAGCGGGAAGCGAGCGGGGCGCGTTCGTACGGCCAGTCGGACTCGTGGACAGAGGCGTTCTCGGTGACGACGATGCCGGCCCCGCCGCGTGCCCGACGCTCGTAATAGGCAACATGACGCGGCGAGAATTCCCGTCCCACACCCAGATTGGTTTCGTGCGGACCGAACAGCACCCTGGACGGGGCTTTTCGCCCGCCCAGGGTGATCTGATCCGTCAGCTGCGCAGCCATCTACGCCTGTTCGCCGATCAGGATTCGGCGCCCAGGACCCGCTCGAATCCGGGCGGGATCACGACGTCGGAGGGGCTGAGTTCGTGGATGGACGAGTGGCCCAGTCCGAGCAGCGCGGAGTCGATGCCACCGCGCAACACGTCGAGCACGTTCTCGACACCGGCCTGACCGTTCGCCGACAGGCCCCACAGGTAGGCTCGGCCGATCATGACGGCGCGGGCGCCGAGCGCGATCGCCTTGACGACATCGCTCCCGCGGCGGATTCCGCCGTCGAGCAGGACCTCGACCTGATCGCCCACCGCGTCGGCGATCGCGGGCAGGGCGCGGATCGGCGCGGGTGTTCCGTCGAGGTTGTTACCACCGTGATTGGACACCGAAATCGCCGTGACACCGGCATCGACGGCCCGCTTGGCGTCGTCGATCCGCATCACGCCCTTGAGCATGAACGGCCCACCCCACTGCTCCCGCAACCACGCGATGTCGTCCCACGTGGGCAGCGGTGTCTGCATCCACTCGCCGTAGGCTCCGAAGAAGGTGGGCGGTTCTTGCCCGGGCGCGGCGAGGTTCGGGGTGGTCAGGTCCGGGATCTTGCGGGTCTTCGCGAACTCGTAGAGCCACCGCGGACGGGTGATGCCCTCCGGGGCGAACTGGACCATGGCCTTGAGGTCCATCTTCTCCGGGATGGCCGGGCTGCCCCAGTCGCGTCCGTAGGAGAA
>NZ_JBAQEO010000075.1:0-1825 GCF_049286785.1 Rhodococcus sp. (in: high G+C Gram-positive bacteria) | reverse complement strand
AAGGTCGGGCGGTCCTTTGCGGATCTCGCCCGCTTTCGCGCCTCGCTCCGGTCCCAGGTGTTCGCCCGGTCGGGTGTCGTGAGTCTGGGGGTGAAGGAATCCGCCAACCGGGTCGAGATCGGCATCTCGAACCGGTCGGTCGAGCCGGAAGTTCGCGGAGTGGCTCGCTCGCTCGGTATTCCGGATGAGGCAGTGGCAGTTCTCGAGGTCCCGGAGCCTAGGAAGGCATCGCATACGCTCCAACAGCAGCATCCAAGCGCCGCCATCGAGGGTGGCTGGCAGATCTTCAACACGACGGCCGGCACTTGCACCCTTGGAGTTCACCCGGTTTGGTGGACGGTTGGGGACTTGGGATTCAAGCTGCATCTGACATCAGCTTTTCGTAGGTGATCGGCGACTGCTGGTCGAGGGCGGAGTGCCGACGGTAGAGGTTGTACCACCCCTCGATGTAGCGGAAGATTGCCATCCGGGCTTCGGCCTGAGTGCGAAAGCAGCGCCGGTCGATCAGTTCACACTCCAGGGTGGCAAAGAAACTCTCCGCCATCGCGTTGTCGTACGCGCTGCCTACCGCGCCCCGGGAGGGCTGGACGCCAAGCTCCTGGCACCGCTGCCCAAAGGCGAGCGCGGTGTATTGGCAGCCCCGATCGGAGTGATGAATCACGCCGGCGGGCCGGCGCTGCTGCACGGCCATGTGGAGCGCCGCCAGGACCAAGTCGGTCTTGAGGTGCGTGGCCATGGCCCAGCCGACAATGCGCCGGCTGAACACGTCGAGCACGATCGCGAGATACAGAAAGCCGGCCCAGGTGGGCACGTAGGTGATATCCGCCACCCAGAGCTGATTCGGGGCAGTCGCCGTGAAGTCCCGCCGCACCAGATCGGCCGCGGGGGTTTCCACCGCGCCGCGCCGGGTGGTGCGCACCCCTCGGCGCCGACTCACGCCCACGAGGCCCGCGGCGCGCATGACACGGGCGATCCGCTTCTGCCCGACCCGGAGGCCGATGTCGCGGAGATCGCCCACCAACCGCGGCGCGCCGTAGGTACCGTCGGAGCGGGCGTGGAAGTGGCGCACCTGCGCCAGCACCTCCGCATCCCGCTGAGCTCGCGCCGAGGGGCCACGCTTCCGCCAGGCGTAAAAGCCACTGGGGGAGACCCGGAGGACGCGACACATCGTCGCGACCGGGTACACGGCCTGGTGATCCCTCACGAACCCCCAGACCCGCGGGGAATCGTGCCGGTCTCCCGTGCGAACCAGGCCGTCGCTTTTGACAGGATCTCACGCTCGAGCTTCACTTGCCGCAGTTCGCGGCGGAGCCGGGCCAGCTCCTCGCGCTCGGGCGACGTCAGGCCATCGGCGCGCGCCCCGGTATCGCGGGCCGCCTGCTTCACCCACCCCCGAATGGTCTGGGACGACGGCTCGAACTCCTTGGCCAACGACTCCGGGCTCCGCCCCGCCCGGGCCAACTCGATCAACTGGCGACGAAACTCAGGTGGGTAGGTCTTGCGTGGTCTCGGCATCGGGACTCCTTTCACCCCTAAGGGTGCGGTGTCCACGGAACCGGGTCAACTCCAGACATTTGTTCAGGGCGCTAGCGACCAGCCCACCAAAGATACCATCCTCCTTCACGCAGCGCAGAGCATTTTCCAAGCCCAACCGCCTGGATACACGGCAGGCGAAGCGGAGGCCGCGAATCCATCTCAGCTAATCGAGGTGGTGAGGACGATGAACCCACAACCTAAGACGTAGCCTGCCGACTAACCCGCGCTTGATGCTGCCGGTGGCCTAAGCGCTTCAGCCGCAGCGGGCCGTGAATCACAACTGTGGTTC
>NZ_JBAQEO010000074.1:0-2050 GCF_049286785.1 Rhodococcus sp. (in: high G+C Gram-positive bacteria) | reverse complement strand
GTCGAGGACGAGCTGACTTACACCCGGCGCGGCAAGGCCGGCGCTCGGATGATCAAAGCCGAGGGTCTGCTCATCGCCCGGTTCGACCACTGGGACAACCGGGTGGGTGACCCGAATCTGCATACGCACTGCGCGGTACTGAACCGGGTGTATGCGGAAGAAAAGTGGACCACCATCGACGGCCGCATGTTCTACCGCGCCGCGGTGTCGGCGTCGGAGCGGTACAACACCCGAGTGGCGGACCTGGTGGCCCGCAACCTCGGTGTCAGCTTCGCACCCAGGGCGGACACCCCGGCCGGCAAGCAACCGGTCTACGAAGTCGAGGGCATCCCGATCTCCCTGATCGAAGAGTTCTCCCGACGCCAAGCGATCGTCGACCGCCAGGAAGAACTCGCCCGCGCGTACACCGAACGCCACGGCAAGAATCCGCCGAAGAAGGTCCAGTACGCACAGGCGCAGCAGGCGACGTTGGACACCCGCAACGCCAAGAATCCGCCGCGCTCGATGGCCCAACTGCGTGCCGAGTGGGACGAGCGGGCCCGGGCGATCGTCGTCGACAGCACCCCCCGCGAGCTGGTGGACCTGGCGCGAACCGGGCGGGACAATCGTCCTTCGTTCGGTCCGGACGATCTTCCCGAACTGGTTCGCAAGGTCGAGGAAGACCTGTCCCGCAAAGTCGGTACATGGACCGTGTACAGCCTCACCGCCGAGGTGCAACGCCAGGTCCGCGCGTTCAGTTTCGCGGAGGATTCCGACGTGGCCTCCTACGTCGAGGCTGCCGTGGAAACCCTGGTGAAGAACCACTGCATCCCGGTCTTCACCGAGATCTACACGGCACCCGACAAGCTGTCGGAGAGGGTCGAAGGCGGGCTTGTTCGCCTGCATTCCGTCGACCGCACCACCATGCGGTACACCTCCGAGTCGGTCCTCGCGGCCGAGTCCTACATGCGGCGCAAAGCCGATGCCGGCAGCGACCTGACGGTGCCGGACCGGATCATCCGCCGGCAGATCAGGAAGGTCGAGAAGGAAAGCGGCCACAAACTCGGCATCGATCAGATCGCGATGATCGAGCATTTCCTGACGGCCGGGAGGAAAGTCGCTGTAGCCGTGGGCGCCGCCGGCGCGGGTAAGACCACCGCCGCCAAAGCCTTCGCCCGCGCATGGGAGCAGACCAACGGAAAGGTCATCGCTCTCGGACCATCGGCCAAGGCCGCGGACGTCCTCGGAGCGGAGATCGGCGTCGAAGGGCGCACCATCGCCGACATCCTCACCCGCGACAAGCACGGAATACCGACAGGCATCGACGCCGGCGATGTCCTGCTGGTCGACGAAGCGGGCATGGCGTCGGCCCGCAATCTCGCCGACCTGACCCGCATCGCGACCGCTCGCGGGGCGGTCGTGCGACTCCTCGGGGACCATCAGCAGTTGGCGTCCGTCGAATCCGGCGGTGTTCTGCGGGATCTGGCCGAGCGCACCCTCGCACCGTTCCTGTCCAAGATTCACCGATTCCGCACCAAGGGCGAAGCCACATCGAGCCTGCTCCTGCGCAACGGCGACGAGAAGGCCCTCGAGTGGTATCAGAAGCAGGATCGCATCCGCGCCGCCATGAAGCACGAGCTGGCGGACACCGTCTTCGACGCGTACGTCGCTGACGTCGAAGACGGCGAAGTCGCCCTGATGGTCGCCCCCACCAACGATCTGGTGCGAGAGCTGAACATGAAGGCGACGACGTACTACCGCGACAAGGGCACCGTCACCGGTCCCGGGATCATCCTCGCGGACGGCCTCGAAGGTGCCGTCGGTGACGTCGTCGTCACCCGGAAGAACAACAGCAAATATGTCGTGAAAGATGAGACCGGGCAGCGTACCGGACGTGTCAACAACGGGGACCTGTGGACGATCGTGGAGATCGGCGTCGACGGATCATTGCGCCTCGAAAACCATGTCAGCGGCGGCCGCGTCGTCGTCGCATCGGACTACATCACCGCCAACGTCCAACTCGGCTACGCCGCCACGGTCCACCGATCGCAGGGCATGACCGTCGGGTCCT
>NZ_JBAQEO010000073.1:0-9768 GCF_049286785.1 Rhodococcus sp. (in: high G+C Gram-positive bacteria) | reverse complement strand
CGGGTCGCGCTCAGCGAGTTGCCGCCGAGGTCGAAGAATCCCGCATCCGCGCTCACCCGGTCGAGTCCGAGCACCTCCGCGAAGACGTCGGCCACCGTCTCCTCCACCGGATCGGCGGGTGCCCGGTATTCCCCCGCGCCGACGTCGAATGCGGGTGCGGGCAGGGCTTTGCGGTCGAACTTGCCGACGGCGTTCAGCGGGATCTCGTCCAGCACCGTGATCGAGGACGGAACCATGTGCGCCGGGAGCCTGCTCGCGAGGCGGCGGGCGATCTTCTCGGTATCGAGGGCACGCTCGGGCGCGGGCACGACGTAGGACGCGAGGAGTGCGTCCCCGGCCGGGCCGCGGTAGGCGACCGTGGCCGCGAACCGGACGTCGGGGTCCGCCGCAAGGGTGGTGTCGATCTCGCCGAGTTCGATGCGGAACCCGCGGACCTTCACCTGGAAGTCACTGCGGCCCAGGTACTCGATGGTGTGCTCGGAGGTCCAGCGCACGATGTCGCCGGTGCGGCACATCCGCTCGCCGGGCAGGTACGGGTCGGCCACGAACCGCTCCGCCGTCAGCCCCGGGCGGCGGTGGTAGCCGCGCGCCAGTCCCGCGCCGGCGAGGTACAACTCCCCCGGAACCCCGACCGGAACCGGCTGCAACCGGGAATCCAGCACCAACTCCGTGACACCGCGGATCGGTCCGCCGATGGTGATGCTCTCGCCCGGGGTGAGGGGATCGCTGATGTTGGACATGACCGTGGCCTCGGTCGGCCCGTACCCGTTGTACAACCGGCGTCCCGGCGCCCACCGGGACACGAGTTCGGGTGGGCAGGCCTCCCCGCCGACGACGACGTCGGTGAAACTATCCAGCCCCGTGGGGTCGAGGGACGCGAGCGCCGCCGTGGTGACGAACGCGTGCGTGACGCGGCGGTCGCGGATCAGCTGGGCGAGTTCGTCGCCGCCGAACACGGTGGGCGGCGCGATGACCATCGTCGCCGCCGCGCCGAAAACCTGCAGGTATTCGAACACGGATCCGTCGAAGCTCGGTGTCGAGAAGTGCAACGTCCGGGACTTCGGGTCCGCACCGAATCGGGCGAGTTGGTCTCGCGCAAAGTTGTCCAAGCCGCGGTGCGTCACGGTCACGCCCTTCGGCCTGCCGGTGGACCCCGACGTGTAGACGAGGTAGGCGGCCGTGTCGAGAGTGACCGGTGCCGTGCGGTCGCCGTCGTCGATCGGTGCCGCGGATCCGGCCGCGCACTCGGCCTCGAACGCGGGGTCGTCGAGTACCAGCCAGCCGGTGTTCTCGGGCAGGCGGGCGCGATGCTCGGACGTCGTCAGCCCGAGGGTGCACTCCGAATCGGTGAGCATGTGCGAGATGCGTTCGCCCGGATAGTGCGGGTCGGCGGGCACGAACACGGCCCCGGTCCTGACCACCGCCCAGACGCACAGCACCGACTCGATCGACCGTGGGATACCCACGGCCACCGACATTTCCGGCCCGAGTCCGCGGGCGATCAGAGCACGGGCGAGCCGGTTGGACCGCTCGTCCAGCTCCCGGTAGGACACCTCGACCTCGCCGGACGACAGCGCGACCGCATCCGGGTCGACCGCGGCGGCGTCCGTGAAGATCTGCGGGAGCGTGCGGAGGGAGCCGGCCGGGCCGCCGCGGACCGGTACCAGCTCCTCACGTTCCCGCTCGGTGAGCAGCGACAGCCGGGCCAGCGGCACGTCGGGTCCGGTGCAGGCGTCGAGCACCCGCACCACCCGCTCGGCGATGTCCTCGATCGCGCCGGGAGCGAACAGGTCGGGCACGTACTCGAACTTCAGGTGCAGATTCGCCGCCGCCGACGCGACGAGGCTCAGCGGGTAGTGGGCGGCGTCGCGGGCATCCACGCCGGTCACGCGGAGCGCGGCGATGTCGGTGTCTTCCGACAGCCCGGCCCGGTCCACCGGATACGACTCGAACACGGTGAGGGTGTCGAACCCGACGCCGGGACCCGCGGCGTCCTGGATCTCGGCGAGACCCGTGTAGTGGTGATCGAGCATCGCCGCCTGCTCGGCCTGCACCCGCCCCAGCAACGCGCCGAGCGTCTCCTCCGGGCGCAGCGTGACGCGCACCGGCACGGTGTTGATGAACAGCCCGACCATCGTCTCGATGCCGGAGAGTTCCGGCGGGCGGCCGGAGACGGTGGCGCCGAACACGACGTCGTCGCGTCCGATGAGCATCCCCAGCACGACGCCCCATGCCGTCTGCAGAATGCTGTTGAGGGTGAGCCCACGGGCGCGCGCGGATTCGCGCAGCCGGTCGGTCCGGTCCTCGTCGAGGTCGAACACCCACTCCCGCGACACGGTCGACAGCTGCCGAGCCCGGTCGGCGGGGACAAGCAGCGTCGGTTCCTCGACCCCCGCGAGGGCGTCCGCCCAGGCCCGCGCGGACAGGTCGGTGTCGCGCCCGCTCATCCACACCAGGTAGTCGCGGTAGTCCCGCACGCGGGGCAGCGGCGAGAGGTCGGCATCCGTGGCGTACAGCGTGAGCAGTTCCCGGATCATCAGCGGCATCGACCAGCCGTCCAGCAGGATGTGGTGGTTCGTCGACACCATCCGGCAGCGGCCGCCGGCCGTCCGCACCAGCAGGAACCGGATCAGCGGTGCGGTGGCCATCTCGAAGGGGGTGGTCCGGTCGGCGGCCAGCAGTCGCTCGATCTCGGCGGCCGCCGCGTCCTCGTTTCGTCCGCTCAGGTCGATCTCCCGCCAGGGCACGGCAACCCGGCCCGAGACCACCTGCACGGCCCCACCCTCGGCGTCGTGACAGAACGCGCTGCGCAGGTTCGGATAACGGTCGAGGAGGGCGCCTGCGGCCCGGCGCAGTCGTGCCGCATCGACGTCGCCGCCGAGGTCGAGAATCAACTGGACGAGGTAGGCGTCCACCGATTCGTCGGCCAGTTCGGCGTGGAACAGCATGCCCGCCTGCAGCGGCGACAGCAGCCAGACGTCGGTCATCGCCGGGTAGCGGCGCTCGAGATCGTCGATCGCGCTCTGGCCGAGCCGGACGAGGTTCAGGTCGGACGGGGTGAAGCCGCCTCCACCCGCCCGGGCGTGCACGGTGAGGGCCTCGAGCGCGCTGACCCACAGCCCCGCGAGTTCGCCGACGTCCTCGGCGGCGATCACCCCGACGGGGAACGACCATGTGGCGGTGAGTGCGGGACCGGCGGCGGTGTCGATGGTCCTGGCGTTCACGTCGACGACGGCCGCGGCGGGCAGCCCGGAGTGTGCGGCGGCAGCGAGCCCCGCGTCGGAGACCGGCATCCAGTCACCGTCCGGCGCGGCACCGGAACCGAGCCTGCCGAGGTAGTTGAAACTCACCTGCGCGCTCGGCAGGGCGGCGAGCTCGGGGCCCGCCTCGGCATCGAGGTAGCGGAGCAGCCCGAACCCGATGCCGTGATCGGGGATCGACTGCAACCGCTCCTTCACGGCCTTGACCGCGGCACCCGCGGCGGGGCCCGCGGCGAATGCGTCATCGACGTCCACGCCGCTCAGATCGAGGCCCACCGGGAAGATTGTGGTGAACCAGCCGACCGTGCGGGCGAGATCGGCGCCCGGAACCACCTGTTCCTCACGACCGTGCCCTTCGAGGTTCACCAGCGCGCCGGAGGACTCGATCCCCCGCGCCCGGCGCCAACGCACGAGCGCCAACGCCAGCGCCGTCAGCAACCCGTCCCCGGCACTCCCGTGGAAGGCCTGTGGGAGCGTCGTCAGCAGCGCCTCGGTCACCTCGGCGGGAATCCGGACCTCGACGTCGGAGGTCTGGATGTCGGTTGCGGTGAGGGGCCGCGACCCGAGCGGTGGGTCCGGGGTGTCGAGCATCCGCCGCCACAGGTCGAGTTCGGCTGTGCGAGAGGGTTTCTGGGACACATCCGTGAGGGCGTGCGCCCACCGGCGCATCGACGTACCGGTGGCGGGCAGGGTGGGCGCCTCACCCGACAGCACCTGGGCACAGGCGAGTGCGAGGTCGGGGACGAGGATGCGCCACGACACCCCGTCGACCACCACGTGATGGGCGACGATCAGCAGCCGTCCCGGGGCGGCCGGTGTCGCGCTGCTCGCGAACCACACCGCCTGCACCATCACGCCCGACGCCGGGTCGAGCCGGCCCGCGGCGGCGTCCAGTTCGCGGGACGCGACATCGGTGAACGAGTCCTCGGCGCCCTGTGGCACGGTGCGCACCACCGCGGTCGCCCGCACCCAGCCGGGCGGCGCGACCGCCATCGCCGCGCCGCGCTCGGCGCGGTCGGTCCGGTACAGCCTGGCGCGCAGCATGTCGTGCCGGTCCAGAACGGCCTGCATCGCCGCCGTCAGCGTGTCCTCGTCCAGTGCGGCGGGGGTCGCGAACAGCGCGGCCTGGGAGTACCGCCGGAAATCGCCTTCCCTGCCCAGCATCCAGTGCACGATCGGGGTCAGGGGGAACTCGCCGACGCCGCCGCCGGGCAACTCCTCGAGCGTGACGGTCTCCTCCCCCGCGGTCGTGACCTCCGCGAGTGCGGCAACCGTCTTGCGTTCGAACACCTCCCGCGGGGTGATCACCACCCCGGACGCCTTCGCCCGTGTGACGAGCTGAATCGACATGATGGAGTCGCCGCCGACCGCGAAGAACGAATCGTCGACGCCCACCGATTCGAGGCCGAGCACCTCTGCGAACAGGCCGGCGAGGATCCGCTCCGTCTCCGTCGCCGGAGCGCGGCCGAGCGACACCTGCCGTCCGAAGTCCGGTTCGGGCAGCGCCCGGCGGTCGAGTTTGCCGTTCACGGTGAGGGGCAGGGCGTCGAGTACCACCACCGCCGCGGGCACCATGTGCGCCGCCAGCCGCCCACCGACCGTGTCGACGATTCCGGCCGGATCCAGCACCCGGCCCGCCTCGGGCACCACGTAGCCCACCAGTCGCTCGCGCCGCGCCAGCACCACCGACTGCGCCACGCCGTCGCAGGCGAGCAGCGCCGACTCCACCTCGCCGAGCTCGATACGGAAGCCTTTGACCTGAACCTGGAAATCGTTGCGGCCCAGATATTCCAGCTGCCCGTCCGCGTTCCACCGGCCGAGGTCGCCGGACCGGTACATCCGGGAACCGGGTGTGTGCGGGTCGGCCACGAACCGGGTCGACGTGAGCGCGAACCGGCCGAGATAACCCCGGGACACCTGCGCGCCCGACACGTAGAGTTCCCCGACCACTCCTGGCGGCACCGGGTGCAGGCGGGAGTCGAGCACGTAGACGCGCAGTCCGGGCAGCGCACGGCCGATCACGGAGGCCGACGCGGACGCGACGAGTTCCTCGTCCAGCGGCAGGTGACTGACGTGCACGGTGGTTTCCGTGATGCCGTACATGTTCACCAGCGCCGGGGCGGTGTCAACGCGCCGCGCGTACCAGCGGGTGAGCTGACCCAGGTCGAGGGCCTCGCCGCCGAAAACCACGAAGCGGAGGGCGAGTTCGGCGGCGCCGGCGACCCGGTCCGCCTCGGCGAGTTGGTAGAAGGCGGTGGGGGTCTGATTCAGGACGGTGACGTTCTCGTCCCGCAGAAGTCGCAGGAGCATGCCGGGCGAGCGGGTCGTGAAGTAGTCGACCACCACCAGCCGGCCGCCGTGGAGCAGCGCACCCCACAGTTCCCAGACGGAGAAGTCGAACGCCGCCGAGTGGAACATGGTCCACACGTCGGAGGCATCGAACCGGAACAGCGGCTGCGTGTTCGCGAGCAGGGTGACGACGTTGCGGTGCGCCACCTGAACGCCTTTCGGCTGCCCCGTCGAGCCGGAGGTGTAGATGACGTACGCCACCGAGTCCGGGCGCAGCGGACCGGTCCGGTCGCTGTCGGTCACCGGCAGCGGCGACGTGCGGTCGAGTTCGGCTGCCGTCTCCGGGCTGTCCACGAGGAGGAGCGGGACCCCGCTCGCCCGGACCGCGTCGGATTCGGCCTCGGTGGTCAGCACACACACCGGCCGGGCGTCGGCGAACACGAACGCGAGCCGCTCCGCCGGGTACGTCACATCCACAGGTACATAGCCGGCCCCCGATTTCACCACCGCGAGCAGCGCCACCACCAGATCCACCGATCGCGCGGCCGCAACGGCCACCAGGGTCTCGGGGCCCGCGCCCCGCGCGATCAGCAACCGCGCCAGACGATTCGCCCGGGTATCCAGCTCGTCGTAGGTGAGCGAGACGCCCTCGCAGACGACCGCCGTCGCGCCCCGGGATCGCTCCGCGGCCTGCTCGAACAGTTCTGCCAGGGTCGCGTCCGGCGTGGCGGGCTCGGCGAGCGCCGGCAGCACCAGGTCCCGCTCCACCGTGTCCAGGATCTCGATGTCGCCCACCGGGAGCTCCGTGGCAGCGGCGACCGACTCGAGCACCCGGAGGAACCGTTCCCCGAAACGGACCACGGTGTCGCGATCGAGCACGTCTGTCGCGAACCGCAGTCCGGCAGCGAGTCCGGCGGGTGCGCCGTCCGCGTCGATCTGTTCGGCCAGGCTCAGTTCCAGGTCGAACTTCGCGACGCCGAGGTCCACGTCGAGCGAGTCGACGGTGAGTCCGGGCAGTTCGAGGTGGTTGCCCTCCGCGTTCCGGAATTCGATGAGCACCTGGAACAGCGGGGTGTGCGATGTGGATCGTCCGGGGGCGAGATGGTCGACCAGCCGCTCGAACGGGATGTCCGCGTGCTCGAACGCCCCGAGGTCAGCGGCTCGGACCGCGGTGAGTACCTCACCGAACGACGCCCGCGGGTCCACCACCGTCCGCAGGACGAGCGTGTTGACGAACATGCCCACCACGTCGTCGAGCACCGCCTGCCCGCGACCGGCGACGGGCGTTCCCATCGTGACGTCGTCCGTGCCCGACAACCGGGACAGCAGAACGGCGAACGCCGCGTGGACCGCCATGAACAGTGTCGAATTGTGTTGGTTCGCAATCGTGTTCAACTTACGGTGCAGCCAGGTAGGGACGTCGAACTCGACGACGTCCCCGCGGTAGGACCGCCGGGCGGGGCGCGGCCGGTCCACCGGGATCTGCAGCATCTCGGGCGCACCGGACAGTGTGTCCGTCCAGTAGCCCAATTGCCTCGACATCAGCGAGTCCGGTTCGTCCACCGCACCGAGGAAGTCCCGCTGCCACACGCTGTAGTCGGCGTACTGCACCGGCAGCGGGGTCCAGCCGGGTGTCTCCCCCACGGTCCGGGCGGTGTACGCGAGCATGACGTCGCGGGCCAGCGGCATCATGGAGAACCCGTCGGCGGCGATGTGGTGCACCACGATGGCCAGGACGTGCTGCCCCGAACCTAACTCGAACAGCCGGGCACGGAACGGGATCTCGTCGCTCACATCGAAACCGGCGCCGACCAGGGCTGCGAGGGCATCCCGCAGTGCGCGGTCACCGGCGACGGCCACCGGATCGAGGCGGGGGGTGACCCGCCCGGGATCGACGATCACCTGGTGCGGTCCGTCGACCGACCCGGGGAACACGGTGCGCAGCGATTCGTGCCGCTCGACGACGTCGCCGACCGCAGCGACCAGGGCGGCGTGATCGAGGGCGCCGGTCAGTCGCAGGGCGATCGGGATGTTGTAGGCGGGCGAAGACGTGTCGAACTGGTTGACGAACCACATGCGCTGCTGCGCCAGCGACAACGGTATCCGGTCGGGGCGCGGTCGTGCGGCGAGTGCCACCGACGGTGTGGCCGCCGCGGCCGAGTCGATCCGGACCGCCAGATCGGCGACGACCGGCGCGTCGAACAGTGCGGCCACGCCGATCCCGGCGTCGAGGGCGGAGTTGATGCGCGCGACCGCCCGGGTGGCGCTGAGCGAGTCGCCGCCCAATTCGAAGAAGCTGTCGTCCGCACCGACACGCGGGGCACCGAGCACGTCGGCGAACACCTGCGCGACGGCCTCTTCGACCGGGGTGGTGGGCGCCCGGTACCCGATGGTCGCCGACGTGAATTCCGGTGCGGGCAGCGCCTTCCGGTCGAGCTTGCCGACGGGGGTCAGCGGAATCTCGTCGAGGACGACCACCGCGGCGGGCACCATGTACTTGGGCAGGATCCGGCCCGCGAACGCGAGCACGTCCGGCGCGGCCACCTCCTCGCCGTCGTGCGGCAGCACGTACGACACCAGTGCCGTGTCCCCCAGCGGGCCCGGCCGGCCGAGGGTCGCGGCGAAGTCGAGGTGGGGGTGGGTGGTGAGAACGGAATCGATCTCCCCCAGTTCCACGCGCTGACCGCGGATCTTCACCTGGAAGTCGCTGCGCCCGATGTATTCGAGGGTGTGGTCGCGACGCCACCGCACGACGTCGCCCGTGCGGTACATCCGGCCGCCGCCAAAGGGGTTGGCGACGAACCGCTCCGCGGTGAGCGCAGGCCGCCGGTGGTATCCCCGGGCCAGCGCCGGTCCCGCGATGTACAACTCGCCGGGCACCCCGGCCGGAACGGGCTGCAGCCGCGCGTCGAGGACGGACAGCGCGATGCCGCGGACGGGGCTCCCGATGGTGACCGGCTCGCCCGGTCTCATCGGCCGGCTGAACGTGGTCAGGATGGTGGCCTCGGTGGGGCCGTACCCGTTGAACATCGCCCGATCCGCACCCCACGCGGCGACCAGTTCGTCGCCGACGGCGTCGCCGGCCACGACGAGCGCCTCGAGGTGCTCGATGCCGTCGCGCTCGACGGTGGCCAGGACGGCCGGGGTGATGCAGGCGTGGGTGACGCGTTCGCGCCGCAGCAACACTGCGAGTTCCGCACCGCCGTAGACGTCGGGGGGAGCGATGACGAGCGTCGCCCCGGCGGCGCACGATTGGACGAGTTCGAGTATCGACACGTCGAAGCTGGGCGAGCAGATGTGCAGACACCGGGAGTGGGGCGTGACGGTGTAGTGGTCGGTCTGCTCGGTGAGCAGATTCGCCAGTCCACGGTGGGTGACGACGACGCCCTTCGGCCTGCCGGTGGACCCGGACGTGTAGATCGCGTAGGCGGCGTGATCGACGTCGAGCACCGACCGGCGATCCAGGTCGGTGACGCGGGCGGCCGATGCGGCGGCCCACGTGTGATCGAAGGCCGGATCGTCCAGCACCAGCCACGGCACGGAACCGGGCAACCGGTGCCGGTAGGCAGACGTCGTCACACCCAGTGCCGCGGCGGAATCGGCCAGCATGTGCTCGATGCGGTCGGCGGGATAGTTCGGGTCGATGGGCACGAACGCCGCGCCCGCTTTCGCGACCGCCCACATCGCCAGCACCGATTCTCGTGATCGGGGTAGCCCGAGCGCCACGAACGACTCCGGCCGGGCACCCCGGTCGATGAGCACGCGGGCCAGCGCGCTCGACCGCTCGTCGAGCTCGCGGTAACTCGTCTCGCGTCCGTCGAAGACGAGCGCGGGCGCCTCCGGCCGGTTCCCGGCCGACGCCGTGAGGATCTCGGGCAGGGTCCTCGGCGGCCCAGCGGGGGCGCCGGACACCGCGGTGTACTCCTGGAGTTCGGCCTCCGACAGCAGGGTGAGGTGCGCGATGGGTGTGTCGATGTCCGACAGCAGGATCTGCACGACGCGCGCGACGCGGGCCGCCACCGACTCCGCGAACTCGCTCTGGAAGACGTTCGGCTGGTACCGCAGTCGCAGGTGCAGTCCGGTGTCAAGATGCGCCATCAGGGTGAACGGATAGTGGGTGGAGTCGATCCCCTCGATCCCGGCGACGCGCATGCCACCGATGTCGGTGTCTTCCGACAACCCCATGCGGTCCACCGGATAGGACTCGAACACGGTCAGC
>NZ_JBAQEO010000072.1:0-1763 GCF_049286785.1 Rhodococcus sp. (in: high G+C Gram-positive bacteria) | reverse complement strand
GGTGGGGTCGATGACCGCCGACACATTTTCTGGTATTCCTGCCACTCGGTCTTCGTCGATGTCCATCGTGATCTCGGCCTGGTTGTCGACGAGTTGAACCTTCGACACCCGCCCGACGACCACGTCCCTGATCTTGATGTCCGACCCCGGCTCCAGCATCAGTCCGGCACGGGCCGAATGCAACGTCACCGGCACGGTCGACTCGAACGAACCCCGGTACATGCTTATGGAAACAGCGGTGGCCGCGAGGACAAGACACACAAGCGTCAAGCCGAGGGCAACGTACGCCGACCGGCTGCGTTCTTCTAGATGCCCGCCCATATCAGCCCGACACCTTCACTGCGCCGGCCGATCCACCATAGACAGCAATCCCGACGAGAAGATCGATAACCATGATCGAGATCAGAGAAGTGCGGACGGCGCGTCCGACGGCCACGCCGACGCCGGCCGGCCCGCCCCGCGCGTTGTAACCGTGATAGCAGTGCACGCACATCACGATCACCGACATGGCAACAACTTTCAGGACCGACCAAGCCACATCACTCGGCACGAGGAAGACGCTGAAATAGTGCTGATAGGTTCCGCTGGCCTCCCCTGCCATATACACGGTCACGATCTGCGTTGCCACGTAGCCGACGAACAAGGCGACGGCATACAACGGAATAACCGCCACGACGCCCGCGATCACCCGTGTGGTGACGAGGTAGGGCAACGACGGTATCGACATCGTTTCCATCGCGTCGATTTCTTCGCTGACACGCATGGCGCCGAGCTGAGCAGTGAAGCCGGCCCCCACCGTCGCGGTCAGAGCGATACCGGCGATCACGGGAATCGCTTCGCGTGTATTGAAGAATGCCGAGATGAATCCCGACAACGCGCCGATTCCGATCCGCCCCATCGACGTTGCACCCTGCTGGCCGACCTCGTAGCCGACGGCACTGGTCAGCAGGGAAACCACGACCAGTGTTCCGCCGATCACCGCAAGCGCACCCGTTCCCATGCTGACCTCCGCGAGAAGCCGAACGGTCTCCTTGCGGTATCGCGCGAAGGTCCTCGGGATGGAGGCGATCGCATGACTGTAGAAGTACAGTTGCCTTCCCATCTCCTCCAGGTAACCCACCGGCACATCAACCAGGCGCCCAAGCACTGCCACATTCGACCCAGACCCCCTGGCTCGTATTGCTTTCGACACTGATTTCTCCCCTTGTTCGCCGGATCTCCGGCTCGAGGTTGTTAGCGCTGTCAGTGCAGTGCGAGCGTCGTGATGACCGAATTCGCGAGGAACAGGAGCAGGAAACTGAACACCACGGTCTGGTTGACCGCATCACCCACGCCCTTCGGCCCACCCTTGACGTTCAGGCCCAGGTGACACGCCACCAGGCCCGCAAGCATCCCGAACACCGCCGCCTTCACCTCACTCACCAGGAAATCGCCGAGTCCGACGAGGATCGAAATGCTCGTCACGTATTGGCCGGGCGAAGCCCCCTGCATGTAGACGGTCGCGATGTACCCGCCCACGAGTCCCACCGCGGAAACCAAACCGTTCAAGAAAATCGCGATGAGGATCGAGGCAAGCACCCTCGGCACACACAGACGCTGAATGGGGTCGATGCCCAAAACCTTCATCGCATCGATCTCCTCGCGGATGGTGCGCGAACCGAGGTCGGCGCAGATCGCCGTGGATCCTGCTCCGGCGACTACCAACACCGTTACCACAGGACCGATTTCGCGGATGATGGAGACACCTGCACCGGTACCGCTGA
>NZ_JBAQEO010000071.1:0-4011 GCF_049286785.1 Rhodococcus sp. (in: high G+C Gram-positive bacteria) | reverse complement strand
GTGCCGGAGGACTATGCGGTCGAACGTGTTCGTCTGCGCGTCGTCTGCGGCGGACATGCGGTTCCGGAGGACAAGATCCGGCAACGGTATGCCCGGTTGTGGCCACTCGTCGCCACAGCGATTCAACGGTGCGAGCAGGCTACGGTGTACGACAACCAGAATCGGACCACTCGGGTCGTCGCACGATTCGTCGAGGGATCCCTCGTGGCCGAACCTCATTGGCCGTCATGGACCCCCGACGCGCTGACGAACCCGACTCGGTATTCCGATCCGGAGTAACGCCTGATCTCCCCGGGAGACAGCTGTCTTACGACGTAGTAGTGCCACTCTCCGGCGTGGAGTCACTCGATGAGGCGGTCAGAACCGGGACGGGAATCGGTCACGCAGGTGTTTCGGGGTTATGGGTGCGAGCAGGTGCAGAACAGTGCGAGGTGAACTCACGCCGAAAACGACAAACTCGACGACCGACATGACGGTGACGAGCCGCCGCTCCGCGATCCGCTCGGCCAACTTCATGCCGGCCAAGACGGTGCGGACGTCCTTTTGATCAGAGAGGTGATTGAAACGAATGATGTACTGAGGCATCGGGTCCGGTGAGGTGATCCGGGCATGCCCGCGGCTGACGGGTCGGTTCTGGGATATGCCGGGCCGGAATCCCGAAACGTTTGCGAGGTCCCAGCCCCTGTCGTCCGGCATGGAGGGAAGGAAATGCAGCTGCAGGTCCGGGGCTTCGACCTCCGGTCGGGTTTTGATGTATGCACCGGCCAGTGATGCACTGATCGTCAGTGGACCGCTGCGCCCTCCGAGTAGTACTTCATCCCCGTGAGTGCCTGCGTGAAGATGTTGGCGACTTCTTGTTCGTCGACGGCGTCGGCGGTGCCGTAGTGCACCGATGCGGGAGTGTGCCAACCAATCCCGGAGTGGTGGTGAATGTGATTGTATTCGTTGAAGAATCCAGTCAGGAACTCGCGCGCATCATCAAGGGTGTCAAACGATTTCGGGAAATCATGGAGATACCTCAACGTCTTGAACCGCGCTTCCGAAGATCGGTGTAGACGCTTGTCTTGTTCGTGCCCTTCCTGCGGTGCCGCTGGATGCGGAACCCGAGAAAGTCGAACCCCTCGTCCAGGTGACATACCCGGGACTTTTCGATCGGGATCGGGCCATCACAGCTCACCGGTATTCACCAGCGTCTGAAGTTCGTGTCGTGCTCGCTGCATCAATTCCGCTGGTGCCCTTCGCCATGCACGAGGCATTCCCCCGCTCGGACTACTACGGCCCCTCCGCCCGACCGTGTGGCGATCGACAGACGACGCGTCAACCCGAATGCATAGACCTCAGGAAGAGACCGAGGCTCGGGAGCCTCGCGGTGGTTCCCACGTTCACTGCGAACCGCTCGAGGAGTGAGGTGCCCAGCTATGCCCCTGCCTCCGTTTCGCCACCGCTTGCCGGTGCGCGGATCGGTGTGGGGTGGTCGATTAGCAGGCCGAGCAGCCCCTGCCCGGTGGGCAAATCCCCGATCAACTACGCGTCGATTCGTCGATGCCCGGTAGATGAGTTCCTGCTATCGGTACTGCGCGCCCGGCGTCGGTGGTCTGAGTCCTACGAGCTGCGGGGTGGGGTGAGGGCGAGGGCGGCGTGGACGCCGCGGGGACGGCCGGCGCGGACCCACAGACGGTGAAGCACGCCGGCGATGAGTACGGAGGCGAGGAGACTGAACACCGGTTCCCCACGAGCGAGATTGATCAGCAACGTGAAGCCGACCACGACGGCGCCGGCGACATTGAGGAGCAGACGGCCGGGTCTGCGCTCACGGTGGGAAAACACAGCCATGGCCACCAGGCCGGCCAGGAAGCTCAAGAACACCGACACGGCGTAGAAGAGGACCAGTGTCTGATCTTCGCCGCGGGCGGCGGCGGTGACAGCCGCTGCGATGACTGTGAACAGGGCCACTCCGCTGTACGGGGTGTATCGAAGGTTGGTTCGCCCGAGCAGTGGTGGCAGGATGCCGGTGCTGCGGCCCTCGGGGTCGGTTTGGCGGGCAAGGGCTTTGAGTAGTCCCGGGCCCGCCTGGAAAGAGGAGCTGGCCGCCGAGAGCAGCAGTAACGCGGTCACGAGCTGAAACGCTGCGAATACCGGGGCAGGTGCGGCTACCCGGGCGAGTTCCGCGGTCTGCGTGGTGTCGGTCGTGGGGATCCCGATCTGCAGATAGTGCGCCTCGAGGGTCAGTCCCATCGTGATGGTTCCGACGATGCCGAGCATCATCCACAACGTGATCTGCCCGAACCGGCGGCGGCCGGCGTCATTTAGTTGGCCGAGTTGCGCGATAGCGGACGAGGGTGCCTCCACGCCGGTTGCCAGGGCCATCCCTACAGGGAACGCCAATGCCACTGCAAGAAGGGGCTGGTGGCCGGAGGTGGCAGCGATTGTGCCCACCGGCTGCGGCGACGCACCCCACCCGTACACCAACACGGTGATCGCCACGGCGATGAAGGCGATGGTCATCACCGCGAACACCAGCCGGCCCAGGTGTCCGAACCAGGTCATTGCTGCGACGACCAGGATCAATGCCAAGGCCAGGAGCGGCCGCTCGGCTGTGAGCGACGGGAAGTATGCAATCATCGCCGATGCCCCGGCCGACACACTGATGGCAATTGTCAGGACGAAATCGACGACGAGGGCTGCGATAGCGACGAACGCCCAGCCTTCGCCGAAGGCCTCGCCGATGGCCGCCGCCGCGCCGCCGCCCTGCGGGTAACGGGCAATCAGCTGCTGGTAGTTCACGCTCACCACCGCGACGATGGCAACGACTGCTCCCATGGTCGGGATCAGCAGAGCGAGATCACCGCCCAGGGCTCGCAGCGCAGCCTCGATAGCGTAGGCCACGGAGGAGACGGGGTCCGCCATGACCGCGAACGCGAACGCGAGGAGCAGCAACGGGCGGGCGCTGAGCATGTGGGTGATCCGACCACGCGGGGCGGGAGTGAGTTCCGGATCTGTGCCACCGGACACGGGACTCCTTCAGCGGTCGACGACGGCACCGCCGACCGGATTCCCCGGCGGGCCTCAACTCAGGGTAGAACCTGCAACGGATCGGGGTCCATCTCGCGCACCGGCTGTTGCGCACCCCGACACTGCACACGAACTCGCCGGCGTCACGGACCTGTAATCCGACACTCACGGGCCCCCGGAAACGACGTCTCACTCATTGGGAGATCCCCCGAGCCCGCGTTTTGCAACAGGTTACAGTCTGGAAGCCACTTGCCATCAGGGCGTCGACGACGACGATCAGCACCAGCGACAGCTCAGGAACATCAAAGGGGTTTGACGCCTTTTCTGGGCCGGGCGCTCCGCCGACCGGCAACCGAGGCGTCGCCGACGTGAGAACCGTTCGTGCAGTTGACTCCTGAAACCGGTGGCCCTGCCTGCGTTGCAGCAGTCACACAATGGTCGGCCGGCGTCCTTGTGCCAGCATGAATTCATGCGTCTCGAGGGACACGGCGGACGGGCAGGCGACAGTCGGCCCGTCGCGGATGAAGGGTTACGGATTCGGTGGGTGGTCCAGCCCGTGTTGCCGGTGACCCATATGCCGTGCTGTCACCGGGCACGGTGGACGAGCATCGTGAGTCAATCCGCAACTTTTCTCAGCAGATCACCCCAGAGACTGGATACATCGGAGACTAGATAATCTCCGCAACAGCGGCCAAACTGTCCGGACGATCCGAGGGACGATCGGTCATCGGGGCGATACGAATGCCAGGTCAGTTTGCTCGCGCTGCCGCGGTCGAGGGCACGTCGACGACGGCCATGTAGTGAGCATCGAAGGCGATGAGGCATTGCGCCGAACTTCGTCGCCGCGCCCACCGCGTCAACGTTTCACGTTCTTCGTCGGTCGACACCAAAGGCTGCTTCGGCCTACCACGCTTCGCTATACCAACCAGCATGGTCACCCCATCCGTTGCACGCAGCCCGCACCGGCGTCAATTCGATAACGAATTCCCGGCGCGGGAC
>NZ_JBAQEO010000070.1:0-9719 GCF_049286785.1 Rhodococcus sp. (in: high G+C Gram-positive bacteria) | reverse complement strand
CAGCAACACCGACCGGAACGAGTCCGGCAGCGGCAATGTGTTCGGGACGGCACTGTGCACCCTGGGAACCGATCTGGACGACCCGGCAGAGAGGCTGGCCCTGATCCACCGCTCGATGGCGGTGGGGAAGGAACGGGTCACGCACCTCGGGTCGGTCAGCTCGTTCCTGGTGACCGCGCCGAACATCCTGGCGACCGTGGTGGCCCCGATGCTCCCGTTCGATCCAGGCCTGCCGCCCGGCTTCAACCTGCCGATCTCGAACGTGCCCGGGCCGCGCACCGAGCTGTACTGGAACGGCGCCCACCTGGAGGAGATCTATCCCGTGTCGGCGATCTACGACGGAATCGCTCTCAACGTGACGGTGTGCTCGTACGTGGACAGAATCTGCTTCGGGTTCGTCGCGGATCGGGACTCGATGCCCGATGCACATGCACTGGTACCTCTGACAGAACGCGCCCTCGCCGATCTCGAGGCCGCGACGGGAGCGAGACCATGAGACCCGCCGGCGAGGGTCGACAAGGACCAACGGCTCTACTCGGGTGGGGGTAGGGGTCCTAGCGTCGACGGCATGGCAGTGACCGCCGGCCATGTACGCCTTCGATCCGGAACGTCCCTCGTGGGAGTTCACCCTGTCCGACGTACGGGTGGGATGCAGATGCTCACCGTCCTGCACCGAAGGGAACGTCACGACCGGCCGGGCGCGAATCCGGAGGGAGTCGATTCATGGAGAACATCGAGCCGCCGAGTGGCTCGGCTTCCGATGCGAACAACGCCGCCGACGGGAAACCGGAGGTTCCCTACCGGCCTCCGCGCAGCTTCGGTCTGCTGGGGAACATGGTGTCACCGATCACCCGCACCGGCGGCTTCTGGGCCCGGTCCTGGGCTGATTATCTGGACCGTCAGCCGGGGGAACTCCCCGTCGCACGACCCACCGTTGCGCTTGCGAGGCAGGCGTTCCGTGACGAGCTCGTCCTCGCCGGGCGGCGGATGTTTCGGCCGATCAGCGACCCACGTGAGTTCGCGCGCATCGATCACGAGGTGATCGCGGCGTGCGAGCTGTACGACGAAGCCGGGTGGCTCGACGATCCCGAGTCGTACTTCGCAGCGCCCCCACCGCTCACGGAGGTCAGCATCCGGACGGTCGAGACGAGGCAGCGTACGTACGAACGGATCAGGTTCGACAGCGAGTACGAGCCGCCGGCCGGCGACCCGGGCCGGGAACGGTGGCTGGGCTACACCGCCAACAGCCGGGTGCGTGCGTGGATGCTGAGACATGAGGAGCCGAGACCGTGGCTCGTGTGCGTGCACGGCGCCGAGATGGGCCGCCCTGGCCTCGACCTCGCGCTATTCCGCGCAGGGCAACTGCACCACGACTTCGGTCTCAATGTCGTCTTTCCCGTCCTTCCGCTGCACGGGCCCAGGCGGCACGAACTACCGAAATCGGCGGTGTTTCCCGGCGAGGACATGCTCGACAACGTGCACGCCGCCACTCAGGCGGTGTGGGACATCCGGCGTCTGCTGTCCTGGATCCGGTCGCAGGAGGGCGACATGCCGATCGGCTTCAACAGCATCTCGCTCGGCGGTTACGTCACGTCGCTGGTCGCCAGCCTCGAAGACGGCCTCGCGTGCGCGATTCTCGGTGTCCCGGCCGCGGACCTGCGGGATCTGCTCGAGCGCCATGCGGGCCTCGCACATAACGACCCTCGTCGCCACACCGTCGCGCTGGCCGCGCCTCTCTACCGCATGGTCTCGCCGCTCGCGCTCACACCGCGTGTTGCGTACGAGGGTCGCTTCATCTACGCCGGGGTGGCCGACCGGCTCGTGCACCCGCGCGAACAGGTCACGCGACTCTGGGAACATTGGGGGCGGCCCGAGATCGTCTGGTACAAGGGCGGGCACACAGGGTTCTTCCGCTCACGGTCCGTCCAGGCGTTCGTGCAGGGGGCGCTCGTGCAGTCGGGCCTCGTCGATGCCTCACGAGTCCCGCGGCGCACACGCTGACGAAGGTGAGAAGCCGGATGCTCCAGGGTCAGGACGCGTGGTCCGTGTCCGTCCTGCGTCGGCTGCGGCGTAGCGCAAGGAGGACGAGCACGACCGCGACGGCGGCGACGACCCCACCGGCGATCCACCACACGCGGTAATCAGCGGGTTCGGGAACCGACACGGTGGCGGGGTCGGACGTCGACCCCGCGAAACCTGTCGCACCCGAGTAGGTGGCGGTGATCGAGTGAGTGCCGCCACCGGTGATCGTGTGGTCGAGTGCGGCGCGCCCGTCGACCACCTCGACCGGTGCACCGATCTCGGTGCCCCCGTCCCGGAACTGCACCGTGCCCCCGACTGCGACCGGGCCCCCTTCCGCTGTCGGTGTCACCGTTGCCGAGAGTTGCACCACGGTGCCGTCTTCGGCGTCGGCTGGGGCCTCGACCCGCACGGTGGTCGCCACGTCGGGTGCATCGGAGACGGTGATGGTGGCCAGCGGACCGGCACCCTCGTTGAGCGGACCGGTCATCGTGTCCCGCGGCGAGCACCGTGTCGGCCCCCATTGATTCGTGCCGAAGAAGGTTGCGCGCGTGAGCGTGGTGTTGTAGTTGGCGTCGTCGTCCACTCGCCCCGCGTCGCCCGCGGTGCGGATGCTCGGGGTGATCACGCCGGACGGGCCGGCAACCATGGTCACGTCGACGGCCGGCAACCGGAACCAGGTGTCGCCGGCCGCATTGGGAGAGCCGTCGAGGTCGAGCTGAGTCTTCGGGACGCGGATGCCGCCCTCACTGTCGCCGTCCGATGTGGGGCTGTTACCGATGACCTCGTTGTTTCCGGAGAGCCGCAGGACCGTGCCGGCGACGTCGTCGACCACCCCGTCCTCGCCCACGCGCAGCACATTGGGTGGCACGTTCTCGAGGTTGAACGAGGTGCCGGGCACCACGGCAGCGCGGACGAACGTGGCGTTCGCCGGCACCGCGAAGTCGTACTTGACGCGTGAGATGTTCTGTGTGGTGGCGCCATGAGACGAGTCGGGGTAGGAGAGTGCCGTCGGCTGGATCCGATAGGTGAACGTCTGCCCCGGGCGCACGTGCGTGGGCGCGTCGATGGTGACCGAGGAGCCGAGGGCCTCGTCGACGTCGATGATCGAACGGACCCGGCAGGCGAGTCCGAAACCCACCTCCACCTCCTCCGCGGATGCCACCGGGCAGGACAGGAGGACGGCCAGGGTTCCGGCGGAGGCCAGCGCGGCCACTCGGCGCACAGAACTCGGCGACATGACGGCTCCTCGTGTTACGGGAATACACCCATGATTCCCCCTCTGGGGAGGGAATTGTGTGGATTCGGCGAGGCTCGGCACGCGTCGGCCCTTGCCGACATCGCCGTCTGCGACGATCGTGGACTGTGTGACCGGGCCGTCCGGTGCACGAGGGTGATATTCGGCTCACACCAGTCCCGAGGAGTGCCCATGACTCAGTCCCAGATCGGTCCCGAGACGATTCGACAGGCGGATGTGCCTCGTCCGCCGGACGCCGGGGAGACGGGTGGCCACCGGATGGACGAGGTCGACGCCTTGGTCGACGTCGCCGCCGCGGCCGCTCGGTTATTCCGTGAATTCGACCAGGAACAGGTCGACGCCATCGTCGATGCCATGGTGCGCGTGGGTGTCCGCGCCGCACCGGAACTGGCGGCGCTGGCGATCGAGGAGACGGGTTTCGGTGTCTTCGAGGACAAGGTTGTGAAGAACTACGTTGCCACGGAGTTCCTTTCCGACTACTTACGAGGCAAGAAATCCGTCGGAGTCATCGACGAGGACGTCGAGCGCAACATCGTGCGCGTGGCGGATCCGATCGGGGTCGTGCTCGCCATCACGCCGGTGACCAACCCCACGTCCACGGTCCTCTACAAGGCCATCGTGGCCGCCAAGACACGCAACGCAGTGCTGTTCCGTCCGTCGCCGATGGCGGTCCGCTCATGCGAGCGAAGTGTCGAGATCCTGCGAACGGCAGCCGAGTCGGCAGGCATGCCGCCGGGGGCACTTCAGGTGATCCCGGATGCCGCGCACGACGTGACGCACCATCTGTTCAAGCATCCGAAGGTCGACTTCATCTGGGTTACAGGCGGATCCAAGATCGTCGCGCTCGCCAACGCTGCCGGGAAGCCGGGGTTGAGTGTCGGCCCCGGCAACGCCCCAATCTACATTCACAGGACAGCCGACCTGAAAGGGGCCGTCGTCGACATCCTCATCTCGAAGACGTTCGACGCCTCGGTGATCTGCCCCGCCGAGCAGACCTGCATCATCGACGACGAGGTGTACGACGAGACCCTCGCCGAGTTCGAACGCATGGGTGCCCACACGCTCACCGAAGGCGAAGTCGACGCGGTTGCAGAGTTCGCGTTCGGCTGCCGCGACAAGGTCAACGTCGAAGCATTGGGGCAGCAGGCGCCCGCACTGGCCGCCCGAGCCGGCTTCAGCGTCGCACCCGAGACGAAGGTCCTTCTGGCACCGCTGCCGTCCGATCTCGGGGAACTCGGTGCGCACCCCTTGGTGCAGGAGAAGCTGATGCCCGTCCTCGGGGTAGTGCGTGCACGCAGCGTCGAGCACGCCATCGATGTCGCCGTGCTCGTCACCGAACACGGCGGGCTGGGCCACACTTCGGCGATCTACGCCAACGACCAGGCCGTGGTCGATGCGTACAGCCGCGCGGTGCGGACCGGACGGATCCTGGTCAACGCACCTACCGCGGTGGGCGCACTGGGTGGCATCTACAACAACCTCACGCCGACGTTTTCGCTCGGCTGCGGGACCTGGGGCGGGTCGAGCACCACCGAGAACATCAATTACCTGCAGCTGCTCAACATCAAGACCGTCGCGCAGCGGCGCACGCCGCCGCAATGGTTTCGCGTCCCGTCCAACACCTACTTCAACGCCGGAGCTCTGGAGAATCTCCGTGACATCGAGTGCGAGACCGTAGTGGTGGTCACCGACGCGCTGAGCGAACAGCGGGGCGTGGTGGACGAACTCCGTCGTAACCTGCGTGCTCGTCATGTGCAGGTGTTCAGTGAGGTGGAGCCGGAGCCGGACGAGACCATCATTGCGCGTGGCGTCGCACTCCTCGAGAGGTCCCGTCCCGACGTGTTGATCGCGGTCGGCGGCGGATCGGTTATCGACGCGGCGAAAGCGATACGGCTGTTCTACGAGCACCCCGAACAGAATCTGGAGGATCTCATTCTGCCGTTTCTCGACCCGCGCAAGAGAGTCGCCCACTATCCGCGGGATGTGCACACTCTCCAGTTGGTCGCGGTCCCCACGACGTCGGGAACCGGCTCCGAGGTGTCTCCCGCCGCGGTGCTCACCGTGGACGGACGGAAGGAGACACTCGTGGACTACTGCCTGGTCCCGGACGTGGCGATCGTCGATCCGCTCCTGACGGTATCGATGCCGCCGTCGCTGACTTCGGATACCGGCATCGACGCGCTGACGCACGCGTTGGAGGCGGTGGCGTCGATCTTCGCGTCGCCGTACACGGATGCGTTCTGCGCCCAGTCGGCCCGGTTGATTTTCGAAGCCCTCCCGAAGGTGCACGACGATCCGTCCGACCTCGCCGCCCGCACCGACATGTCCAATGCCGCGACTCTGGCAGGTCTTGCGTTCTCCAACGCATTCGTCGGCACCAATCACGCCCTCGCGCATGCGGTGGGCGCGAGGTTCGGGATCGCCCACGGCCGGGCCAACGGGCTGTTCCTGCCGCACGTTCTGCGCTACAACGCGAGCCTCCCGAGCAAGTTCATGCCGGCACCCGGGTACTCCGCCTACATTGCGCCGGACAAGTACGCACAATTGGGACGGATCGTCTTCGGCGGCCGGGAGCCGGAAGAAAGTCGGCGTCGACTGTTCCAGGGGGTCGAGGATCTGCTCGATCGGCTGGGAATGCCGCGGTCACTGAAGGAGATCGGAATCCCCGAGGGCGAGTTTCTCGAGACGTTGCCGACACTGGCGATGACCGCCTTCCAGGACCTGAGCAACCGCACCAATCCGAGGATGCCGTTGGTCAGCGAGATCACCACGCTGCTTCGACTCGGCTACTATGGAGATGACGACCATGCCCACTGACAGTGCAACGAAGACCGTGCAGGTGAAGGCTCCGTTCGCCGAGGTGCTCGCCACCATCCGTGATGTGAAGAGTCAGGCAGAGTGGATTCCGGAGATTCTCGAGGTCGAGGTGCTGGGCGTCGACGAGCAGAGTGGACTGCCGGCCACCGCCCGATTCAAGGCGTCCGCGACGGTCGGCACGGACCGATATACCCTCGCCTACGAACATCACGACGACGGCATGAGTTGGACGATGGTGGAGGGCAGACTGCAGACCGGGCAGGAGGGCCGCTACACGCTCGAAGAGTTGGCGCCCGACACTACGGCGGTGACGTTCGCGCTGACCATCCATCACAACCTGCCGTTGCCCGGATTCCTCCGGAACCGGGTCATCAAGGGTCTGGTCGAGAGCACCCTGACGGGCCTGAAGAAACGTGTGGAGACCTGATCCGCCGGAGGGTGTGACATCAGGGTCGATCGTCCCCGGTACCGGGTTCCGCGTCGAGGGCCGCGGCGAGGACTGCCGCGATCTCTCGCAGCGTTTCCCGGGTTCCCCGCACGTAGTCGGTTTCGCCGGGCCCGTGCTCGGTACGGGTGACGTGGTCGTAGATCCACTGCACCGCGTCGGCGGCCTGCCGGCAGCTGAGGGTGTCGGGGTCCGGGCCGGTCAGGTTGCCGGTGACCCGCCGGACCGCCTGCGCGAGAAGGTCGAAGTCCAGTTCCTCGTCGTAGGACACCGAATCGCTGATGGCGGCGGCAGCGCGTGCGAAGTCACCGTTCTCGCTCAGCAACCACTTCTCGATTCCGTAGGTGTCGATCAGCACCCGGTGGTGCGCGTAATCGAAGCGGCTGCCCGCTCGGACAGTGCCGTTGGGGAGGACGACGACGACCCCGTCCTCATGCTGCAGGGCGTCGCGCAGGTGGTCCTCGGTGATCGTGAATGCGGTCATGCGGGGCGCGTCTCCTGTGGTGAAATCGGCGGCGGGGGTGAAATCGGCGGCGGGTTCCGCACCGGCTCCTCGATGTCCATTGTCCATCGGTGCCCGCCGGTGGGTGCGCGCTGTGGGCGCGGGTGGCAGATGTTGCTGGACACCGGAATTGCGAATCTCCCTCGGGAACGCAGAAAAGGGCCAGTTACCTGGCCCTTTGCAGTGCCCTCGGTGAGACTCGAACTCACACTGGACGGGTTTTGAATCTGTGCAGCGGTCCAGTGCGAATATTCGATAGTTGTCCGAATTGCGCATCTACCAGCGAATTTGCTTCAAGTGCGGTTAGTTGCTGTTAGTCGGCCTTAGGCCTTTTTAGGCGCCTGCTGCGGACCACTGCGGACTGAGTGAAGCCGAACGGCAGGCTGGCGGACCGCTTGCCTGCGCGGTGCCTCGAGCCGATAGCCACGACAGCGGGCCTCTGACGACGGGAGCGCAGATAGACGGTCTCGTCGGGGTCGCCGAACGGCTCCGCGTCCGCGAGGTCGAATTGGCCGCTGGTGAGTTCGACAGCCCCGGTCGTGTCTTCGTCTCCATCGCAGCCGCAGCGGCCCGCTGCGAAGATCTCGCGGCCCCACAGCCGTACCGCGCTCACGCGGCCCGCTCCATTACCGCAGCACCGTTCCCGCTGGCGGTGTCGGCGCCGTCGTCCTCGTCGGCGTACATCCGCAGATACCAGCCGTTCGGGTCCGTCAGAAGGTCCCAGATCCACTCGCGGGCCTGTGCGCGTCTTCGTTCGTCGACCTCGCGCCGAGTCTCCGGCTCCCCCTTGAGCTTGCCCGGCCGCTTGGGCGTGTCGGCCCGCGCTCGGTCCTTCTCGGCACGCTCCCGCTCCTGCCGGCGGGCCTTCTCGATGCGTTCGGCGTTCTTCCGCCACGACAGCGTGTCCTTCGGTGCCCGCTCGAGGAGGACAGCGAACGGGGTCGCGTGCCGGTAGTCCTCCGCGAAGCGGGGAGCGGTGTCGTCGTTGATAGCCGTTCGGCCCGTGGGGCTCGGCCGCTTCTCGGTCACGGTCGGCCCTCCTGCGCGTACTCCCAGCGCGCGAAGCGGGTCGAGTCCCAGCCGAGCGCGGGCTGTCCAATGCCGTTCGCGAGATCGTTCTCGGCCAGCCACGCGTGATAGGCCTCCTGCCGCAGGCGAAGGGCCTCACAGTGGCGGCGGCGTCCGGCAATGCCCGTCGGGAGCTGCGCGTCGAAATGCTTCCACCGGCTCGGCCGTAGATGCTCGGGCACGTCGGCGAAGCCGAGCGGTCGGCCTTGCGCCTGCGCCAGCTCGGTCGCGGTTGCGGTGCGTGCCATTACCGCGCAGCCCTTCCCCGGCCGCGGCGCTCGGCGCGCTCGGCGTCTCGGCGTTGGTTCTGCTCCCCGGTGCCTGTGTAGATCCCGCGAACGCCGCTCTGTCCGCCAGCGGCCCCGCGCGAGACCCGTTCGGCTGCGACCAGCCGCACGTCCAGGACCGACATCAGTCGAGCGCTGGTCACGCGGAGCTGGCGGACTGCGGCAACGGCCGGATTGATGAGCGGCCGGGCGTCGGTGCCGAGCATGTACCCCCGCGCGGCCAGATCGGCGTCCAGCGCGGCAATGTCGGCTTCGGTGGCCTCGAGGTGACCCAGCACGACCAAGTCGTCCGCGTCGAGGACGAGGCCCTTCTCGGCTGCCTTCGCCACGTAGATGCTGCGAATCTCGCTTCCGGCGCTCTCCCCGGTGCCGGTCACTACACGGTCACCTGTGCCAGCGCAGCGTGAACGGCGGCCTCTGCGATGTCGTCGCGGAGCGTCCAGCCAGCGGGCCACCGGCTCCGCTCGGCCTCCGCGCGTGCGAGGGCCTGCTCGGCTGCTGTGATGTGCTCTGCCTTGGTTGCCATTGCGTCCCGCTCTCGTCGTGCCCTACCTTGCTGGTCAGGGCGTTGTAGAGATTGTTCCACTACATATGTAGTGGGATCGAATCTTTGTGGCGGCAGGTGGGAAAGCTTGGCGGCGAGGGAGTGCGGGTGGCAGCTTAGAATCAAATTCCCAAGCTGAATACGCGGGTTCGATTCCCGTCATCGGCTCCGACAAAAGACCTGGCCAGAGCGTTTTCTGGCCGGGTCTTTCGCATTCTCGCTGTAGCCACTACCTCCGCTGTACCTCCGCCCGCCACGTCCGGGGTACGCGAGCCCAACGGCCTTCCTAGCGCTGTTCCGGGCACCCAATGTCGTAGACGAACGTCATCACGTCGTCTACCGCGTCACCCGCGGGAGGCAGGCTCAGCAGGTCGGCCACGCCACCGGAAAGGTCACCGTAGGAATCACCTAGTCCTGCACGACGGCACGTGTTCTGTACGACGAACTCAATTTCATCATCGGAGACTGACGCGGGAACCAGACCCTGCGCCCTAACCTCTGCGACGAAGCGCTGCACCGATTCGGGCGGGACGGTTACCATCTGCTGCTGTGCGGTTGTCGTAGCCGGTCCCGATGATTGTTCGCCGTCAGACGAGCACGCTGTCAACCCGCCTGCTGCGATTGCCAGGACGAGAGACGCGCACCGAAGCCAGCGAATATTGCTCAAAGCACTACCTAAGTCGTCACAACGACCGATGTCGAGTCCAACGCCCAAGGACACCCCCGGTTCCACATGGCGTTTCTGTTGTACGGAAGGGGCGGTTCTGTCGGTTCCGAAT
>NZ_JBAQEO010000069.1:0-7140 GCF_049286785.1 Rhodococcus sp. (in: high G+C Gram-positive bacteria) | reverse complement strand
CCTCTCGCGGGTACTGACGATGGAAGCGGCCCTGGGGGTTTCCGGTGGTCACGACGAGACTGTCGCACTGGTCGAACGGTTCCTGCGACGTCTCGAAGGTGAGCGGAAACCGGACGGGGCACCGGCTGCGCTCCAACCTCAACCGATCGGCCGATCGTAGACGGTGCCCGGCCGCACTCCTTGCGAAGTCAGTCCAGGAACAGATCCCGCTGGGGGTGCGCTCCGCCGCCGTAACGGGACAGGTCGTCGACGCCGGCCCCGGTGAGCACGGCGGCGTCGATGAAGCAGTGTCCGCTGGTCTCCTTCGCCGGCCGGGAGAAGATCTCGACAGCGGCGTCGGCCATGATCTCGGGGCTGCGTGACGCCGAGAGCAGGGACTCTCCGTCAGCCATGTTGGCCACCGCGGACGTCGCGATGTAGGTCTGCGGCCACAGGCAGTTCGCCGCGATGCCGGCACCGGCGTACTCGGCCGCCCAGCCCAGTGTCAGCAAGGTCATCCCGTACTTCGACAGGGTGTACGAGGGATGGGCGCCGAGCCAGTGCGGGTTCATGTTGATCGGCGGCGAGATCGTGAGCACGTGTGGGTTGGAAGATGTCCGCAGGTGCGGTAGGCAGGCCTTGGTCAGCAGGAACGTTCCGCGGCAGTTGATTTCCTGCATCAGGTCATACTTCTTGGCGGAGAGATTTTCGGTGCCTTCGAGGGCGATGGCGCTGGCGTTGTTCACGCAGATGTTGACTCCGCCGAATCGCTCGACGGCGGTCTCGGCGGCCCGTTGCACGTCCTCTTCGCGACGCACATCGCCGACCACGGCGACCGCCTTGCCTCCGACGGCTTCGATGTCGGCGACCGCGGTGTGGACCGTCCCCTGAAGTCGAGGGTGGGGTTCGGCGGTCTTGGCCAGAAGAACCACGTTCGCGCCCTGCTTGGCCGCGGCGAGGGCGATCGCCAGTCCGATACCGCGGCTGCCGCCGGATATGACCATGGTGCGGTCGCTGAGTGCGTTCTGCAGGCTCTGCATCGTTCTCCCTTGTTCCAGTAAGGCCGATCATTACGTTCTCGGCGATGATATTGGCATTCTCATTTTCTGCAAGTAGTGTATCCGTCGTGAACGACTTCGCTGAAACCTCTTCGGGCATCCCGCTGGAGCCGGTCTATGGGCCGGCCGACCGCGGCGCTGAGCCGCCTGCTCCGGGTACGTACCCCTTCACCCGCGGCAACTTTGCCTCCGGCTATCGGGGCCGGCTGTGGACGTTCCGCCAGTACTCGGGATTCGGTACCGCGGAGGAATCCAACCAGCGCTACCAGTATCTGCTGGCCCAGGGCGGCACCGGATTGTCGGTCGCGCTCGACCTTCCCACCCAGTGCGGTTACGACTCCGATGATCCCGAGGTCACCGAGGAAGTCGGCCGGGTCGGGGTCGCGGTCGACACCCTCGCCGATGCCGAAGTGCTCTTCGCCGACATCCCACTCGACAAGATCAGCACCAGTTTCACGATCAACGGGACGGCGGCGATCCTGCTGGCGTTCTATGTGGCCGCGGCCGAGCGTGCGGGCGTGCCCCGGGCGAAGCTCACCGGGACGATCCAGAACGACATCCTGAAGGAGTACGCCTCCCGCGGCACGTGGATCTGGCCGCCGGAGCCGTCGCTGCGGCTGATCGCCGACACGATCGAGTTCTGCGCGGCCGAGGTTCCGCGATTCAACGCGATTTCTGTCGCCGGTGCGCACTTCCGCGATGCCGGCGCCACCGCGGTGCAGGAGATGGCCTTCACGCTCGCCGACGGAGTCACCTACTGCGACACCGTGGTGGAGCGAGGCCGGATGACGATCGACGAGTTCGCTCCACAGATCTCGTTCTTCTTCTACACACACGGTGATTTCTTCGAGGAGATCGCCAAATACCGTGCGGGACGAAGGCGCTGGGCCACGATAGTCCGGGAGCGCTACGGTGCGACGACGGACAAGGCGTCGATGTTCCGCTTCGGCTGTGTCGCCGGTGGCGCCTCGCTCTACGCCCCCCAGGCGCAGAACAACCTCGTGCGGGTGGCCTACGAGTCGATGGCGTCGGTACTCGGTGGGGTGCAGTCGATGTTCACCGCCGCGTGGGACGAGCCGTTCGCCCTGCCCAGCGAGGAGTCCGCGACTCTCGCTCTGCGCACCCAGCAGATCCTCGCCCTCGAGACCGGAGTGACACGAGTCGCGGATCCGCTCGGAGGCTCCTATTTCGTCGAGGCGCTGACTGACGCTACCGAGGCCCGCCTCATCGAGATCATGGCGGACCTCGAGCAGCACGGCGGCATGGTTCGCGCCATCGAGGACGGGTACCTGCAGGGCCTCATCGCCGACGAGGCGTATCAACTCCACAAGGACGTCGAATCGGGTGTACGCCCGGTGGTCGGAGTGAACCGGTTCGTCTCCGAGGAGCCCGCCCCCGAAATCTCCACCTACGAGCTGAATGCCGAGGGGCGTGCGCTGCAGCTGAAGCGGCTGGCACAGGTCAAGGCCGAACGTGATCCCGAGGCGGTCAGCGCCTGCCTCACCGCTCTGTCCCGCGCCGCGGAAGGAACCGATAACCTCATGCATCCCTTGATCGACTGCGCCAACGCCTACTGCACCGTCGGTGAGATGGTCGCCGCACTCAAAGCCGTCTGGGGCGAATTCCAGCAGCCGGTGGTGTTCTGATGAGCGCCCGCGTGCTCGTCGCCAAGCCCGGCCTGGACGGCCACGATCGCGGCGCCAAGATCGTGGCTCGCGCGCTGCGGGACGCCGGATTCGAGGTCATCTACACCGGCATCCGCAAGCGGGTCGAGGACATCGTGGCGATCGCCCTCCAGGAGGACGTCGCAGTCGTCGGTCTCAGCATCCTCTCCGGAGCCCACGTGGCGCTGACCACCCGGACGGTCGAGGCGCTGCGCGCGGCGGACGCCGGCGACATCGCCGTGGTGGTCGGCGGCACGATTCCGCAGGAGGACGTTCCTCGCCTGCTGGCCGCGGGTGCGGCAGCGGTCTTTCCCACCAGCACACCTCTGGAGGAGTTGGTGACCGGAGTGCGTGCGCTCACCGGCACCCCGACACCGTCCTGACCTTTCGCGGACAACAGCTCGGAAAGCACCACAGCCGCGTCGACCGCCGGGTCGCGCGTGGAAACTCATCTCGGAACTTGGAGGAATCGTGCGGATCGGAGTGATGATCGGGCCGGAGCAGGGAGACACCGCCCGGAAGGTCGACCGGATGTTGAAGGACGTGGAGTGGGCGGAGGCAGCGGGACTGGACACGGTCTGGGTTCCGCAGATCCCCACGGACTTCGACGCGTTGACAGCCGTGGCGCTGATGGGCACGAGAACGACGCGGATCGAGATCGGAACCGCGGTGGTGCCATTGCAGGCGCAGCACCCGATCGCGCTGGCGCGACAGGCACTGTCGACGCATGCCGCCACCGGGGGACGCCTGGCCCTCGGGGTCGGACCGTCGCACCACTGGATCGTGGAGGACATGCTCGGGCTCACCTATGAAAAGCCGGCCAAGTTCACCCGCGACTACCTGGACATCCTGAATGCCGCGCAGCACGGTCCCGGCCCGATCGATGTCGAGAACGACACGTTCACGGTGCACAACCCGCTCGACCTCGCGCCGGTGGGTCCGATGCCGATCCTGATTGCAGCGCTCGGTCCGGTCATGCTCGAGCTGGCTGGTGGGCGCACCGACGGCACCATCCTGTGGATGGCCGACGAACGCGCGATCGCCGAGCACGTCGTCCCGCGCATCACGAAGGCTGCTGCCGATGCGGGCCGCCCGGATCCGCGCATCGTCGCGGGTATTCCGGTGTGCCTGTGCACGCCGTCGGAGGTCGATACCGCGCGCGAGCGCGCCGATCGCATTCTCGCGGAAGCCGAGATCTCGCCCAACTACCAGCGGCTGCTCGAACACGGCGACTCCCGGACGATCGGTGACATGGCAGTCGTGGGCGACGAAGACGCCATCCTCGCCGGGTTCCGCCGTTACGCCGATGCCGGCGTCACCGACCTGTCGATGCGTCTGCTGCCGATCGGCGACACGCGCGACGAACTGGTGGCCTCGAAGTACCGCACCCGGGATGTGGTCGCCGAGCTCGTGAAGGAATTGAAGTGACGCCGGGGCCTCTCGCGGGTATCCGGATCCTCGAGGTCGGTCACATCCTGGCAGGCCCGTACGCCACGATGGTGCTCGCCGACCTCGGCGCCGAGGTCACCAAGATCGAACCGCCGACCGGCGACCTTTCGCGGCAGGTGAGCGACTCCTACTTCGCCAGCCTCAACCGTGGAAAGCGCAGCATCTGTCTCGACCTGACAACGGACGAGGGACAGCGCCGCCTCGGTGAGCTCGCGGCCGAATCCCATGCTCTGCTGGTCAATCTGAAGCCGTCGGCGGTTCACCGGTACGGGCTGACCTACGAGGCCCTCCGCAAGTGGAACGAGAAGATCGTCTGTGTTGCGCTCACCGGGTACGGTCTGGACGCGGGCGACGATCCGGCCTTCGACTATGTGATCCAGGCTGTCACGGGTGTCGCCGCTCTGACCGGCGACCCGTCCGGGCCGCCCACTCTGCCCGGGTACTCCGCGGCGGACAACTCCACAGGGCTGACCGCCGCACTCGGTCTGCTCGCGCAGATCGTGTCCGGACGTGGTGGGCAGGTGGAGGTGTCGCTGCGGGACGTCATGCTGTCCCAGCTCAACTACCGCGCGTCGGCGTATCTCAACGAAGGTACCGAGCCGCGCCGCATGCCGTTCGGTGCTCACTCGTATTATGTTCCGGCCCAGCTTTTTCCGGCGTCCGAAGGATACCTGGCGCTGTTCATCACACATGACGGCTTCTGGAAGAAGTTCGCTGCGGAGGCGGGCATCGACGGCTTCCCGACGATGGCGGAACGTGCCGAGCGGCGCGAAGAAGTTCTCGCCGTGGTGACCGCGGCGCTCGCCGCGGACACCGCGAGCGGGTGGGAGTTCCGGCTCCGTCCGCTGGGTGTTCCGGCGGCCGCGGTTCGCTCCCTGCCCGACGCATTGGCGGCCACACCGGAGATGGTCGTGACGGCCGGCGATTTCCGGTTGGTCGGAAGTCCCATCCGGGTCGCGGGTTTCGAACCGGACTACGGGCCACCGCCTCGTCTGGACGAGCACGGCGACCTGCCCGTTCGATCCTGATCGCAGATCGGCAGCTCCGAACGTTCACGGTCGGGCACCCCACCTCCGCGGAGGTGAGGTGCCCGACTGCCGCGTTTCGGCACACTCAGTACTGAACCTTGATCGACACGCTGTCGGGCACGGCCTGGCAGGTCAGGATGTAGCCGTCGGCGATCTCGTCCTCGTCCAGCGCATCGTTGACCCGCATGGTCGCGCTGCCCTCGACGATCTTGGCGATGCAGGTGGCGCAGTTACCCGCCTCGCAGGAGAACGGTGGCGAGAGCCCGGCGCGCCGCGCGCTTTCGAGCAGGGTCTCTCCCGCTTTGCGGGGCACCGACGTCTTCTTGCGTGCCAGCACGATCGTCACGGTGCCCTCGAGTTCGGCAGTGGGCGCATCGCTCGCAGCGGCGGGCTCGGCCGCCGTCTCGCCGAGTGGGGCGGCAGTGCCGAATCGCTCGCTGAACACCTTGCCCGGTCCCGGCAGGGCGGACTCGACCATCGCCATGAACGGCTCCGGGCCGCACAGGTAGATGTCCGCGTCGCCGTCGGTGCCCACGAAGTCCTGCACGGCCGCTGCGTCGAGCAGTCCTCGCTGGTCGTCGAAGTGCCGCACGACGGTCAGTCGCCCCGGGTACCGCTCGACGAGTTCGGACAGGACGGCGTCGAAGATGGCCGAGTCGCCGTCACGATCCGCGCACAGCAACCGCACGGGCCGATCGGTGGCTGCCAGCGTGCTCTTGGCCAGGGACAGGATCGGTGTGATTCCGCTGCCGCCGCTGAAACCGAGCAACGGTGCCTCGGTGGGGCGCAGGCAGAAAGTTCCCGCCGGCCTGGTCAGCTCCACCTCGTCGCCTTCGACGACGTTGTCGAGCAGCCAGTTCGACACCTTGCCGCCGGGGACTCGTTTGACGGTGGTCATCAGTTCGCCGTCGGTCTCCGGGGCACTCGACATCGAGTAGGAGCGAAACAGTTCCTCGCCGTCCACGTGGACACGGAAGGTGCAGAACTGCCCGGCCCGGTAGGAGAGTGGTCCGCCGTGCGGAGCGAGCACGAAGGTGCGCGCGTCGGCGCTCTCCTTCACGATCCGGGTAACGGTCGCGCGTTGAAACAAAGGGGGTCTCGCCATGGACCGTCTCCTCCTGGTATGAAGATTCTAGTGGGTGGAGAATACTATTCTCTCAGATGCGATAGGATCTTCTCAATGGTCAATTCAAGCATGCGAGACGGGGTGAGCGCTATGGCCCGCGGGGAGAAACGAGGGATGGCCGAGCGGACCGTTCTCGTGTGTGACGAGAGCGAGTACAGCCTCGGCCAACTCGATGCGCTGGCAGACGGGATGGCCGCGATGTTGGCGGATCGCGGGGTCCGGGCGGGGGACCGGGTCGCGCTGATGTCGTCGAACCGTCCGGAGTTCGTCGTGGCGGTGCGGGCCGTATGGCGGCTCGGGGCCGCCGTCGTGTTGATCAGCCCGGCGTGGAAGCGCGAGGAGGTCGAGACGGCCCTGGCGCTCACGAGGCCGGCGTGCGCCGTCGGTGACTCCCCGGTGCTGGCCGAACTCACGCCCGTGCTCGACCTGAACGAACCCGTCACGCCTGCCCGCGGCTCCTACCCGGCACCCGACCCGGACTCTGACGCAGTGCTCGTGTTCAGCTCGGGGACAACGGGATTACCGAAGGCGGTCCGGCACACCCATGCCTCGTTCGCTGCCGCAGTCGGGCACTGGCGCACAGCGCTGGGACTGACGTCCTCGGACCGGATACAGGTGCTCACGCCGCCCTCACACATCCTGGGACTGCTCAACATCGTGACCGCGCTGGAGACCGGGGCCTGGGTGCGGCTGCAGCGCCGGTTCGACGTGGACCGGATGCTGCACCACATCGAGACCGACCGGCTCACGGTGGAGAATGTCGTCGCGCCGATCGCTCTGGCCATCGCGGGGCATCCGAAACTCGAGTCGTACGACCTGTCGTCGCTGCGCTACAT
>NZ_JBAQEO010000068.1:0-12775 GCF_049286785.1 Rhodococcus sp. (in: high G+C Gram-positive bacteria) | reverse complement strand
AACGCCTTCGCGCGGTTGATGAAACCGACTGCCGTAACACCCTTCTCGTCCGGTAGGGCTTCGGTATAGGCCAGGCGGGAGAACCCGTCGACGATCGAATGCAGGTAGACGTAGCCGGTGCGGGTGCCGCGTTTCTTGCCACGATCGACGGTCTTGGCGTGTTCGCTGCCGCGGCCGTGGATGCGCCAGCCGCCACCGTCGGGTATCCGGCCGACCTTCTTGATGTCGACGTGCACCATGTGGCCGGGGTACCGGGCGACGATGCTGTTCGGGGGTTTACGGTTCTCGGCCCCGTTCGGGTCGAGGAAGCGACGTCGATTGATCCCCAAACGCACCAGCCATCGTCCGACGGTCGACACCGACACCTGGTGGCCCTCGGCGGTGAGTTCGGTGGCGATGCGCCGGGCGGACCATTTCTTGTCGCGACGCAGCTTCTCGATCTTGTCGACCAACCCTGGGTCGAGGGCGGCGGGTTGGTGGTGCGGGACGCTGGCCCGGTCGAGAAGGCCGGCTTCGCCGCTGGTTCGGTACCGGTTCACCCACTTCGACAGGCACTGGCGGGAGATGCCGGCCTCAGCGGCGACATGCGCGATCGGTCGGTGTTCGCAGCGGTGGACAAGACGCAGTCTCCCGGCAGGGGTCAGCGGGGCGTTACGGTGGGACACGCGGGTCTCTTTCTGGCTGGGACGAGTTGGTCGCACTTCTCATCCTGCCGAAAGAGACCCGCGCCCTCAGCTACCGACTCGCACCGATCGCGTCACCAACCTCATGAACCGCAACAGTTAGTCCACGCAGCAACCACTTCGTCGCCGCAACACCCGGATGCGTCTCGGTGTCGCGGCGACGAAGTCGTATTCAGGGCAAGGAGATCAGGCTGAGAGAGGACGATGAGCGCCGCCGCCGAGGTGGTCAGTATCCTGAAAGCGCGTCGAGCATCGGCCGCGCCGGCAGCCGCGTCAGATCGGTGAGCGCCTTGGCTACTTCGGTGGGTGTCGCGGGCGCGAGGGTTTTCCACATGCGGCCGTCGCCGGCCTTCTGTAGCCCACCGACAGCGATCCCGGCATTGTGGAAGTAGTCGATGGTCGCCGATCCCTCGCTGAGCAGTCGTCGCGGCCCATTGACGTAGGAGACATGGGTGGCCGCGATATGGTCGAGCTCGAAGAACTTCTCGACGGCCATGACGGTGCGGGAGGACGCTCCCGCTGTCCGCAGTGCTGCGACGAACCGATAGACCGTTTCCTTGTGATCAGCGTGCGCTTTCCGGTCCGCGCTGGGCAGCGGCGCACGGACAGGCGCGCGGTCAAGAATGTTCGCGGGGAACGACACCGCGGTGATGTCCGCGGGTGACCACTGGGCGTCGGGATCGCCGACGCGGAGCAGCTCACGCGCCGCCACACGCGCCAGATCGTCGGACGTGGTCGCCTGGGCGACGTCGACGTGGTCCCCGGCGCGTATCGCGGTGGTGACGGTCGCGCCGGTAGCGGCGACGAGGACGTACACCCGCGGCGTGATGGGGAGGGACTCGCGCATGTACTCCACCCATTCGTCGTCGAGGTCGAACGTGACGCGCTGACGCTGGTTGTGCAGCATGATGACCGCCGCGAACGCGTGGTCGTATGCGAACAGTGGGTCGAGCAGAGTCCGCGCCTGAACCGACATGGAGCCGTCGGTGTCGATCAGTGCGGCGTTGACGAGTTGCTCGGTGATGATACCGGCGACGTCGTCGGGAATTTCGGTGATGTTCGGGCCGAGTTCGGCTAGCGGCCGAGGATAGAGCTGGCCGAGGCGTGCCAGGTGGAGCGAGGTCAGTTGGGCGCGGGTCACGGTGTCGGGTCCTTTCAGGAGCTGCACTGGTCGGCGAGAACGGCACTGAGTTCGGTGACCGTGTCTTCCTCAGGGGCGGTGAGGATTCCGCGTTGGATGAGGTCGATGACCCCGGTGATGGCGGCTAGCGTATAGCCCGTTGGGGCAGTGTCGGTGTAGCTCGTCGCGACGGCTTCCGGATCCGTGTCGATCGCCGCGGCAGCTCGCTGTCCCGCGGCAGAGCTCTGGAAGGTGACGATGCTGTCGTAGGAAGGTTCGCCCCCGCGGGCGATCTCCTGGGTGCGCAATGCAATCCACGCCCAGGCCAGGTCAAGTTCGGTGTGGGGTGGGACGGTGCCGACGACCTCGCGCAGACTGACAGGGTCGATTGCCAGGCAGCCTCTCAGATCGACGTCCGGTTCGTCAGAGGACGGAGAATCACCATCCGCGAAAAAGCTTGATACCGCGTTCTGCACGCTTTCGACGGGAGAAAGAATTGCGGTTGTTATCGCAGCAAAAAGCATGAATACCGCGCCCAGCGATAAAATGACGACGGTCATCGGAATACCGATCTTGAGTACCGCTATATTCCGCACGTGTCTCGCGAGAAAGGACTTCACTTAATCTTCTCCTGACCGAGTGGATTGGCTCAATGCTATCGTCTTCGGGAATGTCGTATGACGAGTGATGAAGGGAGGCGTCGATGGCCTTGAATTTACGGAAGGTCGGTCAATGGGCCGCGGCCGTTACCGTCGCGGCCGTCGCCGTGGCAGGCTCTGTGGCACTGACCCGTCCGTCGGATTCCCCCCGTCAGCCCACGTTGCCATCGCCGTCGGTGCTCGCGCCACCGACGAGCACTGTTGCAGCGGCCGATCCCGCGTCACGGGACCTGACGATAGAGATTGCCGATTCGGTGTGGCAGGAGAGTTGGCAGGCGCGGGAAGTGCGGAATGCCCAGGGGTACGAGGACGCGACCTGCGAGCCGTACATCCTCGCTGAGACTTCGTTGCGGCGTACGACCTCGACCGCTGACCTCCTGGCGGCCTTCGAAGAGTCGAAGAAATACCGTCCGCCGTGGGCGATCGAGGACACCACGCTGCTGAGCGTGGACTACCCGGGTGGGATTCGGGGTCGGCTGCGGACGGAGGCGACCGTCACCGACAACCGCAACGTTCCACCGACCACCGACCGGCGCGTGGTCGAGTACGACATGAACTACGAAGGTGGCCGATGGAAGTTGTGCCCCAGCATGTCGCCGTTGGGATGATCACATGAAATGCGGCCGGTAAGCACCCATCTGTGGATGTACAACTGCGCGATCCAGCGCTCAAAGACTGTTGCATTAATCCGCGCGGGTGACCGGCAGAAACAGATTTTCGAACCGCGTTGCCCAGAAGCACACATACCACCTGGAGTCGACGTGGGGAAAACAATGTCGTGCCGGTCAAACCTGGGTTTGAGCCGAATCGTCACTGCTCAATGTAGGCGTGAGGGATCGTGGGATCGACCCCGGTGTCGCTGACGCACTCAATGCGTCCCGGCACGTCCTCATCGACGACATGATTCACGGGGTCGTGGGAGAACGCTTCGCGCTCACCATTGGAATCGACTATTTAACAGCATGATTCGTCGATCAGACATCTCTCGAATAGACGAGCGCGGGCCGGTGTTCATTCGCCGGCCCGCTCTCGTGTGGTGCAGACAGTGGATCAGATGCCCTGCTGGCGCCGAGGGATGATCCGCTTGCGTATCGGGACGATGTCCGCGGCAGGTTCCGACACGTCCATGGCGTCGTCCGGCGCACTCGCTTCGCACTCGATGTCGATTGCAGGATCCCGATCGGCCGAATCCGCGTCGTCGAGCACCGGCTCGTCGTCATCAGTTCCGTCGGCCGTCGTTGACGTCGGCCGGGGCGGGACCGGAAGTTCGTCTGGCAACTCGGCGAGGGAATGGAACACCGACCCGGTCGCGGAGATGCCCCCGAGGTAGTCGTCGGAGAGAGGGTCGTAAATCGATGCCTCCGCCCGTGTTTCCCCGTTCCGCCCGCTGAGCACGACAACGGGAAGCGCATACAGGGTTTCGAGATCCTGGCCGTACTCGGGGCCGTCGACGGCGAACCACAGCCTCGGATACAGCGGACGGATTCGGTCGCTGGCCTCAGCCTTGTACCGAGCCCACGCTGAGGCGATCTCGGCGTTGGGAGGGGGCTTCGACTCTCCTGGGGAATACCCGAAGAATGATTGGAACTCGACGGCTTGGTTGTTGCCTTCCTCATCGGTCATCAAGGCCAGTCCGCGGCCGCGGTCGTTCTTGCTGATTGTGCCGCCGATCCGCTCGGCATCGCGACGGAGCTTCTCGGGGAAGGCTTCCTTGATGGTCTTGTCCGCTGGCGGGCCGAGAGATACACGCAAGCTCATGTTGCCCAGCAGCTGACCGGGGAGAGTGTCGCGGTAGGCCTCCTGCGTCGACAAGATGAGATGGACCTTGAACTCACGGCCGACGCGGGTGATGAAGAGTAGATCCTCCTCGAACTCGTCGGCGCCGAACTGTCCCTTGATGTTGGCGAGCATGGTGGCGTACTCGTCGAGAAGCAGCAGCAGAGGAGGACGCTGAAACGGATCGGAATCGCCTGCACGCTTGCGCTTCTGGGCGTCGGCCTGGCGACCTCGCAACTCGTCGGCGACCATCCGCACCAGACGTATGTGGTCGGCGGTGCGCTGTGAGATTGCGACGATGCCGGGCTGTCGGTGCAGACCCTCGTAGTCAGTGCCTTTACCGTCGCCGAGGAAGAGCATCCACCCTGCAGCGCGGAAGGACTCGATTACTGCGCGCGCGAATACCGACTTTCCGGATCCGGTGCCGCCGATGAACAGGGCATGGGGGAGTTTCGCGAGATCGATCTCGAGTGTGTCACCGGACGCGGTAACGCCCAGTCTCATCCGGAACTGTGGGTACATCAGCCGTGCTTCGTCGGCGCTCTGTGGTATCCGCGTGGGGATCGGAGGGGTGACGACCGTTGGGAACCCGGCCTTGCGGGTGAAGGTCAGGGTGTCGGTCTTCGGGTCTGCCACGTAGTCCCAGTGTCCACCGACCGAGTTGGTCAGCCGCGTGTAGATGGTGCTGCGCCGGCGTTCGTCAGCGAACAATCCGGGTTTGGTCGCCCGGATACCGAACTGGATGTACTCGCCTGCCTCGTCCTGCAGGAGTGGATGAGTGATCACGATGTCCTGATCGACGCTCACCTCCTGCAAGCGCCTGATGAACGGGTTCGACGGAAGGTCCAGCGCTGGAATGCCCAATGCCGCTGCCGGGTCCGCCGATGCGTAAGGCGGTACCACCCCGCACGCGGCTCGGGTGCCGGCTCCGGGGCGACGCTTGAATCGCCGAGCGCCCCACAGCGCTGCGCCCGCACCGATCGTCAGAGCCCCGTAGAACGTGGCGAACGATGTGGTGTCGAGTTGATGTGCAGGCAGATCTGCCGTAGCCCGCGAAAGAAGAGTCCCGGACAGGATCAACGTCTGCCCGACGGCGGCGACGGTCAGCGTGCTCGACAACGGCGCCCGGGCGGATTCGTGAACCACCTCATTCCTCCGGGAAACGCCACGCACTCGCAGGGAAGCCTGGCAGGAACAAGTTAGCGCAGGCATGCTCGATCTGGTCGGGAGATGCGTCGACGTCCACGCCGACCGTGATCGTGATGTAGCTGGTTTCCTCCATGGATCCGTCCGGCAGAACCTCCGGCAAGTTGCGCGGCGCGGCACCCTTTGCGAACACCTCGATCACTCGAAGGTCAGCGGCTTCGAGCGCTCCGCGGACCGTCCCGCGGAATTCGCGCTCACGGGCACTCAAGGCGCCGTCGACCATCTCGTGCAGGGGTAGCGCCGCCGTGGTCATGTGAATCACCGTCATGGGCTATATCCCTCCTCAAATGTGAACCCTTTGATGAACATAAAAGGTCATCGAGAAATCGTCAGTCCCCATTGTGTCATGTACGGAGTAATAGGGACGACTAAAGCGTCTCCTGATTCGTCATTTATGACACCGGAAACAATTCCGGCGGCAAGCAATGAACCGTCAACTGCAACGGCCCACACCGGCGATCCGGAATCGCCGCGAGTGCTACCTCCGCTCATTACGAAGAAGTCATTCTCTGCGGGTGCCGTCAACCGGCCGCAAATCATCCCGGAGGCGATTCCTCTCTTGCAGAGAACGGGCTGAGTGCGGTTGATCTCTGCCGGTGTGATCGCGCCCCGGATCTCTCCGATCCCCGGCACCTTGCTGAACACACGCAGATCGGTGCTGATGTCGATCAGCGCGATGTCGTTGTGGCCATGCTCGGCGATGGTGCCTACAAACTGGCGGTTCGTCGTCGAAACCTTCTGGTCGACCTTGCCGCAGTGCGCTGCGGTCAGTCCGCGTGCTTAGCCGTCCGGCCCGGAGAGCAGGAAGCCGAGTGTGCATGTTTCCGTGACTCCGTCCGGCGATACGGCAACGAGCGGGTCGGCCGGTGACAAGATCCCCGGCGCGGCGTCGGAAACGCCTGGACTGAGCGCCATGAAAGAGACAACTGTGGCTACGATGAAAGCTGTTCGAAAATGCATCTCGTTGAACCTAATCTGATGTCCGCAGGTGAGGGAAGGTGAATGACCATACCGGAGTCGGTAACAAGATTTCCGATACCCGGCGAGAAACCCAATTCGTCATACCTATCTGATTAGCCATTCGTGATGGCGTCGAAACCCGGGGGTAAAGAGAGTGCAAATGATGATCTGTAGTGTCATCACCAGCGCGTGCCGGGCGAACGTGCGGCCCGGTCAGTCGCCCTCCCCGGCGGTGTCACTGTCAGCGAGGCAGTTCACGCGTGCAGCATCAGCACAACCGACGTCGTCAGCACGCGCCGATGTATCCAGGCCCGGTAACCGCGATCGATGACCGCATTGCGGTCGACAGCTCCGCACCGTCTATGCGTGAATTACGTTGGGCGACATGCGCGCCCGCGACGCCCCGCCGTTGACCGCGCATTCGAGAAGCGGCAGGAAAGCGCAAAGAAGGAGATTGTGGGCGAAGGATATTCGACATATTCGGAACCGTTGGCGGTGTAAAGGAGGGGGAAGCTCGAGCGTGAGCGCGGAGCGCGGATCGGTCGAGTACTTCTCGCCGCGGAGATCGACGGCTCCGCCGACGGTGTCGCAATGAAAGAGGTGAAGCGCCGCTTTGCGAAGTCCGCAAGTCGGCCAAAACCCATTCGGGACGAGGATTGACCTTCACTCGCGCGTTAACCCGGTTAACGCGCGAGCGTTCGTGCATCGAACTGCCGCGAGGTTGGGTCGGGTTCACACTCTGCGATTCGGTGTATCCCGAGGCCCAAATACGTGGCAGATTCTCCAGCATCCAAGTATTGCCTGATCGAATTGCGGGTATGGTGTAACCATCCAGAGTAGAGAGGTGCCATGACGACGTGCCGCGCGCGTTGAAGGAGCCCGGCCCGATGGCCGAACGGATTGCATCCGCCCCTAACCTCGACCTACGCGCGTCGCGCCCCGGCGCCTGAAATGACCCAACCGGCCATGCTCGACTCGAAGGCATCCCACGCCGATCGCTCCACGGCATCCCCCGCTAAGCCCCCACGATTGATGAGGAGTCCTCGACATGACCGCCAGCCCCATCAGTGGCCAACACACGTACGTCACCGTAGAACAGACCGCGAAAGCCCGCGACCTCGCTGTCGAAAAGGTCCGAGAGAGCCTCAAGGGCTTCGATCCCCTCAGCGAAGGTGAGGTTCCCGAGTTGGTTTTCGCTCTCACGAAGTACAAGGTCGACTACCGCGAGGTAGCGGACGGTGTCGGAGTATCCGGCCTCGACATTCTGCAGATCCTGTCCAGATCCATCCGCACCGACGACGATATTGCCCAGGTCTACCGCGCAGGGCTCGCCGCTGAGCGCCAGGCGATCGAGGAATACCGGGAGAAGGTGATCGACGAACAGCGAACCGAAGTCGTTCGGCTGCTCACGGCCGGCCGGCCGATCACTTCGGTCGCACGAGACGTCGGTGTCACCCGCACTGCGGCCCGTGGCTGGTGGGAGTCTGAACGACTGGGAGAGGCCAGTTTCGACACCCAGGATGCCGCGCAGACCAACGAACTGTAAAGCTACCCTCCCTTGAAAGGGCAGGCTTTCGCACTCGGACCGCAACCACACCAACCTTCCCGAAGGGAGGTCGATGGCTCGGCTGCTGAGTTCTGCATTGGGGTGGCGAGGTGCGCCCAGGCGAAACCGCGGGACTGGCCACAGCTCTCGGGCTCTAAGCCGCGGTCACCGGAGAACGACGTCGAAACCCCATGAAGGCGGGCTCTCCCCGGAAGCGGAGCAGCTGCCGACGCGGCCGGTCCTCAGGACTTCACCTGCTGTGGGTGTCGAGCAGTGCCATTCGCCGTTGTCTCTGTGTGCAGCATTGCCGGTGGCCGGCAGGTCGCTGGTGTTGTATTCACGAAGAATCTTCTGCGCCGCTTCGCAACTGAGGTCACCGGTGGTTACTCGAATGAGTGTGGGCCGCCCATCGTTGGTGGGGTCAAAGTCACACGCCGCTGCGGGCGCTGCTTCTTCGGTAGGGGCTGTGAATGGGTCGTTCTTGTCCGACGGTGTGCGCGGTTGGCGTTCGGACCGGTCGGTGCAGTCGAAGCTGGTGCTGGGGAGAGCAGTGACGCCGGGTTGTGTCAGATACGGCGTCTGCTCGGTTTGGGTCCACGTGCGCGCGGTGTCGTTGTAGAGGTACTCGGTGAGCGTCCCCGAGCCGTCGTCGTTGATGACGATGCTTTGAATGGGGGTGATGGTTACACCGGGTTGACCGGGGGTGGGGCAGCGATACATGCCTGCGTCAGAGGTTCGGTAGGACGTCCAGACATCGAGGCCTTTCGTCCACATGCTGTAGGTCGGCGCGGGTAAAACTGTGAGGAGTCCATCGTCGGTCAGCTGTAGGACTTGGTGTTCGGCATGGTCGGGGAATTGGCCTGTCTCGATGATAATTTCGGGCCGTCCGTCCCCGGTGAGGTCCGTGACAGCGGTCAGGAACTCGTCCTGTTTGGTTGGGAAATTGCCGCTGGGGCCGGTGCCACCGGAGCCGGACGTCGAGCCGGGGTATACGGAGTGGCGTGCGATGTTCCCCGATTCTGTGCCGATACGGAGTTCGATGCTCGGTGAGGTCGTGATGGCTACCGATATCGGGTTCGAGTAGTTGGCGTTCTCGATCGGCGCTGTCGCGACTGTGCGGCACATCTCGCCTGGTGCCGAGAGTTCGGCGCAGGGGTTGAGGGCTGGTTGTGGTGCGGGTGTCGTTTCGGGGAGCGTGGTTCCGGGTGCGGCTACAGTTGGGGTTGTCGAGCTCGCCGGCACGGTCGACTGGGAGGGTTCGCTCGTGCATGCCCCTAGTGCGGTCGTCAATGTCAGGACGGCGGCGAGGAGGCCGAGCGCCGGTGTGGCTGATCGGTTTCCCCGGTGGTACGTCGATGCGGTGTGGGGCATAGATGTCCTTTGCGGTTCTGATCCGTTTGAGAGTCGGTCGATTGGTTCCGGTTATGGCGTGGACGTAGATGTGTCGGGAAGTCAAGTCGCTACAGATCGGCCAATGGGCAATCGTCAGGGACCGTGAGCAGTCCGGTATTTGGTTGGCATCGATGTCCCCGACGGCCTGTTCCGCGCCCCACCGATCTGTGTGCGCGGGATAAGCTTAGGGGATTTGATCGAAGGGCAGGTTGCGGCACAGCGTCTCGGCGACGGCGACGGCGACGGGCTGTCTCCGAGATTGAAGTACGCGTAGGAGCAGTCGAGGCCGTCGAAGCGAGCGGCGGCTCGCACGCTGGGCCGGGTATCGGGTTCAGGTCTGCGGCAACGCGAGTGGCGCCGAGTTGGATGCTCTGGCACCGGCCGAATTCCGGCCATCGGCATCGGCTGCGAGACTGGCCACGGATGCGAATCGGACGGACGAGGGGGACTGGGCATGTGGGGCGTGTGTGCGGCGAGGGCGATGAGGTTGCTGGGCGCGACAGGAGTCGTCATTTCTCTGTTGGGTGGCGCGCTGGCGGCGGCGGTCGACGTTCGGCTGTTCAAGTCGGTGGAAGAGCAACTGACCGCGCTGATGTGGGTGTGTCTCGTCGTCGGAGCTGTCGTGGTCGTCGGGGTGCTCGTTGTGGCCGTTGTGCAGGTCACGGAGTCGGGTCGTTCGCCTGCGGCCGGTATACGGGACCGGTCCCTGATTGTCGAAGCCGCCCGAGCGATGGAGGGTGGCGAACTCGAGCAAGCGATCGCAGCGCTCGACGGCACTGAGCGCCGACTGTTGATCGAGGGCCGGATCGATGAAGCCCGTGAGGTTTCCGCCGACAAGATGATCTGTGTTTCCGTCCGCGACAATCGGCGTCGTCTCGGGAACCGTCCCGCACGCGGGTAGCAGCGCAAGTATTTTTGGCCTTTTCAGATTTCGGAAGACCGCGAGCTTCCCATGGGCAGGCAAGATGGGTCGAAGGTCCAGCTCAGGGAGCGGAATCGTTGCTGCGAGAACGTGGTGAGACTCGTCGGCGTCATATGCGGCCGTGGCCCCTTCGAGGTGAAGCGACTACGACGAGGGCTGGCGATCTTCTCCTCGGGTGTGCCGCACTGGTCACGGCGACGTGGCCGGAGAACTCGCGCTAATGTGAACTGGCTGCCCCGCCCCGTGCCTTCGCCCCTCGCCTACCGCGAAGGTTCTCCGGAGCCTCAGGCAAACAGTATCGGCGGTTCGTGGTCGCGAACGCCCTGCGCGGACACCGATCCGGAGCGCCCAGAATTGACTCCTGGCGTTCGGAGGTGCGCACATGCCAACAGATGTAGCACTCGATGTGCTACATTCAATTCCATTGGAACACAAATCGTCCCGAACAAGAGGAACACCATGACGATCGAGCACCTGACGCTCGCGCAGGCCGTCGGCGAGGCGCCGATCTTCCTCACTGCGTTCGTGGCCGGCATCGACTCCGACCCCGTGACGCAGACCAGCTCGAGATCGTCGCACGCCTCGGATGCCCACGAAGCAGAAGTCGCCAATCACCACGCGGCCTGAGAGCGACTCGCTTCACCACTACGTCTTTGAACGGCACTCTCGGCACGAGCGAGTGCCCATCGGGGAATGCCGCGCCGAACTCGACCACGAGGACGACGTCGCAGCGCGAGCCGACGACTGAAACCTACGACCCCAGCCCAGGAGAGCCTGTGACGTTGACGCTCGACCCGATCGAATTCCCTGCCGACGACCCCTACCGACGACCCCTACCGCGACCCGGCCGCCCATCGCGCTGGCGAACGGTTCTGGTGGCACCAGGCCATCGTCGACGAGCTCACGCGGCTGCGCGACGAGTGCAAGGACCCCGAAACCGGCACCGGCTACGCCGCTTACAGCGTCCCTGGAATCGCCGGGAACATCCAGGGTGCAAACGCATTCGATACCGCGAAGCACTGCCGCCAGATGATCACATGGGGCGAGCTGGTTAAGGCCAATACCGTTCAGTTAGTGTCTGATAATGGCGCATACCGGCGGTTGGGTAGGTTGTGGATGGTGTTGGTGGTGGGTGCGTTTGGCGGCCCATTTGAGGACTTTGCGTTTGACGACGCGGGGGTTGGTGCGTAGCCGGCGTACGGGGTTGATCCGGCGCTGCAGTTTGTCGATGGCGTGATTCCACAACCGGGTAATCGAGTTGTGGTTATGAGGGGGAAAAAGAGCTGTGCGACAGTGATCTTCGAGTGATCCGCAAGGCGGCGACGAACGAGACCCGATCGGGGTCGTGTCGGCCGGCTTGTGCGGCGTCGAGCATCAGGGTGCGGATGGCGTAGTGGCAGCACAGATGCCCCCAGATTTCCTGTTGCACCAGCGGCGGGGATTTCGATCGCAGGACCGCTCGGGGGCCGCGTTGATGGGTTTTCAGTTCGTCGAAGGTGTTCTCGATTTCCCAGCGCTGGGCGTAGGCGAGAGCCAACTCTTCCGCCGGCGCGTCGGAGGGGTCGAGGATTGTGGTCAGCAGTCGGTACTGTTCGGCGTTCTCCCGCCCGTCGTCGAGGGTGTAGTCGACTACCCGAACCGTCAGCGGTGTCCGCTGCCGGCGATCCTTCCCGGAGGTCGGGACGATCCGTGCCAGCCAGGATCCGTCGGCGAGGGTCTCGAGGTGGTGTGGTGCCAGGGTGGATTTGACCCTCCACAGCAGGTCGGCGCCGGTAGCGGCTGCTCGGGTCCACATCTCGAATCCGTAGATGCCGCGGTCGGCCAGAAGCAGCATCCCGGGTTCGAGGCGGTCGATCAGATCGTTCGCCAACTCCCGCTCCGAGGTGCGGCACGGACCGATCGCGGCGTCGAGAACCGCGTGGGTGCCGCATTCGGCGACCGCCACCAACCGTGCCTGCGGGAACGCGGATTGTTCGCCGCGGCTCGATGCCGGCCGGCCGAAATGCTCGGCGTTGGCCGGTGTGTCGGGCAGGTCGAGGCAGGTCCCGTCGAGGGCCACCATCCGACGCCCCGCGAGCCATGAACCGGGTGTGTCCGCGTCGGCGAGAGGCCGTGCGACACGGCGGAACAACGCCTGCACCGGATCGTACCCTAATCGTGAACGGGCCTGGTATATAGCCGATTTCGTCGGTGTCGACCAGGACTGCGACCATCCCGACGACCATGCCAAACCGTCGGTGAGCTGCTCGAAGACATCCTCGTACGACCCGTCCGCATTCAACGCCATCCCGATCGAAAAATACGCGGTCACCCGGGCTGTCAACGTCCGACTGCGCTGCTCCCTACGACCGCATTCCGCGACCACAGCATCAACGACATCTGGCGGGAAAACCCTGGTCAACAACCCCACCGACACCACATCCGACAACCGCCGATCCGAGATCGGCTTCACCCATCCGCTACGAGGCACGCCTCATCATAACGCAAACTCCACTAACTGAACGGTATTGG
>NZ_JBAQEO010000067.1:0-1634 GCF_049286785.1 Rhodococcus sp. (in: high G+C Gram-positive bacteria) | reverse complement strand
ATCGGCACCCGCTCCCCCAGCCGCGCCTGCTCGGCGGTGATCTGGCCGCGCTCGACCAGCGTCCGAACCAGCGCGGCCGGGGCGGGACGCAGGAACTTCTCCGCGACCTCCACCCGCGAGACCTTGGCAATCACCCTGTGCGCGCGCGTTATTCGACCAGATGCCTCCTGGGAGAGCCCGGCGAGACGATAGCGCACCACTTCGGGACTCAGATCCATGAACGCAGATGCCTCGATGCAGCGAACCCGGTGTCGCAGGCAGGCGTCGACAATCGCACGTTCGAGCGCTGGTTCGGTGGGGCTGTGGATGAGATTGCAGGCGTAGGGCGTATCCCCCAGGGCGCCCGCGAGCTCCGCGAGCGCGGCGTCGATCCGTGCAGGCACGACGCCGGCCGCACCGTACGAGGCGAGAGCGCCGGCGCGCGCCAGCGCGATCACCATCTCCGGTGAGGAGATTCCGTTGGCCATCGCCCCTGCTGCATAGGCTGAACGAACACCATGAAACCCACGGAATGTGCTGTCTCCCAGCGACTGCGGCGACAACGGCCCTACCGCGCCGAGTACCTCTGAGCGCGATGCGACCACCTCGTCCGCCACCATACCGACTCCGTCGGAGGTCCGGACAACCCAGCACGGTTTCTCGAGGTCGAGCAACAGGTTCTGCACTCCGGCTGCGGATCGCACCGGTGCGGACGCAGAGGACGTGGTCATGCCGGTGCCTTCCGTTCGTTGAGTTCGATCGCCCGTTCGGTGAGTTCGATCGAAATGTCCAGGAGTTCGTAGATGCGCAGTCCCGGCTTCCACAGGGACGCATCCGCCGTGATGACGACACCGTCCGCACTGACCGAGACGGTCTTGATATGGACCTCGAGCTCACACGTGCCGTCGGCCGGAAGGAACTGGCCACGGTACTTCCAGGTGAATGCGACTCCCTCGGGAATGTCGAAGGCCGGATCGTGAAGGTTGTCGGCGAAGCCCGCGTCCACCGCCCACTCCTGCATCGCTTGAATCACGGATTCGACGCCGAGGGATCCCGGGATGACCGGATCGAGATGGAAGTGCCGGTCGAAGAACCAGTCCTCGGGGTCGATGTCGCGCAGCGCATGAAGATAGCCGTTGCCGAACGTGCCACCGCCGTCGACGACGTCGACCCAGTCGAGCAGGGCCAGCGTTCCGCGTGAGCAGAGCCGAGCGGCAGGGTCCGCTCGTCGGGCCGCGAGATCGAGGCGGCGGAGCACCACCTCGTTCCCCTGTTCACCGAGCCAGGTCGGGGCGCTCCGTCCCGCATCGAGTCCGGTCTGATTCGCGAGCGCCTCGTCACTGAAGTATCCGAACATCGTTTCGCCCTGGTAGAACGGCTCGTCGTCCACCGACAGCGTGTAGTCGAAGCTCTGCAACGACGACCCGGGAAGCAGCGTGGTCGAGAGTAGACGGGATTCCTGCTGAATTGTCTTGCCCCGCAGATCTACCTGCCGCAGAACCGTCGCTGTTCCGCCGAGATTTCGCAGGCTCTGCGTGGTGTTCGGTGCTGTGAGGGTGGGTCCCAGGTAGTACCCCATCAGGAGGGCAGCTTGCAGCGACGTCTCCATGTACACGAAGTGCGGCATCGACTCGTTCGCACTGTCGGCGTAGTAC
>NZ_JBAQEO010000066.1:0-2791 GCF_049286785.1 Rhodococcus sp. (in: high G+C Gram-positive bacteria) | reverse complement strand
AGCGCCTCGATGAGCGGGTTGCCCGCATGCTCCGGCAACTCGGCCGGTCGATAGATTGCTTCCAGCCGGGGGATTGTTTCAACCACAGGCTTCGTGCTCATCGGTTCTTCCTGCACGTATGGCGCGTTCTTTCTTGAGGATCTCCAGGAAATTCACGGGTTCCTCCTGGTCCTCGGGCGGGTCGTGTGGCGGCAGGCGTTTCGATTGCGCCTCGTCCATGACGAATTTCTCGCTTTCCCGCTGTGCGACTTTCTCATCGGTGCGATTTTCGCGGATATCCGACGTCCGTTCGGTTTTGCTCCGGGTATCGGGACCCAAGGCTTTCTTCGCCTTCTTGGCGTTCGACTCGATTTCCTTCATCTTGTCGTCGCGCTCGACCCGCTTGGCCTGGCGATCGGCCTCTCCCGCCGCGATGTTAACCTTGTTCTGCTCGCCAAGCTCTTCCGCTTCGAAGATCGACTTGCCCTGAAATTCGACGCTCCGCGGAAGCAGGGTGCACACCTCGTAACCCTTGGGACAATCCTTGCTGCGTACGTTGCGCAGATAGACCGTCCCCATGTCCCGGAGGTCGAAGGATACATCCACCTTCCAGGGCTTCCGGCGTGCCAGTGCGAACCAGTCTTCGCGCAACGCCGTCGGGGAGGAGTAGTACGCTCCCTTGAAGCGGATCCCGTGGGGTGTGATATCGGCCTGATCCATCGGCATCACGTTGAGCATCATGTTCTCGACGGTGATGCATTTGAGCGCCCCACTGCGGTTCCTTATCCCCCAGTTCCACAACTCGACCGGAGTGGGCGAGATGCCCTCCACGATCATCCCGGCGGGCGGGACGTACCCACGGATAGGCTCGTTGTTGTGCTCGATCACGGCCAGGACAACGAGCTGCGTGAACTCGGCGAGGTTTAGGGCCGCGTTGAGCCGGTAATCCGGGGCGCCGCGCTCCCCGGAATCGGCCTCCAGGTAGCCCGGTGTGAACTGCTTGAACTTGGCCGGGACGATCCCGAACCGGCGTTCCACGAGTGCCTTAAGGTCCGGCCGGCCGGGGCTTGTGTTCTCGATGTCGATCATCAGCTTGTCGATGATGTTTTTCCCGAGGTCCACGCTCGCAAGCTCGCCGCGATCGGCGAGTATCCGCTTCGGCGCTTCATAGGAAGGCCACTCGTCCTCGTCGATATCCAGCCCGATCCGACGGCAGAACTCAGCCTTCGGCGTTACCACGTTCACGAGGACCATCATGGCTCCGATCCAAGACGGTCCCTCGAATCCAACGTAGACGCCCGTAATGAGGCGGCTGAAGACGTCGATTGCGAAGTAGATGACGGGCCGACCCACGATTCGCCGACGGTCGAACTGGGAGATGAGATACACGTCGGCTACGGTCGCGTCGACCTGGAAGCGGTCGCCGGGTCCCTGCACGTCGCCGGTGTTGGTGCCGAGCATCGGCCTTTCGTTAAGGTCCCAATTTTTCTGGCCCCCGCGTCGAATTCTGCGATTTCGATACGATTCGTCGTTTTCCAGGAAATGACGGAACTGACGCAAGGTGGGCCGCTCGTACTCCGGCACAAGGACGACGGACATCCTCCCGTTCTCCTCGACGACGCGGTGCGAGAAGTAGAGTGCGATGACCTTGTCGTGCGCCTCCTTCATTGAAGGTTTCTTTCGGGTCAGGTAAAAATCCACCCCGGATTTCAGCTTCTGACGCACATCTTCGTTCACGCCCATGCCGGTTCCTGGGGTAATCCGGCGGCGCCGCCCCGCCTTCTTCAGGCCCTTGGCATTCCGCTTCTTTCCGAAGCTGCCGCATTTGTGATAATCGGTCCGGAGCGCGTCGTAGGACATCCCCCGTTTCCAGAACAGCTTCAGGAGAGCGGATAGCGTTTGGCGCGTCGCCTTGCACTCCGTGAGCCGTTTTTCGATGATCTGCCCCCGCACGCGGGGGATGAGGATCGCGGCTTCGTTTTCGCCCCGTACCAGCGGCTCGATGAGCCGGTACCGTTTATCATGACGCTTTGCGGCTTTCGTATTGGTTTCATTCATACCTATGCGATTCGCCACCCACTCGTCGTTGAGCTCGACGGTCAACTCTCCTCTCTCATGCCGCTCCTCCAGTACGGCGATAGGGATCGAATAGGGCCAGGAGTCGTCGTCGGTGTTGATGAGCCAGCAGCGCCCGCCGAATCTGTCGACGTAAAGCAGCCTGTCCAGGGCGCCGGTCGCCGTGTCCCGAAGCAGCATCCTTTCAGCAAGCACTAGCTGGCTGCGCACAGCGCGTTCCTCCCGAAGTTCGGGTTCACGGCGAAGGAAGAGGCCGGACGGTCCTGGAGCGGGCCGACCGAAAGATCCGCAGTTAGCACCTTCCGCGCCAACAGGTGGCGAAGGAGCGTGAGACCAGCTCCCGGGAATAGCCCGAACGCGGAGTCGAACTCTTGGCAGAGACGCCACGCCGGCGTGTGGGGTGCCCGCATGAACGCTTCCAGGAAACGGGTCGAGTAGACAGCGAAAAGGCCCGGTTCTCCGAGGCAATCCTCGCCAAAGCACGGGAAGATCCATTCGAGGTTCCGAGCGAACGGGGTCTTGACCTCCCGATCCGTGACCAGCTTCCACTCGACCCCGCGCTCTTCGAGGTAGATGCGCTCGATCTCCAGCTTTTCGAGGACCCTGTCGTCGTCGAGGTCGGACGCTTCCTTGACGGCGCGTGCGCACGCGAGGTATCGGTTCCCATTTCGGACCGTAAGGAGGAAGTCGGTCGTCATGACGACGAAGGTACCGGTCCTCGTCTCGAAGGGGTGCC
>NZ_JBAQEO010000065.1:0-2587 GCF_049286785.1 Rhodococcus sp. (in: high G+C Gram-positive bacteria) | reverse complement strand
GCAGCGAGTCGCCGTGGCACGGGCGCTGGTGCAACGTCCGAAGATTCTGCTGGCGGACGAGCCGGTGGCGTCCCTCGACCCCGAGTCCTCCGCACAGGTGATGGCGCTGATCTCGCGCATCGCCTCCGAGGACAACCTGACGGTGCTGTGCAGCCTCCATCAGGTTGAACTTGCGCTGTCGTGGGGGAACCGATTGATCGGCCTGCGTTCCGGTCGAGTCGTGCTCGACAAGGTGGTGTCCGCCATCGGCCGTGACGAGGCCATGTCCATCTACTCGAGCGTCGCCGCCCCGACCTCCCCGCAACTGGTCTGAGTCCGGTGACCGTTCTCTCCCCCGAACACCCGCAGAAGATGCGGGAACCCTTGCCGCGCACACTTCCACGTCCCTCCCCCACCTCGATCGGCGTCGTCGCGGTTCTGGTGGTGTGGCTGCTCGCGTCGGTGTGGTCGATCGCATCGCTGAAGATCAACGTCGCAACCTTCGTGGACGGCATCGGTAACGCGACCGACTTCGTGTCCCGGATGTTCCCGCTCGACTTTCCGCCGATCGGCGAGATTCTCGCCATGACCGGCCAGACTCTGGCCATCGTCACGTGTGCCACCGCTCTCAGTGTGGTGCTCAGCCTCGCGGTGTCGCTCGCGGCGGCCCGCAATACGAGTCCGGCGTCGTCCCTGCGGTGGGCTGCGCGCGCCGTCATCGTGGTCACCCGGGCGATTCCCGAAATCGTGCTCGCCGTCCTGTATCTGCGTCTGTTCGGCCTCGGTGCCGTTGCCGGTATCCTGGCGCTCGGTGTCCACTCCGTCGGCATGGTCGGCAAGATGTACGCCGACACCATCGAGGACACGGACGCCGGACCCCGCGACGCCCTACGCGCCGCCGGTGCCACCTGGTGGCAGCAGATCACCGGCGGTGTCTTCCCCCAGGCTATGCCCGCATTCGTCGCAGTTGCCCTGCACCGCTTCGACATCAACCTCCGCGCCTCGGTCATCCTCGGTTACGTCGGGGTGAGCGGTATCGGCATGGAGCTGTCCCTGGCGATGAAGACGCTGAATTATCAGCGCGGCATGGCCCTGGCGCTGTTCGTCGTCGCCCTCTGCGTCGTGGTCGAACTGATCTCCGGGGCGGTGCGCAAGTCGCTGCTCGGTGATCAGATGACCCACCGCATCGGAGTCTGGGGGCGTCTCGGTAAGCGGGTGACGGCCGCCGGAAACGGATGGGTCGCCGCAGGATCCGGTCGAGACGCCGGAGTGCCGCGCACCCGATCCGGGCAGTACCGGGTCAGCCCGCCGTGGACCGGTGAACGCATCCGTCGCGCCCTCTATATCGGTCTCACCGTCGTCGCTCTGGCCGCTGCGACGTGGGGATCGGACATCGACTTCTCCCGCGTGATGGACGGCATCGCGACCACGTCGAGCACATTGGGACTGTTCTTTCCGCCCGGCACCGGCGGTATCCGGGACGAGCTGCTCGAGCAGCTTCTCGTCACCGTCCAGATCGCCTTGGCAGCAACCTTCCTCGGTCTGATCCTGGCGGTTCCGATCGGAGTGCTCGCCGCCCGGAACGTGGCACCGACGCCCGGCATCGCCAAGGCGTTTCGCATCGTCATCGTCCTCGTGCGCGGAATCCCGGACCTGATCATCGCGATCATCTTCATCGTCGTCACCGGGCTGGGTGCCACCGCCGGCGCCCTCGCCCTGTCGGTGGGTGCGGTGGGTCTGCTCGGCAAGCTGATCGCGGACACACTGGAAGAGTCCGATGTTCGAGTGCAACAGGCGGTCTCGGCGGGCGGTGCGACCCGGACGCAGGTCTTCGTCGCCACCACCCTGCGACAGTCCGCCCCCGCGCTCGCCGCGCACCTGTTCTACCAACTCGACGTCAACATCCGCGCCGCCACACTCCTCGGTGTCGTGGGCGCGGGCGGGATCGGTTTCTATCTCATGAATGCCGCCCGTGTCATGCAATTCGACGTGGTCACCACGATCGTCCTCCTCGTGTTCGCGGTGGTGATGGCCGTGGAAGGCCTCGCCATGTGGGTGCGTCGAGCGGTGTCGTAGGGCCGGACCCCAACGGAAAGAGTCACATGAGTTCCACTGAAGCCATTCGCACGCAGACCAATTCGGCGTTGCTGGCGGCATCCGATGCCGCAGTCGAGGCGTATCGCTCGGCCGTGGTCACGCACCCCCGCGAGAAGCTGCGGTCGATCGTGATGGAGGGCGCCGACGGCACCCCCACCATGTTCATCGACGTCCTGGTCGAGGACGCCATCATCACGGCCGCCACCGCGGCCGGCGTCAACGTGCTGTCGGAGGAGCGCGGCTGGGTCGACGTCGGTTCCGCCGTCTCCCTGGTGATCGATCCCGTGGACGGTTCGGCCAACGCCGCCGCCGGGGTCCCGCTCGCCTGCTTCAGCGCGGCGGTCGTCGTGGACGGCGTATTCACCGAGGCGATGACCACCTGGCTGCATACCGAGGAACGCTGGTGGGCATCGCGCACCCACTCCGCGTACCGCACGAGCGGATGCACGAGCGTTGCGGACGCCGCCGTGTCGATGCTGCGTCCGCACGACCGCAACTGGGATGCGTGGTC
>NZ_JBAQEO010000064.1:0-7132 GCF_049286785.1 Rhodococcus sp. (in: high G+C Gram-positive bacteria) | reverse complement strand
AACCTGGGCGGTGTGTAGCCGATGACGGTGTCGAAGTCCGCCGGGATCGCATAGGCCGGGCGTTCGTCGTCGGACGTGATAGCCCGTACCGCGTCCGAGGCCGCCCGGTTCTCGTGCCGCGTCGTGTTCGCCGTGCCGGTGCCGACGAATCCCGTTGCGGCGAGCACTGCCGTCGCCGCGAGAGTGCTCGCCACCCATGCCGCTCTGCTTCTCCCCGTTGTTCGCATGAATTCGACGCTAGGAACGAGACAGGGGCACACACATCACACCGGGGTCCGGTTCCGAATCTGGCTTCGCGGGGTGAGTGGACCGCGGTCTCATACCCTGGGGGCGTTCCGATATCCGTCCACGGTATGAAGACATTCGGCGCAAGCAGTTCCTACTGTCGACACTGTGAAGGTGACAACGCGTGTTCGGAGCGCAGCCGCAGGCCGGTGGTGGAACGTGGCGATCGTGCTGGTGGCCGGGATTCTCTTCGCCGTGGCGTGGCCGACGCTGCAGCTGACCCACCAGGTGAGTCCGCCGATCCAGCCGTTCGTCGCGGCGCTGGCCGCGTTCCCGTTCGTGTTGATCCGGGTCAATCCGGCGCTGGGATGGGCGGTGTCGGCTGTGTCGGCCCTCGTGATTCCACGCGTGTTCGATCTGCAGGACGGTTACGACTATCCGTGGCAGGTGGTGCATATCATCGTCATCCTGACGTTGTTGACGGCGGTCGGTATGCAGGCGGCCGTTCCGGTTGTGGGGGTGGCGTGGATCTCGACGGTCCTGCTGTTTCTCGCGGATACCCCGGGCACCAACGGCCGCGGATGGGCGGTGGGACTCACCGCCCTCGTCATCTTCGGTCTCCTGATCCGCTGGCTGGTGCTCTCGCGCCGGCAACTCGCGCGGCAGGAGGAAGTGAGTGAACTCGAGCGCACCCGCCGCACCATTCTGGAAGAGAAGGCGCGGATCGCACGGGACCTGCACGACATCGTCGCGCACCACATGTCGATGGTCGTGGTGCAGGCGCAGAGCGCTCCCTACCGGATTGCCGACGTATCCGACGAGGCCCGTGCGGAATTCGAATCCATCGGCGCCGCGGGCCGCACCGCACTCAACGAGGTTCGCGGGCTCCTCGGAGTGCTTCGCAGTGAGGCCAGCTCGCGGAGCACGCACCGCAGCCCGGCACGGGGCAGATCGACGAACTCCTCGAGGGGAGCCGACGGGCGGGTATCCCCGTCAAGTGGAGCATCTCCGGCGATCGTGGGCTCGTATCGGACCCTGTCGGTCTCGTCATGTACCGGATCCTGCAGGAATCGCTCGCCAATGCCGCGCGTCACGCTCCCGGTGCTGCCGTCGAAGTCACCATCCGCCACGCCACACCGAGCGCGACCGTGCACGTCGTCAACGGACCCGCGAGCGGACGCCTCGGCACCCCGGTCACCGGGCACGAGTCGACCGGCGGCAACGGGATCGCCGGCATGCGAGAACGTGCACACGCTGTCGGCGGTGTGCTCGCCACCCGCGAGCGATCGGACGGCGGATTCGAGGTCCGCGCCGAGTTCCCGGCCGCTTCCACCTAGGCTGGCTGCGTGGCCATAACGGTTTTCATTGCTGACGATCAGGCTATGGTGCGCCAAGGGTTCGGTGCCTTGCTGGCCGCGCAGCCGGATATCAGTGTCATCGGCGACGCACCGGACGGCGTGGTCGCGGTGGCGGAGGTCAGGCGTCTGCGTCCCGACGTCGTGTTGATGGATGTCCGCATGCCACAGATGAACGGACTCGATGCTGCTCGCCTCATCCTGTCCGCCGGATTCGACCCGCCCGTGCGGGTTCTCATGCTCACCACGTTCGATGTGGACGACTACGTCTACGAGGCGCTCGGCATCGGGGCCAGCGGGTTCATGCTCAAGGATGCGCCGGCGGAGGAACTCGTCCGCGCGGTCCGCGTCGTCGCGGACGGGGAGGCACTGCTGGCCCCCACCGTCACCCGGCGGTTGATCGCGGACGTGAACAGCCGGCGCGGCACCGCCCGCCGCAAGCCCGCCGCTCTCTCTGCGTTGACTCCGCGTGAACGGGAGGTGCTCGAACTGATCGCGCGCGGACTGTCCAATGTCGAGATCGCCGAGCACCTGTTCGTCGCCGAACAGACCGTCAAGACGCATGTGGGCAAGGTGCTGTCCAAGCTGAATCTCCGCGACCGGGCACAGGCGGTGGTTCTCGCGTACGAGAGCGGACTCGTCACACCCGGCTGACGTGCCGGGTTCCGGTCGGGGTGCTCGAACAGCGTGCGAACGGCAAGATGGCTTATGACGGACTAGGACGAGGGGTGCTCGGATGCGGATCGGAATCCTCACCGGCGGCGGCGACTGCCCGGGACTCAACGCGGTGATCAGAGCGGTGGTCCGCACGGCCGACGGCCGGTACGGAAGTTCGGTCGTCGGATTTCGGGACGGGTGGCGGGGTCTGCTCGAGGACCGTAAGGTCCCGCTGTCCAACAACGATCGAATCGATCGGATCCTCACCCGCGGCGGCACCATCCTGGGCACCGCCCGGGTCAACCCCGACAAGCTCGAGGCGGGGCTCGATCAGATCATGCGGACTCTCGACGACAACGGGATCGACGCCCTCATCCCGATCGGGGGCGAGGGGACCCTGACCGCGGCGAGCTGGCTCGCGGACAGTGGCGTCTCCGTGATCGGGGTACCGAAGACCATCGACAACGACATCGACTGCACGGACGTGACCTTCGGTTTCGACACCGCGCTTTCCATCGCCTCCGACGCCATCGATCGTCTCCACACCACAGCGGAGTCGCACCAGCGGGTCATGCTGGTGGAGGTGATGGGCCGTCACGCCGGCTGGATCGCTCTGCATGCGGGTCTCGCGACGGGCGCGCACCTCACCCTGGTTCCGGAGGAACCGTTCGACGTCGACGAGGTGTGCAACATGGTGAAGAAGCGGTTCCAGCGCGGCGATTCCCACTTCATCTGTGTGGTGGCGGAGGGCGCGACCCCCACCACCGAGTCGATGTCGCTGCGCGAAGGCGGGATCGACGAATTCGGTCACAAGCGGTTCACCGGCGTCGCCCAGCAGTTGGGTGACGAGATCGAGCGACGCATCGGCAAGGAGGTGCGGACCACGGTTCTCGGGCACGTCCAGCGTGGTGGCACACCGACGCCGTACGACCGGGTGCTGGCCACCCGCTTCGGTGTGCACGCCACCGACGCGGTCCACCGCGGCGACTTCGGTCAGATGGTGGCGTTGCACGGCACGTCGATCGATCTGGTACCGCTCGCGGATGCCACCCGGCATCTGAAGACGGTGCCGAGGCAGCGCTACGACGAGGCAGCCGCATTTTTCGGCTGACCGCGTTCTTCGGCGCGCACCGGGACGCATAAACTCATGAGCATGACTGCTGTCGATGCTCCGGCCCTCCTCGACTACGACGATGTGCTCGCCAAGTACGAGCCTGTTCTCGGCATGGAGGTGCACGTGGAGTTGCACACCGCGACCAAGATGTTCTGCGGGTGCCCGACGGCGTTCGGTGCGGAGCCGAACACTCAGGTGTGCCCCGTCTGCCTGGGCCTGCCCGGTTCGCTGCCCGTCGTCAATGCGAAGGCCGTCGAGTCCGCCATCCGCATCGGTCTCGCGCTGAACTGTTCCATCACTCCCTGGGGACGATTCGCGCGGAAGAACTACTTCTATCCGGATCAGCCGAAGAACTACCAGATCTCGCAGTACGACGAGCCGATCGCGACGGACGGCTACCTCGACGTCGTACTCGACGACGGCACCACGTGGCGGGTCGAGATCGAGCGCGCGCACATGGAGGAGGACACGGGAAAGTCGCTGCACGTCGGCGGCGCGACCGGACGTATCCACGGCGCCAGCCATTCGCTGCTCGACTACAACCGGGCGGGTGTGCCACTCGTCGAGATCGTGACCAAGACGATCGGCGGTGCCGGTGAGCGCGCACCCGAGGTGGCTCGCGCCTACGTTACCGCGCTGCGTGACCTGTTGAAGTCGCTGGACGTGTCCGACGTGCGCATGGATCAGGGTTCGATGCGGTGCGACGCCAACGCGTCGCTGATGCCGATCGGCGCGACCGAACTCGGGACCCGCACCGAGACGAAGAACGTCAACTCCCTCAAGAGCGTCGAGGTGGCGGTCCGGTACGAGATGCGCCGCCAGGCCGCGGTGCTCGAGGCCGGTGGTGAGGTGATCCAGGAGACCCGGCACTTCCAGGAGGCCGACGGGACGACGTCACCGGGCCGCCGCAAGGAAACCGCCGAGGACTACCGCTACTTCCCGGAGCCCGATCTCGAGCCGGTCGCGCCGAGCGCGGAGTGGATCGAGGAACTGCGCGCAACCCTTCCGGAGTTGCCGTGGGTGCGGCGTGCGCGTATCCAGGCGGACTGGGGAGTCTCCGACCACGAGATGCGCGACCTCGTGAACGCGGGGGCGCTCGATCTGGTGATCGCGACCGTCGACGCCGGTGCTCCCGCATCCGAGGCACGCTCCTGGTGGGTGTCGTATCTGTCGCAGCAGGCCAACGCTCAGGGTGTGGATCTCGCGTCGCTCCCGATCAGCCCGAAGCAGCTGGCCCAGGTGATCGCGCTGATCACCGAGGGCAAGCTCACCAACAAGCTCGCCCGGCAGGTGGTCGACGGTGTTCTTGCCGGCGAAGGCGACCCCGAGCAGGTCATGGTCGGCCGCAATCTTCTCGTCGAGCGTGACGACACCAAGTTGCAGGCGGCCGTCGACGAGGCGCTGGCCGCCAACCCAGACATCGCCGAGAAGATCCGCGGCGGAAAGGTCGCTGCGGCGGGCAAGATCGTCGGCGACGTCATGAAGGCCACCCGCGGCCAGGCCGATCCCGCGCGGGTCAAGGAACTCGTGATCGCGGCCTGTAGCTAGGCCCTCCCCACCCGGCACCCACGGGAAGGACGGGTCAGTCGAACCCGCCGCCACCCGAGGGCAGGGGCATCTTGATCACGCGGTCGTCGTTGGGTCCGGGCTGACCGCCCGTCTTGTTGACGGTGCTCACCCAGATGAGGCCGTCGGGGCCCAGGGCGGCACCGCCGAGCCGGCCGTAGCGGTCCTGCGCGATGATGCCGGGAGCGGTGGTGACCGCTCCCGTGGCGGGGTCAGCAGCCAGCGCAGACATCGCTTTCGCGGTACTCAGCGACACGGCGACGACGTCTGCCGCCGCGACGCAGCCACCCACACCGGGCCGCTCCGGCCATGTCCAGACCGGTGAGGACACCGCCCCGTCGGCGCTCACTCGCTGCAGCCGATCCTCCAGAGCGGTTCGGTCGGTGACCCACACGGCTACACCGGGATCCACACACACGCCTCCCGCGGTGCCGATACCCGACAACACCACCTCCGGTCGGGGCTGGGAGCCGGTGGGTGCCGGGCCGAGTGCCGTGACCTTCAGGAGCTTGCCGGCCAGGGAGGCGGGATCGGTCGCGGCGGCAGGATCGCCCGCGTCACCGGTCAGGACCATCAGATCGTCTCCGGAGAACTCCAGCGAACCGCCGTTGCCGGCCACACCCTTGGGAATGCCGCCGAGAACCTCTTTGGCCGTGTCGCCGGGAGCTACCCGCACGACGCGGTTGTCCGTCGCGGTCGTGACATAGGCGAAGATCAGATTGTCCTCGACGAATGACGGCGAGAGTGCGATGTCGAGTAGGCCGCCGTCGGAACTGCTGTCGACGTCCACCCGCGCGATCTCGGTGGGAGGCTGCCCTTTGGCGACCTCCAGGATGCGTCCGGTCCGGCGCTCGGCGACCAGCGCGGTGGCACCGTCGGGAAGAACGACCAGTCCGCCGGTGGTGTCGAGGCAGGTGGCGATGACACTGGGATCAGGGTCCTGGCACGGTCCCAGCGGCCCGCTCGGGGGCGGCGGGGTGGTGGTGGACGGTGGCGGAGGATTCTCCGGTTCCACATCGGAACCGCTGGCCTCGGTCGGTTCGGGACTGAAGGGCGAGGACGCCGAGTCGTCGAACCGTGCACACCCCGCAGCCAGAATCGCGGTCGCACACAGCGCGGACACCGCCGCCACAGTCTTGCCGGACGCCCTTCGGCACAACCCACCCACCGTCATGGTGGAGACGTTACGGAAGAGGAGCAGGCCGCCGCCACGCCGGTTCTGCCTACCCGCGATGTCTTGCCCGCAGACCTAGGCTCGAAGATATGACTGACATGCGCAAAGACCCCAGCGAGTCGTCGGGCGACGGGGCCGATAGAAACGGGGTCGATAGAAACGGGGCCGAGGGAGATGGGGCCGGGAGCCCGGACCCCGCACCCGACCGATCGAACGTGTCGAGTCCATACGATTCACCCACCGAACGCCTTCCGACCGCATCCGCCTCCGGTTCCGGAGGACGCGGACTGGCCCATACCGACGACGACCTCGATTTCGGTGACGCGCGTGGCGCCGGCCTCCCCACGGAACAGATCCCCGCTTACCACGAGTCGGGTGCAGTGAGCGGCCAACCGACGCAGGTGATCGGCACGTCACCCGTCTCATCCGCGGCAACGCCGGATCAGGCCGCGTCAGGACTCGCCACCGGCGACGAAATGAGGATCGGCCGCGGCACGCTGGACCTCGGCCTGCTGGCGTTGCGTCTCGGGGTCGGCGGCACAGTTCTGGTGCACGGTCTGCAGAAGCTGACGGGAATCTGGAACGGGCCGGGGCTCGACGGGTTCGAGACGATGCTCGCGGAGGGCGGATTCGAGCAGGCGAAAGTGCTTGCGATCCTGGGCGCCGTGGGTGAGGTCGCCGGTGGTGCACTGCTCATTCTGGGACTGATCACGCCGCTTGCCGCGGCGTCGGTGCTCGCGGTGATGATCAACGCGTGGGCATTCCGCCAGACCGCAGAACCGGGTCTCGAATACTTCGCGCCTGCGGGTACCGAATACGAGACGTTGCTCGGCATCTGTGCCGGCGTGATCATTCTCACCGGGCCGGGTCGTTTCTCGCTCGACGGGCGCCGAGGCTGGGCCACCCGCCCGTTCATCGGCTCGTTCGTGGCGTTGTTGCTGGGCATCGCCGCGGGTGTTTGCATCTGGATCTTCCTCAACGGGGCCAATCCGCTCATCTGACCGGTCCTTCGACATGGACGACTCCGCCGCACCCCCGAAT
>NZ_JBAQEO010000063.1:0-4991 GCF_049286785.1 Rhodococcus sp. (in: high G+C Gram-positive bacteria) | reverse complement strand
TAGCCGGACCCCGTGTTGACGACGTTCGCCGGACGCTGGGTAGCAACAGCCATTGCTACGAGCGCGTCTGCGTAGTGATCGGAGTATTCCTGGGTGCGGGGCACTCCACCCTCATCTCTTCGTAGGCCACGGCGTCCGTTGCCGCGGCACGAGCGAAACCAGAGCCGAAGGTTCTGGACGGTCAACGCTGACATTACGGCACTATCACATAGCTGCACCCACGAAGGTATGCGTCGAAACGTTCGAACCAGGCCGAGGCAGACACCATGCTACTCGCGGGTAGTCCGATTCACCGCCTCGAGAATCTGTCCCGCAGGATGGGAATATCCTGCGTAGGAAGTCCCCGATCGGGGCAGTCGAGTCCAGACAACATCGGTTGACATTCGACAGCGCACGGAAAGTGGTGTCCATGGCTCGCAAAATTGCCCCAGCCCCCGGCTCACCAGCTGGATTCGAACCCGAATCGGAAGAACCCGGCACACCGTCGGACATGCCGCCCGCCAAGCCTGACCAACAGGGTCCGGCGACCGTGTCACCCACCGGCAAGGAAACCTCGGCCGCCCCGGAAGACCGGGGGGCGCACGGGAAGTTCCTGACGACGGCCCAGGGCGCCCGACTCGTCGATTCCGATCATTCCCTCAAAGCGGGGAAACGCGGTCCCACGCTGCTGCAGGATCATCATCTCCGGGAGAAGATCACCCATTTCGATCATGAGCGGATCCCCGAGCGCGTGGTACACGCCCGCGGGTCTGCCGCTCACGGGGTGTTCAAGGCCAATGGGGCGGCAGAGAACCTCACCGCCGCCGGATTCCTGCGAAAAGGTATCGAGACTCCCGTCTTCGTGCGCTTCTCCACCGTGCTCGGCTCCCGCGGATCAGCCGACACCGTGCGCGACACCCGCGGATTCGCCACCAAGTTCTACACGGACGAGGGCACCTTCGACCTCGTCGGCAACAACATTCCGGTGTTCTTCATCCAGGACGCCATCAAGTTTCCCGACGTCGTCCACGCGGCCAAACCTCATCCCGATCGGGAGATCCCGCAGGCACAGAGTGCACACGACACCTTCTGGGACTTCGTGACCCTCCACACCGAGGCAACCGCCCACACGCTGTGGAACATGTCCGATCGAGGCATCCCCCGCTCGTACCGAACGATGGAGGGCTTCGGTGTCCACACCTTCCGCCTCGTCGACGACGCCGGTGAGACCACGCTGGTGAAGTTCCACTGGAAGCCACGTCTCGGTGTGCATTCGCTCTTGTGGGAAGAGGCGCAGCTGCTCGCCGGTGTCGATCCCGACTTCCATCGTCGCGATCTCGCGGACGCCATCGAGGCCGGTGCCTTCCCTGAATGGGACCTGGGAATTCAGGCGTTCCCCGATACCCCCGATCACATGTTCGACGGAATCGACCTCCTCGATCCGACGAAGATCGTGCCCGAAGAGCTTGCACCCGTGCAGCCCATAGGGACGATGACTCTCAATGCCAATCCCACCAACTTCTTCGCCGAGACGGAGCAGGTTGCCTTCCACGTGGGCCACCTTGTACGCGGTATCGACGTCACCGACGATCCGCTGCTCCAGGGTCGCCTGTTCTCCTACCTCGACACCCAGCTCAGCCGGCTGGGCGGCCCCAACTTCGGTCAGCTCCCCATCAATCGGCCCCATGCACCCGTCAACGACATGCTTCGTGACGGGATGCACCAGACCGGTGTTCACCAGGGCGCCGCCCCCTACAAGCCCAACAGCCTGGGCGGCGGTTGTCCCTTCTTCGCCGGAGCGGAGGATGCGCCGTTCATCGATGTGCCGGTTGCGGTGACGGGACCGCCGGTGAAGCAACGCACGGCGGCCGAATCGTTCGACGACCATTACTCGCAGGCCAGGATGTTCTACGCGAGCCTGACCGCGGTCGAGAAGACGCACGTCGCGGACGCGTACACCTTCGAACTCGGCAAGTGCTTCGAACGGGTGATCAAGGAACGCGCTCTGGCGGTGCTGGCCAATATCGATCCGCAGTTGTGCGCCACCGTCGCCGAGGGACTCGGACTCGACGCTCCGAAGGCCACGGTGCCGTTCGATACCGAGCCTTCCCCCAGCCCTGCCCTGTCACAGGTGGGTTCCACCTGGCCCGTCGACGGGCGCATGGTGGGCATCGTCGCGGACGATGACACCGACCCGGGAGAACTGCGCAAGGCCGTGACCGCCATCGACAAAGCGGGGATGACGCCGCTGGTGATCGCCTCGCACGGCGGCACCCTCGGAGCCACCGGCAAGACGATTCCGATCTCACGCACGTTCGCGACGGCACGGTCCGTCGAGTTCGACGCGCTGCTGCTGGCTGCCGCCCCGCTCCATCCGCAGTTACGCATCCTCGTCGACGAGGCCTTCCGCCATAACAAGGCCATCGGTGTATGGGGAGCGGGCACCGATGCGCTCACGGCCGCAGCGGTGGACCCGGCCGCGGCAGGAGTCGTGGTCGCCGAGGAATCGGAAGGTGCCGTTGCCGGAGTTACCGAACTCCTGCAGGCACACCGTGTGTGGGAGCGCTCATGACGAACGCGTCGGATGCCGACGACAGCGACGACGAGCCCAGGGGCGGGCGGCCCGGTCCCGCCGACCACGGGCACCACGGCGGGATGGCCACACGCGAAAACGTACCCGAACTCGCTGAGGACGACGAGAACGACCATGATTGACACCGGCAGGAGCTGACATGACAAACAATGAAGATCAGTATTCGCAGGACGCAGATCGCACCATGCGCAGTCATGCCGGCGAAGCAATCAGCGACAATCGAAACTGGCCTGGTTACATCCTCATCGGCACAGGCATCGTAGTGCTCGGGTTGGCCTTGGTCGCTGCCGGTTACGGTTTCGAGGGTTGGGCCGTGATCGCCGGTGCGGTCTGTGTCCTCGGCTTCATTGTCGGTGTCGTCCTCGTTCTCCTCGAACGCAGACGCGTGAAGAAACTCGAGGGCAAAGAACTGACGGATCAAGGTGGGCAGTGAGCAAGGTGGGCATTGAGAGGGGCGCCCGGAACCGATTGCGGTTCCGGGGGCCCGTTCCACCTCTGTGGCCGCTATCGGCCGAGCGACTCGACCAGCAAGTCGAGGGCGTGCGCGGTGGTGGCTTCGACCACCTCGCCCGGATCACCGTCGAACTGCTTCAGCTCGGTGCGGATGTGGCCATGATCGTAGATTCCGAACCACACCGTGCCGGGTTCCTGCCCATCCTGCGAATCGGGACCTCCAGCGCCGGTGACCGCCACCGCGAGGTCCGCGTCCAGCAGTTCCGCCACCGAACCGACCATTGCGCGCGCACTGGGCTCGCTCACGACCGGCCCCTCCGGCACCTTCAACAACCCGTGTTTCACGTCACTGGAGTATGCGACGATGCTGCCTCGGTACCAGTCGGACGAGGACGGAGCCGCGCCGAGAACGGTCGAGATCTTGCCACCGGTCAACGATTCCGCTGTGGCGATGGTGACATCCCGATCCTGCGCGGCAGCGGAAATGCGTTCCGCGACTTCATCATAGGTGCTCATTCATCAACCCCCGAAAACGTCGGCAACGAACCGCAGGGCTATTTTCCCGCGGCGGCAATTGGTTTCAACCACAATAACGTCCAAGCCCTGCGCACTGTGGCCTGGTGTCCGAACAACGACGTGAGGAGTCTGCGATGCTGATCCGTTTGCCGGGGGTGTACCCCCCGCAGGAAGACACGTGGCTGCTCGCCGACATCGTTGCCCAGCAGGATCTCCGAGCACACAGCCGGGTGCTCGACATCTGCACCGGGACGGGTGCACTCGCGGTGCGGGCAGCCCAGACCGGAGCCGGCCACGTCACCGCCCTTGACATTTCCCGGCGCGCGTTCACCACCGCCTGGCTCAACTCCCGGATTCGGGGACATCGCATACGGGTTCTGCGAGGCGATTTGGTGAACCCGGTCCGCGACGAACGCTTCGATCTGGTCATCTCGAACCCGCCGTATGTGCCCGCCCACAACGACGCGTTGCCCGCGACCGGTATCGCGCGTGCATGGGATGCCGGTAAAGACGGACGGGCCCTGCTCGACCGGATTTGCAGGCAAGCACCCGAGGTGCTCGATCAGGGGGGAACCCTGTTGCTGGCGCAGTCCGCGCTCAGTGGGGTGGAGAAAACCCAGACCATGCTCGAGGAGCAGGGGTTGGAAGTCGATGTGATGTGCCGCCAGGAAATACCGTTCGGTCCGGTCATGACCGCACGCCGGGCGATGCTCGAGAACCGTGGGCTGATCGATGCCGGACAGCGCAGCGAGGAACTCGTCGTCATCCGGGCCGTCAATCACTCTTTCGGCTAGACGGAACTCCCTTTGCTTTTACAACTCCCGGCCTTTCACATTCCGGCCTTTCACATTCCGGCCTTTCACATTCCGTTCCGTCCCTACTTCCCTGCCCTCCCTACTCCCCCGGTAGGCACCGACCCGTACTCCGGCCAGCCATTCCGGAAGCAGCCGGACGCGGCGGGGTCGATGCAGAACCGGGTCGAAGCTGGGTTGTTCGTGGTCGTCACCCTCCAGGATCCGCGACAGAGTGACACGCCCGGCGGGCACAGCCGGCCCGGACAGAGGTTTCAGGTGCAGTGCGAACTCCAACGGCGCCTTCGAGACCGCATTCCTCAACGCGTCCAGCGAGGTGCCGGAGGGTTGCCGTCCGAGCGGCTCGGCGAGCAACCATCTGATATCCCTGCCGTCCGACGAGTAGGGCATGAGGCTGCTGTACCGGGCCGTGTTCCAACCCTTGGCGGGCAGCGGAAGAACCCTGGTGACCGCCGAGGTACCGGACGTGGCGAGCAAGATGTCCCAGTCTCCATCGTCCGGGTCCTGAATCTCCGGACACCGGATCTTCAGGGCTAGACCCAATACCGTTCAGTTAGCCGGTGAGAATCGTGCATTCCGGAGGGCGTGTGGGTTGCGGATGATGTTGGTGGTGTGAGCGTTTCGCTGCCCATTTGAGG
>NZ_JBAQEO010000062.1:0-1533 GCF_049286785.1 Rhodococcus sp. (in: high G+C Gram-positive bacteria) | reverse complement strand
ACCTACGCCACCGAACTGTTCGATCCGGCCAGCGCAGCCCGCCTGGCGGAGATGCTGAAGCGAGTGCTCGAGGCCTTCGTCACCGACCCCGCAGTGCTGGTGGGGGACGTTCCGCTGATCGCCGACGCCGAGCAGGCACGGATTCTGAGGACCTGGAACGCCACCGACGTGGACGTCCGCCCCGAGACTGTGGTGGATCTTCTCGACGCGCAGGCCGCACGCACTCCGGACGCCGTGGCTCTCGTCTTCGAGGGCGCAGCGCTCACCTACCGCGAGTTCGACGCCCGGTCCAACCAACTGGCGCGGCTCCTGATCCGCCGTGGAATCGGCCCGGATTCGTTTGTCGGACTCGCCTTCGAGCGGTCGGTGGAGATGGTGGTCGCGATGTGTGCCGTGCTGAAGGCCGGTGCCGGGTATGTGCCACTGGATCCCGAGCACCCGGCCGAACGCATCGAGTACGTGCTCGACCTGGCGGAACCGGACCTGGTGCTCACCACATCCTCGGTGCGGGTGCCGCTGCCTGCCGGCACGGCGCACCTGGACGTCGACACCCTCGACCTGGCCCCCTACGGCACCGCCCGTATGGGTGATGCGGAACGGCTGGGATCGCTGCGCCCCCAGAACACGGCGTACGTGTTGTTCACGTCGGGTTCGACGGGCCGGCCCAAGGGTGTGATGGTGAGCCACGCGGCCCTGGTGAACCAATTACGTTGGCTCGAAGCCGAATACGAGATCACGGCCGAGGACCGCGGCATGCTCCGCGCGCCGTATACGTTCGATGTGTCGGTCTGGGAAACATTCCTGCCCCTGAGCGTGGGTGCGCGGCTGGTGGTGACCAGGCCGGGCGGGCATCGCGAACTCGACTACCTGGCCGCGACCATCCGCGAGCAGGGCATCACCATGGCGCACTTCGTGCCGTCGGTGCTGGCGGCGTTCCTCGCGGACGGCGAGGGTGACGCGCTCTCGCTGCTGCGGCATCTCTACGCGGGCGGTGAGGAACTGCCGGCCGAGCTGGCCGAGGATGTTCTCGCACTGCGCCCCGGCGCATTCCACAACACGTACGGCCCCACCGAGGCGGCGATCACCACCACCGCGTTCCGGGTGGACCGCTCACCGGATGCGCAGGTGCCGATCGGGGCGCCGGTGTGGAACACGCAGACCCTGGTGCTCGATGCCCGGCTCCGGCCCGTCCCGGTCGGGGTAGCAGGCGAGCTGTATCTCGGCGGCGACCAGCTGGCCCGCGGCTATGCCGGCCGCAGCGACCTCACCGCCGACCGTTTCGTGGCGAACCCCTACGGTGCCGCGGGGGAGAGGCTTTATCGCACAGGCGATCTGGTGAAGTGGACCGCCGACGGCCAGCTGGTCTACCTGGGCCGGACCGATATGCAGGTGAAGCTGCGGGGGCTGCGAATCGAGCTGGGTGAGATCGAATCGGTACTCGACGGCGCGGCGGGAGTGGCCCAGGCCGCGGTCACCGTGGTATCCGATGCCGTCGCCGGTGAGCGACTGGTCGGGTATGTGGTGGCCGAGAGC
>NZ_JBAQEO010000061.1:0-2223 GCF_049286785.1 Rhodococcus sp. (in: high G+C Gram-positive bacteria) | reverse complement strand
CCTTGTAACGTTCGATGAGATCAGCGGCAAGATCAGGCCGCCACTGATCCATGAATACCGAACTTCCGCCGCCGACTGCAGGCCTGCAGATATTGAGGACCCCGGCGATATGTCCCGCGGGGAACGCGACAAGGCTCACGTAGTCACCGTCGCCCACTCCCTGAATCGGCGAGTTCGACAGCTCCGCCAACAACGAATTATGGCTGTGTAAAACACCTTTGGGATCGGATGTGGTTCCGGATGTGTACAGAAGGAGGCACACCTCGTCGGCATCCGCCGACGGACGGATGTACGCGCCGCCCTGGGCGACTTCCTCCCACGACACGCATGCAGAGTGAGCGCCGTCCCCGACCATGATGAGATGCTCCAAGGAGCCGATTTCCAGCAGACCGGCAACGCGGTCTCGGTAGTCGGTTGCCCCGAGCCTGGCTGGGAGAATCAGGGCGCGGGCCCCGGACTGCCGCAGTATGAAATCGACTTCTTTGAGGCCGTAAATCGGAATGATCGGCAGCAGGGTTGCGCCGGACAATAGAACGGCTAGATGTGCGATGTAGCATTCGGGAGAGTTCGGCAGTTGCACCGCCACTCGATCACCTGTCCCGATTCCTCGAGCCTGCAGCCCTGCTGCGAACGCTGTTGCCTCCCGGAAAAGGGTGCCGACGGTGGTTTCGGTCGAACGTCCATCTGCGACGAAAACTATCGTATTGTCAGCGAATTCGACACCTCCGCGTTCGATCGCGTCGACCATCGTCTGACCGCTGTAGAGACCACGCTGATAGTACTGCCCGCGAAGTTCGGTGAGCTGTTCGGACAACGCGCCATTCTCAATCATGCTGTCCAGAACCAGCCGATGGGACGTGGATGACGACGGCGCCGGCCTGACCCCCACCTGCGCACATTGCTGCAACGGCGTATCCGCCATCGCGTCGACGCAACTGGTGGATCAACGTGACAATCATCCTCGCGCCTGACGCGGCTACCGGATGCCCCAGGCTGCACCCACTACCTGCGGTATTCACCAAGGAATCATCGATTCCGAGTTTCTTGCACGCGGCAATGGAAACGGATGCGAATGCCTCGTTGATTTCCCAGAGGTCGACGTCGTCGACGGAGATGCCCGCTCGTTCGAGGACTTTGGGAATAACGTCGATAACGGCGAGGCCCGTGCGAGCAGGTTCTACCGCTGATGTCGCCCAGGCCCGGATGGTGGCGAGGATCTCCACGTCTTCCGATTCGGCGAATTCGCGTCGCGCAACAAGTACCGCAGCAGCACCGTCGTTGATTCCGCTGGAATTTCCTGCTGTGATGGAGAAACTGTCGATCTCGGGATGGATGACCCTGAGCGACGCCAGTTTCTCGGCAGTAGAGCCGCGGCGAGGGTGCTCATCGGTGGTGAACTGCGACACGGTACCTTCGGATATTCGCACCGGTACCGGAACTATCTCTTCCTCGAAGGCTCCGGCGTCGATAGCTGCGAGCGCCCGCTCATGCGAGCGCAAAGCCCATGTGTCCATCTCCTCGCGTGAAATACCGAGTTCCTTGGCGGTGTTCCAACCCACGGTTATCGACATGTCCATATTGGGGGCGTCATCGGTAGCTGGGTGACTCGGCGACATCCACGGCTCGATGAACTCGTCGACGGTGCCAGGCGTCCGGAACTTCAGGTGCGGTGCCGTCGAACTCGATTGGACTCCGCCCGCGATCACCGCCCGCTCAGCGCCGCTGACCACCATAGCCGCGGCATTACCGATGGCGGTCAGACTGCCGGCGCAGTGCCGATTGACTGCTTGTCCCGGTACGTGTGTCATCCCCGTCGCGACTGCGGCGTTTCGCGCGAGATCTCCACCACCGTAGTTCGATTCGGCAAGGACGATGTCGTCGATGCTGTGTGAATCCAACCCGGATCGGCTTGTCACTCCTTCGATGATGATCTGGGATAGCTCCATGGCGGTGGTCTCGCGCAGCGTGCCTTTGTGGGCGGTTCCGATCGGGGTACGAACGGCTGCGACGATAACTGCATCGGACGGATTGTCAGCGGGCACGGCGGGGTCCTCGGGTCTCGACATGGGGGATGGAAAATTGCGGGGCGTCAATCGGTCACCCGAATTGTTCCTCGATCGGGGTGAACTCCGGCATCGTGAGGCCACGGCGCAACCAGTTGGCTCCGTCCAACACGAGCGTGTGACCGGACAGGTATGCCGCATACGGTGAGCACATGAACGT
>NZ_JBAQEO010000060.1:0-9628 GCF_049286785.1 Rhodococcus sp. (in: high G+C Gram-positive bacteria) | reverse complement strand
CGCTCACTCTGCCGCGACCCGCCACGCTCCGGCCTGCGGGCACCGCCCCGGCCGGAGTGGCCCGCACCGTACGTGATCGTCCCGGTGCGCGGCACCATCTCACGACCCGCCCGCCGACGCGCTTCGGCCCGGCGCACCGCCTCGGCTCGGGCCACCTCCGCGCGCACCGGGGAATACGCCTCGGGTTTCGGCAACCGGAGAAGGCGTCCGAACCGACCGTCCTGACCCGAGTGCAACGCGGCCACCGCTTCCGGCTCGTGCCTCGCGGCGTTGGCCACGATCCCGAACATGAAGAGCGTCGTCGCAGTCGAGGTCCCGCCCGCCGACACCAGCGGCAACTGCAGACCCGTGACCGGCAGCAGTCCGATCACGTACCCGACGTTGATGAAGGCCTGACCGGTGATCCACACGGTGGCCGTCCCGGCGAGTAACCGCAGGAACGGGTCCACCGAGCGGATGGCGATACGCAGTCCGGTGTAGACGAACAAACCGAACAGGCCGAGCACGGCCGCGCCGCCCAGATAGCCGAGCTCCTCACCGATGATCGCGAAGATGAAGTCGTTGTGTGCGTTCGGCAGGTAGCTCCACTTGGCGCGGCTCTGCCCCAGTCCGCGGCCGAGGATCCCCCCGTCAGCCAGCGAATACATCGCCTGCCTCGACTGGTAACCGATGCCCTGCGGATCCGAACCCGGGTTCAGGAACTCGCGCACACGGGCGGAACGGTAACCCGCCGTCAGGGCGAGCACGACGATGCCTACCAGACCGGTGCCGACGATGCCGACGAACAACTTGAGCGGCAGACCGGCGAACCACAGCAGCGCCATCAAGATGATGGCGAGCGAGACCGTGGTTCCGAGGTCGGGCTGAAGAATGATGAGGACGAATGCCAGCAACGCTGCCGGAACGAGCGGTACCAGCATGTCCCGCACGCTGGTCACACCGCCGGCGCGACGGGACGCGAGGATATGCGCACCCCAGATGGCCAGCGCGATCTTGGTGAGCTCGGCCGGCTGCAACGAGAACCCAGCCACCACGAACCAGCCTCGGGTGCCCTGGGAGACGGTACCGATGCCGGGAATGAGCACCAGGACGAGAAGGAAGATCGTGCCGGCGAATGTCGGGAACGACAGCGCCCGCATGATCCGGACCGGGATCCGCAGCGCCACGAAGAACAACACCAGCCCGACCCCGGCGAAGATCGTCTGCCGAGTGAACAGGGTGTAGGCCGAACCATCGCTGGCGTACGCCTCGACGCTGGACGATGACAGCACCATCACGAGACCGAGCACCGTCAACAGGAACGCGATGGTCACCACCAGATGGAACGACGCCAGCGGCCGGGCCATCCAGGTCCCTATCCGTGTTCGCGGCGGCCGCGCCGACGTCATCGTGCGTTCCCGGAGATGTCCGATTCGCGCAGCCGGCCGACCGCATCGACGAAGCTGCGTCCCCGGTGTCCGTAACTGTCGACCATGTCGAGTGACGCGGCTGCCGGCGCAAGAACGACGACATCCCCGGGCTCCGCGAGCGCGGCAGCCTCCCGCACCACGACCTCCATGAGGGCGTCGCTCACGGTGTCGGGCGGCAGCACCACCCGGTGTGCCGTGGTCTGCGGGACTGCGATCACCTCTGCATCGTCTCCCGTTTCGACACTCACTACGGGAACCTCGGGGGCGTGTCGCGCCAGGGCCTCCGCGATCCGGTCCGCATCGCGACCGAGAAGGACGGCCCCGGCGAGCCGATCCGCCACCTCGTGCACCAGTTCGTCGACACTCGCACCCTTGAGGAGCCCGCCCGCGATCCAGACGACCCGCTCGTGTGCGAGTATCGACGGACGCGCCGCGTGCGGATTGGTGGCCTTCGAGTCGTCGATGAACGTCACGCCGCCGATGTCCGCGACGTACGCCGCGCGGTGCGGACCTACCACGTGGTTGGCAAGTCCCGCCGCTACCGCATCCGGTGCGACACCGATCGCGCGGGCCAGCGCCGCCGCGGCCAGAGCATCCATCAGTCCCGCGGGTCCGGGCGGGGTAATTCCTTCGGTGTGGGCCAGCCGCGCGCCGTCCGCGAAGGCGCGGTCGACGAGATATCCGTCCTCGATCCCCAGTTCTCCCGGCGCCGGCACGCCCAGGCGGAACCCGACCGTCCGGCCTGCGGGAGAAGAAGACGCCAGTGACGACGCGACCTCGTCGTCGAGTCCCACCACCGCGACCTCACCGCAGAGCGCACGGGACTTGGCATCGATGTACGGCTGCATGCCTCCGTGCCAGTCCAGGTGATCTTCCGCGATGTTCAGGACCGCGCCGGCCGCAGGCACGACCGACGGCGCCCAGTGCAACTGGAAGGAGGAGAGTTCGACGGCCAGCACCTCCGCGCGCGGCGTGCTCTCGCGGAGCGCGTCCAGAACCGGAAGGCCGATGTTCCCGCATGCAACGCTGGGATGCTCGGCGGCGTCGAGGATCGACTGCAGCATCGACGTCGTCGTGGTCTTGCCATTGGTGCCGGTGACCACCAGCCACTGCCGCGGCGGACCGTAGATTCCAGCCTGATCCACGTACCAGGAGAACTCGATATCGCCCCAGATCGGAATTCCGTCTCCGGCTGCCACCGACAGAATCGGCGCGTCCGGGCGAAAACCCGGGCTGGTGACGACGAGAGCGAAATCGGCCAGTCGTTCGCGATCGGCCAGCAGATCATCGATCGGGGTGGTGGCGGCCCCCATGCGGGCGCATTCGGCCAGCGCCTCGGGATTCGCGTCGGCGACCGTCACCAGAGCGCCGAGGTCGTGCAACGGTTCGATCGTGGCTCGTCCCGAGACACCCGCCCCGGTCACGAGAACGCTACGACCGCGCAACCAGCCGAGTTCGACGATCTGTTCCTGCGACATGCCGTCAACCCCCGATCGCGGCCAGGTACTCGCTGTAGAACAGAGCGAGACCGATCGCCGACGCGATGGCCGCCAGTAACCAGAATCGGATGATCACCGTGGTTTCCGCCCACCCTGCGAGTTCGAAGTGATGGTGGAACGGCGCCATCCGGAACACCCGTCGTCGACTCGACCGGAAGACCGCCACCTGGATGACCACGGACGCCGCCTCCGCCACGAAGAGCGCGCCGATGACGACCATCAGGAGTTCGGTGCGAGTGGTGATCGACAGCCCGGCGAGCATGCCGCCGAGCGCGAGTGATCCGGTGTCGCCCATGAAGATCTTCGCGGGTGCCGCGTTCCACCAGAGGAAACCGATGCACGCACCGGCGCCCGCGGCGCACAACAGGGCCAGGTCGAGCGGATCGCGGACGTCGTAGCAACCCTTACCCGGGCTGGTCTCACAGGCGTTGCGGTACTGCCAGAAAGTGATGATCACGTAGGCGCCCAGCACCAGGCTCATCGACCCGGCGGCCAGACCGTCGAGCCCGTCGGTGAGGTTGACCGCATTCGACCAGGCACTGACCAGCAGGTAGCAGAAGGCGACGAACACGACGGACCCCACCGTGACCGTGGCGATGTCCCGCACGTAGGACAGATGCGCGCTGCCCGGCGTCAGGTCATTTCCGCCCCGGAATTGCAGGGCCAGGATTCCGAACGCCACCGCAGCGACCAACTGGCCGACCAGCTTCGCGGTCTTGTTGAGTCCCAGGTTGCGCTGCTTGCGAATCTTGATGAAATCGTCGAGGAATCCGACACCGCCGAGGGCGGTGGTCAGTCCCAGCACCAGAAGACCCGACGCCGATGGCCCGTCGGCCTCGTACCCGATTCCGATCAGGTGCGAACCCCAGTAACCGGCCCACAGCCCGGCCAGAATGGCGACGCCGCCCATGGTCGGCGTTCCACGCTTCGACTGGTGGCTGGCCGGACCTTCGACCCGGATCTCCTGACCGAAACCCTGCCGGGAGAACGCCTTGATGAGGACGGGTGTCAGCAGAATCGAGACGGCGAGCGCGATGCCCGCCGCGAAGAGGATCTGTCTCACCGCGTAGCCTCCGAACCCTTCTGTCCCGCACTCCCGGCGGATATCGCATCCGCGACCGCCCACAACCCGATGGACTGTGACGCCTTGACCAGCACCAGATCGTCCGGTGCCAGTTCCGCTTCGAGCAGTTCGATCGCACCGGCGATGTCGGGCACGAGGATCGATTCCTCACCCCACGAACCCTCCATGACTGCGCCCTGATTCATGGCCCGGGCAGGCCGGCCCGTGCCGACGACGATCAGCCGGCTCACGTCCAGTCGCACCGCGAACCTGCCGATCGCATCGTGCTCGACCACCGATTCCGGCCCCAGCTCGCCCATTTCGCCGAGCACCGCCCAGCTGCGGCGACCGGACCCCCGGCCGGATCGGGCCATCGACACCAACGCTTTGAGAGCTGCACGCATCGAATCGGGGTTGGCGTTGTAGGAATCGTTGATGATCGTGACGCCGTCGGCGCGGTCGCTGACCTCCATCCGTCGCGCGGACGCCGCGGACGCCCCGGCGAGAGCGTGGGCCACCTGCTCGAGGTCCGCGCCGCACTCGAGCGCCACCGCCGCCGCAGCGAGCGCATTGCCGACCTGGTGTTCCCCGTGCACCGCCAACGTCACCGGGACACTCCCCGCCGGTGTCGTGAGAGTGAAACTCGCCCTTGCCTTGTCGTCGAGACGAACATCGGTGGCGCGCACCTGCACGGACTCCGACCGGCCGACCAGGACCACACGGGCCGAGGTTCGCGAAGCCATGCCCGACACCAGTTGGTCGTCGGCGTTGAGCACCGCGACGCCGCCCTCCTCCGCCGAGGGCAGCGCTTCGACGAGTTCGCCCTTGGCCGTGGCGATCGCGTCGCGCGAACCGAACTCGCCGAGGTGCGCCGTTCCCACATTGAGGACCACGCCGATCTTCGGGGGTGCGATCTCGGCGAGGGACGCGACGTGTCCGCCGCCGCGCGCCGACATCTCGAGCACCAGAAACGAGGTGTCCGTATCGGCACGCAGCGCTGTCCAGGGATGGCCGAGCTCGTTGTTGAACGATCCCGGGGGTGCCACCACCGGACCCAGCGGACGCAGGACGGCCGCAAGTAGATCCTTCGTCGATGTCTTGCCCGCGGATCCGGTGACCCCGATCACGGTCAGGCCCTTCGCGGTGAGCTCGTCGACAACGGCCCGCGCGAGCTTCCCCAGCGCCGAGAGCACCGCCGCACCGGAACCGTCCGTGTCGTACTCGAGGGCCATCGACCGACTCGGAGCATCCGACAGCATCGGGGGCACCACGATGGCCGGCACACCGACCGGCCGGGCCGCCAGTACCGCTAGGGCACCGGCCTCGATCGCCGAATCCACATGCTCGTGCCCGTCCACCCGCGCACCGGGTAGAGCCAGGAAGAGTCCGCCCTCGGTCACCTTCCGCGAATCGAACTCGACAGTTCCCGTCACCAGAGCGGACGGGTCGACCACGTCGCGCAGCTCGCCGCCCACTATCTCCGCGATCCGGGCCAGAGTCATCGGAATCATTCCGTTCCTCCGAGTACCTCTTGGATCGCTTCGCCCAAAACCTCGCGGTCGTCAAATGGGTGCTTCACCCCGTGAATCTCCTGACCGATCTCGTGTCCCTTGCCCGCGACCAGAACCACGTCGCCGGCCTTCGCCCAGCGGACGGCGTCGGCGATTGCCTGCGCCCGATCCGCTATTTCCCGCACTTCGCCGCGCTCCGACTCGGGCACCTCGACGGCGCCCTTCCGGACCGCCGCCCTGATGTGTGCCGGATCCTCGGTCCGCGGATTGTCATCGGTGACGATGAGCAGATCCGCACCACGCGCGGCCACCGCACCCATCAACGGCCGTTTGGCGGCGTCACGGTCACCGCCTGCTCCCACGACCACGGCGACCCGGCCGGTCACCTGGCCGCGCAACGTCGAGATCACGGCCTCGAGGGCGGCCGGCTTGTGCGCGTAGTCGACGACAGCGAGAAAATCCTGACCGCGGTCGATCCGCTGGACCCGGCCCGGAACGTCCACGGTGGCGATTCCCGACACCGCATCCGCAGGATCGACACCTACCGCCGCGCTCAGCGCCACCGCCATCGCAGCGTTCGCGACGTTGTACTGTCCCGGCAGCCGGAGCAGTACATCCACCGTGTCCCCGTCGGCGTTGGTCAGCGCGAAACGCTGGGAACCCGACGGCAGGACCGTCGCCGGTCCCGCCGTCCAGTCCGCATCTGCCGTTGCCCGCGTGGCCACCGTCGTCACGATGTCGTCCGCATCCCTGGCCACATCAGCCATCCGCTGTCCCCACACGTCATCGACGCAGATCACAGCCCTCGGCGCATGTACCGCGGAATCTGCCTGGAAGAGCCGCGCCTTGGCGGCAAAGTAATCCTCGAAGTCACGGTGGAAATCGAGGTGGTCCTGAGAGAGGTTCGTGAAGGCGCCGACATCGAAGCGGACACCGTCGACCCGGCCGAGGGCCAGCGCGTGACTGGAGACCTCCATGATCACGGTGTCGATCCCGCGCTCGAGCATTCCCGCGAACAGGGCATGCAACTGCGGGGCCTCGGGGGTGGTGAGCGCGCTCGGCACCCGCCGTCCACTCATCCTCGTCTCGATCGTGCCCACGAGTCCTGTGGTACGGCCCGCCGCGGTGAGCGCCGCCTCGACCAGATACGAGGTCGTGGTCTTCCCGGACGTGCCGGTGATGCCGATGACCTGCATTTTCTCGGAGGGACGCCCGTAGATCCTGGCGGACAGCTCGCCCAGCACCCCCCGCGGGTCGCGGTGGACGATCACCGGCACCGCAGCGCCCAGTTCTGCCACCCGCGCAGCGCCGACCTCGTCGGTCAGGACGGCGGATGCGCCGCGAGCAAGGGCGTCCTCGACGAATTCGGCCCCGTGAGCGCGGGCTCCGGGCAGTGCGGCGAACAGGTCGCCGTCCACGATCCCCTGCGCCCGCAAGTCCACGCCCGTCACCACGACGTCGCCGGCCGTCTCCCCATGACCTGCCGGCGCCTCGATACGGGCGCCGGCGAACTCGGCGAGGTCGCGAACGGTGTTACGGAACGGACGCGTCGGCCGAAGAACGTCGACGACCGCCGACTCCGACTCCGACTGCGAACGGGACGGAACTGGCACCGGGCTCCTCTCGGGTGTCGACTCTCTCTGGCAACAGCGTCGTGCACGGGCCGACGCAGTTCGTCCACCTCAGCACTTCCACTTCAGCCGCTTCACGCACGACTACGTCTCTCCGAACAGCGGTGTGCACTGAACGGCCGACGTGCACTGAACGGCCGACGTGTCAGGTTACCGTGAACGCATCCGACACCCGATTCGGCCGACCCTCCCTCAGTCCACCTGCAGCAGTAGCCGCCGTCCCGGGTCCGGGGACATCGGCACACTGTCACGCTGCAGAATCCATGAGGCGATGTTATGGAAGAGTGGCGCCGCCGACTGTCCACCCGATCCGTCCGCGCTTCGGCTCGGCGCGTCGAGCATGATGCCGATGACGAAACGAGGATCGTCGGCGGGGGCGATCCCGGCGAAGGTGATCCAGTAATTCGAGTTCGAGTAGCACTTGCATGCGGGATCGACCTGCTGGGCGGTGCCGGTCTTGCCGCTGACCTGATAGCCGTCGACAGCCGCCTGGACCCCGGTACCACGCTGATTGCCGGTATCGCTCTGGGTCACCGCGCGAAACATGTCTCGCACGACCTCGGCGGTCTGCGGGCTCACGACGGTGATGTCGTCGGGGCGCTCGGTTTCGGTCCGGTTGCCGGAGGCGTCGACGGTGGCCTTGACGATTCGCGGAGGTATCCGGACGCCGTCGTTCGCGATCGCCTGGTACATGCCAGTCATCTGCAGAAGGGTCATCGACAGACCCTGGCCGATCGGCAGATTCGCGAATGTGCCACCCGACCACTGGTCGCGGCTCGGGACGTTTCCCGCGCTCTCACCCGGCAGCCCGACCTCGGTGCGCTGACCGAGACCGAACCGCGACAGCATGTCCGCGTATCTGTCTTCACCGACGCGCTGCGCGAGCATCAGGGTGCCGACGTTGGACGACTTTCCGAACACGCCCGTGGCGGTATACGGGACGACACCGTGGTCCCACGCGTCCTTCACCGACACGCCCGCCATCGAAATGGTGCCGGGCACGTCGATGACCTCGTCCGGAGACGTGAGCCCGTACTCGATCGCGGCGGCCGCCGTGACGATCTTGTTCACCGAACCGGGCTCGAATGGCGTGCTGACGGGCAGGTTGCCCATCTCGACCGAGCGCGGATTGCTGCCTACCCCGATGGCGGGGTTGAACGTGTTGTCGTTGGACATCGCCAGCACCTCACCGGTGTGGGCGTCGAGGACCACGGCCGAGGCGTTCTTGGCGCCGGACTTGTCCTTCGCCGTCTGCACCTGTTGCTGTACGTAGTACTGAAGATCCGAATCGATGGTGAGTTCCACGCTCGAACCGTCCATCGCCGGTTGCTTGTCCCGCCAACTCCCCGGAATGACTGCACCATCGGAGCCGCGGTCGTACGTTTCCGAACCGTCGGTGCCGGCGAGCGTGGAGTCGAGCGAGTCTTCGAGGCCGAGGAGCCCGTGTCCGTCCCAACCTGTGGCCCCGACGAGATTTGCCGCGAGTGACCCACCCGGATACTCGCGTATGTCCTGTCGCTCGAGGCCCACTTCGGGAAACCTCTCGCTGATCTGTGCGGCCACCGCGGGGTCGACACTGCGCGCGAGATAGACGAAGGTCTCCTCGCTGCGCAGCTTCTCCTTCAGTTCCTTCTCCGGGGCGGCGTCGCCGAGCTTGTCCCGGATCTCGGACGCGATGTCGTCGAGCCTGGTGTCGACCTCCGGTGCCTTGTCGCTCTTGGTTCTGGCTTCCTCGAGCTCTTTTCGCACCCGCACCGGCTGAAACGTCAACGCCTTTGCCTCCATCGTGAATGCGATGGCGTGTCCGTTACGGTCCGTGATCGACCCCCGCAACGCGGGGTCGATCATGGTGGTCGTGCGTTGATTCGCTGCCTCCGCCGAGAGTTGCGGGGCATCGATCACCTGAATCCACAGAAGCTGGAGAGCCGCGACGCCGAGCGCCCCGAACATCATCGTGCGCCCGACCCGCTGTCTGAACGGAAAGGATGCGGTAACCGAGCCTTTCGGGCGCCGGGGATGATTTCTCGGTGCGTTTCGGTTCACCGGCGACCACCGGACGGTGGCGGCGCCGTCGGCGTGGCGGACGACTCCGTCGCCTGCGCATTCGCCGAGGGCATCACAGGAACCAATTGTTCACCCCGAGCCTGGATCTCCGTGCCATTGCCGGACGGCGGCGTGGCGCGTGGCGCCTGAGCTGTGATTCCGCGGTTCGGAGCGGTGGCCACCGCATTACCGGCGCGCGTCGTCGGCGCGGCGGCATCGAGCGGCGGCACGGGCGTTCCGGATGCCGGCGCCGGCTTTCCGACCACCTCGACATTGCCGTCGGGATGGACTACCAGCCGGGCCGGGTCGTTGGCCGGCACCATCCCCAGCTTGGCCGCTTCCTCTGCCAGCTCGGGTGCGGAATTGGCGGTCTCGACGTCGCGCTCGAGCGCAGCCTTCTGCTCTGTGAGCGACTGGTTGTGGGCGCGTGCCGCACTCAGCTGGTATGAATCCTCGGCGGATCGGGTGGTCA
>NZ_JBAQEO010000059.1:0-8787 GCF_049286785.1 Rhodococcus sp. (in: high G+C Gram-positive bacteria) | reverse complement strand
CGATCGCACCTGGCACTGACGGTCGCGCCGACCGTGACTGCCGTCGCTGCCCGCAGGAGCCCCACTCCCCTGGGCCGCTGCGCTCGCGTCTTCGCACTTTCCGGCCTCATCGGTACAGACACCCGTTCGGCCGCGTACTCAGCGCAAACGCTACCGGAGAGTAACCCGAGCACGTTGTGCTACCGAAGCTTCGATGGGGGAAGATGAATGGTGCGCCATATTCATAAGGAGATGGGTCGGCCCTAACAAGGTGCCGGTCGCATGGAGAGGACGCCACACCGCGCGTCCCACCACAATGAGGAGCAACATTGTCAGACCTGATCCAGGAACCCGCGTCTCAACCGGCTGCCGCCACACCCGGCGCCGGAGCGGTCCAGCCCTCCAAGCCCAGCGCGACGCCGACGGGATCCGACGGCCGCGTTCGCGTCATCCGGGAGGGTGTCGCGTCCTACCTGCCGGACATCGATCCCGACGAAACCACGGAGTGGCTGGAGTCCTTCGATGGTCTGGTCGAGAGGACCGGACCGGCCCGCGCCCGCTATCTGATGTTGCGCCTGCTCGAACGCGCCGGTGAGAAGCACGTCTCCATCCCGGCGCTCACCTCCACCGACTACGTGAACACCATTCCCACCGAGAACGAGCCGTGGTTCCCCGGCGACGAGGAGGTGGAGCGCCGCTACCGCGCCTTCATCCGCTGGAACGCCGCGATCATGGTGACTCGCGCCCAGCGTCCCGGTGTCGGCGTCGGCGGCCACATCTCCACCTACGCGTCGTCCGCAGCGCTGTACGAGGTCGGGTTCAACCACTTCTTCCGCGGCAAGGACCATCCCGGCGGCGGGGATCAGATCTTCATCCAGGGTCACGCTTCCCCCGGTATCTACGCGCGAGCCTTCCTGGAGGGCCGGATCCCGGCCGAGCAGATGGACGGCTTCCGCCAGGAGCACAGCCACGCCGACCAGGGCGGCGGCCTGCCCTCGTATCCGCACCCGCGTCTGCTCCCCGACTTCTGGGAATTCCCGACCGTGTCCATGGGCCTGGGCCCGATGAACGCGATCTACCAGGCCAGGTTCAACCACTACCTGCACGATCGCGGCCTCAAGGACACCTCCGACCAGCACGTGTGGGCCTTCCTCGGCGACGGCGAGATGGACGAGCCGGAGTCGCGCGGATTGGCGCACGTCGCGGCCACCGAGGGTCTCGACAACCTCACGTTCGTCGTCAACTGCAACCTGCAGCGACTCGACGGGCCGGTGCGGGGTAACGGCAAGATCATCCAGGAGCTGGAATCGTTCTTCCGCGGGGCCGGCTGGAACGTCATCAAGGTTGTGTGGGGCCGCGAGTGGGATGCACTGCTGCAGGCAGACCGCGACGGCGCCCTGGTCAACCTGATGAACGTCACCCCGGACGGGGACTACCAGACGTACAAGGCGAACGACGGCGCCTTCGTCCGCGAGCACTTCTTCGGCCGCGACCCCCGGACCAAGGAGCTCGTCAGGAATCTGAGCGACCAGGACATCTGGAACCTCAAGCGCGGTGGTCACGACTACCGCAAGATCTACGCCGCCTACGCTGCCGCACTGGCGCACAAGGGGCAGCCGACGGTCATCCTCGCGCACACCATCAAGGGCTACACGCTGGGCAAGCACTTCGAGGGCCGCAACGCGACCCACCAGATGAAGAAGCTGACGCTCGAGGATCTCAAGTACTTCCGCGACCTCCAGCGCATCCCGATCTCGGACGAAGAGCTCGAAGCGAATCCGAAGATGCCGCCGTACTACCACCCGGGCAAGGACGCCCCCGAGATCCAGTACATGCTCGAGCGGCGCCGCGCCCTCGGCGGATTCCTGCCCGAGCGGCGGGACACGGCCACACCGCTGCAGTTGCCGGACGACAAGACGTACGACGTCGTCCGCAAGGGGTCGGGCAAGCAGCAGGTGGCCACCACGATGGCACTGGTGCGGATCATGAAGGAACTGCTGCGCGACAAGGAGATCGGCAAGCGCATCGTGCCGATCATCCCCGACGAGGCCCGCACCTTCGGCATGGACTCGTGGTTCCCGTCGCTCAAGATCTACAACCGCAACGGCCAGCTGTACACGGCCGTGGACGCCGAGCTGATGCTTGCGTACAAGGAGAGTGAGACCGGCCAGATCCTGCACGAGGGCATCAACGAGGCCGGCTCCACGGCGTCGTTCACCGCGGTGGGCACCTCGTATGCCACCCACGGCGAGCCGATGATTCCGCTGTACATCTTCTATTCGATGTTCGGATTCCAGCGGACCGGCGACGGACTGTGGGCCGCGGCCGACCAGATGGCCCGCGGCTTCGTGCTCGGTGCGACCGCCGGCCGCACCACCCTCACCGGTGAGGGCCTGCAGCATGCGGACGGGCATTCGCTGTTGCTCGCGTCGACCAATCCGGCTGCGGTCACCTACGATCCGTCGTTCTCCTACGAGATCGCCCACATCATCAAGGACGGTCTGCGTCGGATGTACGGCGGCACCGAGGGAGTCGACGGCTTCGGCGGCGAGAACATCTTCTACTACATCACCCTCTACAACGAGCCGTACGCCCAGCCGGCCGAGCCGGAGAACCTGGACGTCGAAGGTCTGCTGAGGGGTCTCTACCTCTACAAGAAGGCGGAGGGATCGGGCCCCAAGGCACAGATCCTGGTCTCCGGTGTCACGATGCCGGAGGGTCTGCGCGCCCAGGGACTACTCGCCGAGGAGTGGGGTGTGCAGGCCGACGTGTGGTCCGCGACATCGTGGGGAGAACTGCGCCGCGACGGCGTGGAGTGCGAGAAGCAGGCACTGCGCGACCCCGGCAACGACGCACCGCTCCCCTACGTCACCCAGGCACTGTCGGATGCGGCGGGGCCGTTCGTGGCGGCGTCGGACTGGATGCGCTCCGTCCCGGACCAGATCCGTCAGTGGGTACCGGGTTCGTACACCACGCTCGGCACCGACGGGTTCGGATTCTCCGATACCCGCCCGGCGGCTCGCCGCTTCTTCAACGTCGATGCCGAGTCGATCGCGGTGGCCGTTCTCATCGCTCTCGCCAATGAAGGATCAATCGACCGGTCCAAGGCTGTCGAGGCGGCAGCGAAGTACCGGATCGACGACGTGCAGGCCGCGGGAGTGTCGTTCACCGACACCGGCAGCGCATAGCTGTCAGCCGCCTGACCATCGCAGCCCGAGTGTCCGTCGGACATCTCGGGTTGCGGTGGGCGTAGGTTCGTCACATGGTCGAGCAGAGTCCGATGGCCTCGCGGAGGAGGCAGCCGAGGGATCCGCTGCCCGACGCCCTGTTGCGCCGAGTCAAGCAGTTCTCCGGGCGATTATCGACCGAAGCCGTCACCACGATGCAGGAACAACTGCCGTTCTTCGACGACCTCGACGCAGCTCAGCGTTCCAATGTGCAACTGCTGGTGCAGACGGCCGTCGTGAACTTCCTCGAATGGCTCAAGGATCCCGACAGCGACATCCGGTTCAGCCTCGACGCGTTCCAGGTGATTCCCCAGGACCTGGCGCGCCGGCTCACGCTCCGCCAGACCGTCGACATGGTCCGGGTGGCCATGGAGTTCTTCGAGCAGTGGCTGCCCGCCCTCGCCCGCAACGACCAGCAACTGATCGCACTCACCGAGGCCGTGCTGCGCTACGGGCGTGAGCTCGGGTTCGCCGCCGCCTCGGTGTACGCGAGCGCCGCGGAGTCCCGGGGCGCCTGGGACACCCGGCTCGAGGCCCTGGTCGTCGACGCCGTCGTCCGCGGCGATACGGGTTCGGACATGCTGTCGCGGGCGGCCACCCTCAACTGGGACGCCACGGCCCCGGCCACCGTGATCGTCGGCACGCCTCCGGAGGACGAGCGTGTGTCGGTAGTGGGCACGGTGCACACGATCGCGCAGAAGCACGGCCGGGCGGCGCTGGCTGTGGTCCAGGGATCCCGGCTGGTGATGGTGGTGAGTGGCGAACTGCAGGAGGGTTCGGGTCATTCGAGATTCATGACCGACCTACTCGCCAAGTTCTCGGACGAGCCGGTGGTCATCGGGCCCACCACACCGACACTCGGCGCGGCCCACTTCAGCGCGATCGAGGCGTTGGCCGCGATGCAGGCGGTCGCGGGGTGGCGCGGTGCGCCGCGGCCGGTGCACGCCGCCGAGCTGCTGCCCGAGCGTGCACTGCTCGGTGATCATGCGGCCGTCATCGCACTCAACGAGCATCTCGTCGCCCCGCTGGCGGCTGCCGGCGGGGTTCTCACCGACACCCTGGACGCGTATCTCGACTGTGGAGGTGCGGTTGAGACTTGTGCACGGCAGCTGTTTGTTCATCCAAATACGGTGCGATATCGGCTCAAGCGAATCGCCGAAGTGACGGGTCGGGACCCGACGAATCCGAGGGACGCGTACGTGCTTCGAATCGCCGCGACCGTGGGTCGATTGACACATTCTCATAACGAACCAATCACACGATTAACACCAGTCACACCCTTCTCGTTCGGTGAAGCAGGCCTGTAACGGTGAAGCGTCTAGTTTCGATGGCAGCGCCCCACGTGCGGATTTGTAGAAACCCCACAAATCCACCTCGGAAGGTTCATCCGGCACGACATCTCGCGGTACGCGTTCCGGGGTGTTCTCTTGAAGAGTGATTTCGTTGCTCGCCCCGGGTCAGGGCTCTCAGACACCCGGCATGCTCATTTCGTGGTTGGAGCTGCCGGGTACTCATGACCGTGTCGCACTGTGGTCGAAGGCCGCCGGCCTCGACCTCGTCCGACTCGGCACCACCGCGACTGCGGAGGAGATCACCGACACATCGGTGACCCAGCCGCTGGTCGTCGCCGCCGCTCTCCTCGCCTATGAGGAACTCGACGCTCGTGGCCTGGTCTGTGCGGACACGATCGTGGCCGGACATTCCGTCGGTGAACTCACCGCGGCCGCCGTCGCCGGCGTCATCTCCGCCGACGACGCCGTTGCCCTCGCCGCGATTCGCGGTGCGGAGATGGCCAAGGCGTGTGCACTCGAACCGACCGGCATGTCCGCGGTGCTCGGAGGCGACGAGTCCGAAGTACTCGCCCGTCTCGACGAACTCGGCCTGGAACCCGCGAACCGTAACGCCGCCGGCCAGATCGTGGCCGCCGGTCTGCTGTCCGCCCTCGAGGAACTGGCGGCCGCCCCGCCGGCGAAGGCACGGGTGCGTGCCCTGCCCGTCGCCGGGGCGTTCCACACCCGCTTCATGGCACCCGCCCAGGAAGCGGTCACCGCGGCTGCGGCGAGGATCACACCCGGTGAACCCACCCGGACCTTGCTGTCCAACGCGGACGGCGCACCGGTCGCGTCCGGAGCCGACGCACTGACTAAGCTGGCGGCGCAGGTAACCCGACCTGTGCGTTGGGACCTGTGTACCGCAAGCCTGCGGAGCGCTCAGGTCTCCGCGATCGCGGAACTTCCACCGGCCGGAACCCTGGTCGGCATCGCCAAGCGTGAAATGCGCGGCACGCCGACCCTGGCCCTCAAGACACCGGGGGATATCTCCGCTCTAGCCGAGTTCACCGAAGTCGGCTAGTTTGCTGCGCGCGCTCAGTTGCGCGCAGGGCCCGCAGGTGCGGCCGATGGGGACGCACCTGCACAACTCCAGAAACAGCTACACCTATTCAGAAGGGAGCCACTCAGTGGCCGCCACCCAGGAAGACATCATCGCCGGACTCGCGGAGATCATCGAGGAGGTCACCGGCATTGAACCCTCCGAGGTGACCATCGAAAAGTCCTTCGTCGACGACCTCGACATCGACTCCCTCTCCATGGTCGAGATCGCCGTTCAGACCGAAGACAAGTACGGCGTCAAGATCCCCGACGAGGATCTTGCGAGCCTGCGCACCGTCGGCGACGCCGTCAACTACATCCAGAAGCTCGAAGCACAGGGTGGCGCCGAGGCGGAGGCCGTGAAGGCCAAGCTCGAGGCCGCCAAGAACGACGAGGAGTGAGTTCAGCCGTGAATTCCGCCGGAGCCGACAGGAAATTCCCCAACGTCGTCGTCACGAGCCTCGCGGCTTCGACGTCGATCGCTGGTGACGTGGATGCCACGTGGAAAGGCCTGCTGGCCGGCGAGAGCGGCATCGATGTTCTGCACGATCCGTTCATCGAGGAGTACGATCTTCCGGTTCGGATCGGTGGCCACCTGAAGGTGTCCCCCGACGAGTCTCTCTCCCGCGTCGAGCTTCGACGGATGAGCTTCGTCGAGCGACTGGCCCTCGTCCTCAGCCGTCAGGTCTGGGAGAACGCCGGCAGCCCCGAGGTCGATCGGGATCGGCTCGGTGTCGTCATCGGCACCGGTCTGGGCGGTGGCGAGGCCCTGGTCGACGCAGTCGACAAGATGAAGGCCGGCGGATACCGCAAGGTGTCCCCGTTCTCCGTGCAGATGGTGATGCCGAACGGTCCGTCGGCCACGGTGGGTCTCGACCTCGGCGCCCGCGCCGGGGTCATCACTCCTGTGTCGGCATGCTCGTCAGGGTCCGAAGCCCTTGCACATGCCTATCGCATGCTCGCACTGGGCGATGCCGACATCATCGTTGCAGGAGGTGTCGAGGGCTTCCTCGATGCGGTGACGATCGCGAGCTTCGCCATGATGCGCGCTCTCAGCACCAACAACGAGAACCCGAAGGCAGCCTCGCGTCCGTTCGACAAGGATCGCGACGGATTCGTCTTCGGTGAGGCCGGGGCGCTTCTGGTCCTCGAAACCGAGGAGCACGCCAAGGCCCGCGGCGCGACGATCCACGCCCGGTTGCTGGGCGCGGGCATCACCTCCGACGGCTACCACATCGTCGCTCCCGATCCGTCGGGATCCGGCGCTGCACGAGCCATGACGAGGGCGATTCAGTCGGCTGGATTGACGAAGAACGATATTCAGCACATCAACGCGCACGCCACGGCAACCCCGATCGGCGACACGGCAGAGGCGAATGCCATCAATGCCGCTGTCGGCAATCATGCCGCGGTGTATGCACCGAAGTCCGCGTTGGGGCACTCGATCGGCGCCGTCGGTGCGCTCGAATCGGTGCTCACGGTCCTGAGTGTGCGTGACGGGGTCATTCCTCCCACGCTCAATCTCGAGAATCAGGATCCAGAGATCGACCTGGACGTCGTCGCGGGCGAGCCCCGTTACGGCCAAATCGATTTCGCACTGAACAACTCGTTTGGTTTCGGTGGGCACAATGTCGCGCTCGCCTTCGGCCGGGCCTGATCCGAGCCTGTCCAGCTAGTTCGCGGGTGGAGACCCCGTCGGGGTCTCCACCCATCGACAGCCCTCGAGGGCCACTCAAGGAGCACGCGATGACAATCTTGGCACCCGCGACGAAGTCCGAACCGTCCACCGACCCGCGCGACCCACTTGCGCGCCTCGAGAAGCTGTTCGATCCCGGGACGGTCGTCCCGCTCCATTCGCGAGACAAGTCCGGTGTGCTGGCTGCGGCCGGCAACATCGACGGCGTCCGCACCATCGCCTACTGCTCCGACGCCACCGTCATGGGTGGCGCCATGGGCGTCGAGGGCTGCAAACACATCGTCAACGCCATCGACACCGCCCTCGAGGAAGACGCGCCGATCGTGGCGCTCTGGCACTCGGGCGGCGCTCGCCTCGCCGAGGGTGTGGAAGCCCTCCATGCCGTCGGGCTCGTCTTCGAAGCCATGGTCCGCGCTTCGGGTCGTGTTCCCCAGATTTCCGTCGTCCTCGGCTTCGCGGCCGGCGGCGCCGCGTACGGTCCGGCACTCACCGACATCGTCATCATGGCGCCGGAGGCGCGCGTGTTCGTCACCGGACCCGACGTCGTGCGCAGTGTCACCGGCGAGCAGGTCGACATGGTCTCCCTGGGCGGGCCGGACGTGCACACCAAGAAGTCCGGTGTCGCGCACATCGCCGCCCACGACGAGGCCGACGCCCTGCATCGCGCACGCCGTCTGGTGTCGATGTTCTGTGAGCAGGGCGAATTCGATCAGACCGCGGCCGCACATGGTGACACCGATCTTCGGGCACTCATGCCGGAATCGGCCAAGCGCGCCTACGACGTGCGACCGATCGTCCACGAACTGCTCGACAACGTCGAGGGAGAGTCGAGTTTCGAAGAGCTGCAGGGCAACTACGCACGCAGTATCGTCACCGGTCTCGGGCGTCTCGCCGGCCGAACCGTCGGTGTGATCGCCAACAATCCGTTGCGCCTCGGCGGCTGCCTCAACTCGGAGAGCGCGGAGAAGGCCGCTCGCTTCGTCCGCCTGTGCAACGCGTTCGGCATACCACTCGTCGTGATCGTCGACGTCCCGGGTTACCTGCCCGGCGTCAGCATGGAGTGGGAGGGTGTGGTTCGCCGCGGAGCCAAGCTGCTTCACGCTTTCGCCGAGGCCACCGTCCCCCGCGTCACCGTGGTAACCCGCAAGATCTACGGCGGCGCGTACATCGCGATGAACTCCCGCGCCCTCGGTGCCACCGCCGTCTTCGCGTGGCCCGACTCCGAGGTTGCGGTCATGGGCGCCAAGGCCGCTGTCGGGATTCTGCACAAGCGTGCCCTCGCCGCCGCCCCGGAAGCGGAGCGCGAAGCTCTGCACGAACGTCTGGCGGCCGAGCACGAGAGCATTACCGGGGGTGTCGACCGGGCGGTCGCGATCGGCGTGGTCGACGAGGAGATCGATCCTGCCAAGACACGCAGTGTCGTCACGGCTGCCCTCGCCGCCGCTCCGGCATCCCGCGGCTCCCACAAGAACATTCCACTCTGATCCCACACTCTGCACACGAGAAGACCCCCGCC
>NZ_JBAQEO010000058.1:0-4748 GCF_049286785.1 Rhodococcus sp. (in: high G+C Gram-positive bacteria) | reverse complement strand
CGGATCGAAGAACAGAAAACTGAGAAGATCGGCGGGGTAAGACGACTCACCTCCGAAGAGCCGGACCAGCAGCCTCAGTTGTGGATTCCGCAGTCGTTGCAGCCCACCGAAACGCTGGCGGAGGACTTCGTCCGCGAGGACGGCGAGGGTGTTCGCCCGGTCCAGGGGCGGGCGGCGAATTGGACGTCGATGTGCCGGAAGGGCGCCGCCCCGCGATACGCCCCGACTTCGGCGTTGCGGGCTTCGAGACGGTGCAGGTCCTCGACCATCCGATCGGCCAGCATCGCCCGCAGGGTGACTGCGGCGGTGTTGAACAGGTCTGGCTCGTCGATATCGGGGCCCTGCTGCGAGGGCAACCCGACCAGCCAATGCCGGGGCCGGGTGGCGACCATCCCGAGCTGATCGGCGCCCATTTGGACGGCCGGCTTGAGTGGCATGTTCAGCCGCACCCCGCCGTCGATGTACTACCCTGCCCACTGCGCCGGAGTGTCGATGTGGATGGGCCGAAACAGTGCAGGGACCGCCGCGGAGGCGAGGACGTGCTCGGGGCGCAAGGTGGTTTCGACGTAACTGATGTTGCGGTTCGCGTCGTACGCCGGCAGCGTGATCGCGGGGTGTTTGTGCACGAATACAACGGTCCCGCCGCTCGCCACCGAGGTGGTGGCCGCGGCGACGGCCTCGACCAGACCGCGGTCGATGTTGTCCTGAACCTTCTCGAAAGAGACCAGAGTGTCGACTGTTTCATGCATCCGGGTGGTATCGAACAGGCTCGGCATCCGCACCGGCAGACCGGCGACTTGCGCGAGGTACCGGAGTCCACCACCGGCGAGGCTGCCGCTCACGGAGAAGACGTCGTCGAGCGACACGGCACCCCACAGCGCGACCACCCGTTCGGCGGCCTGAGGAAAGCCGAGGTGGGCGTTGCCTGCCAACCCGACCACGTTCAACGCCCCAGCGCTGGTGCCGACCAGGATCGTCGGCGGTCGCCACAGCCGGGGGAGCAGCGAGGTGATGGCACCGGCCTCGTACGCGCCGCGGGCACCACCGCCAGCGACCACGAGTCCTATCCGCTCGGCCACCCGGCCCGTCAGCTCCTCTCGATGTCGGAGTACATCGGGATGCCCTTCCAGTCGATGGTCACGTTCGACACGTTCTTCGACCAGCCGCTCGCCGCGTTGCGATACCACATCGGAACGGCGGGGAGATCCTGCAGCAGCACCTCCTGTGCCTGGTCGGTGAGCTCCTGCGACTTCTGCTGATCCGCCTCCCCCGCGGAGGCCCGGAGCAGGCGGTCGAACTCCGGGTTCGAGTAGTCACCGTCGTTCGAGCTGCCACCGGTCTGGTAATTCTGGGCAAGGAACCCGTACTGCTGCGGGTAGTCACCCTGCCAGCCCGACCGGAACGCGGTCGCAATGGTGCGGTGGGTGGCCTCGGTGCGGATCTGCGCGAAGGTCGGATACTCCCTGCCCTTCGCGTCGATGCCGAGGGTGTTGCGGATGCTGTTCGTGGTGGCATCCACCCACTCCTTGTGGCCACCGTCACCGTTGTACGCGATCTCGAAACTCCCGGTCCACGGCGCGATGGCGTCGGCCTGCGCCCACAGCCGCTTCGCCGCCTCCGGGTCGTACTTCAGATTTCCATTGCCCGCGAGTGAATCCGACCAGCCCGGAAGTGCCGGGCTGGTGAAGTCCAGCGCCGGGGTTCGCGTCTTGTTGAAGATCTGCTGTGTGATCTGATCGCGGTTGATCGCCATCGAGATGGCCACACGACGCAGTCTCCCCTCCTCGCCGCTGAAGTGCTGCAACCGGCCGGGAATCGTGAACGTCTCGATCGTCGCCGACGGCTGGTTCACGGTGCGCCCCGGCAAGTCGCCCTCGTACGTCGTGAGGGCACTGGCCGGCACCTGGTCGAGCACGTCGACATTGCCCGACAGGAGGTCTGTATACGCGGTGTCGAGGTTGTTGTACATGACGAAATTGACGCCGTCATTCTTCGCCTTGCGGTTGCCCCCATAGTTCGGGTTCGGAACCAGGTCGATCCGCACGTTGTGCTGCCACGCGCCGGGGGCGGCGAACTTGTACGGCCCGTCACCGATCGGATTCTCGCCGAACGCGGCTATGTCCAGGTACGCGACGGCGGGCAGCGGGTAGTAGGCGGCGAAACCGAGGCGCTCCGGGAACGAAGGCTCGGGTTGTTTGAGTTCGATCGTGAAGGTGGAGTCGTCGATGACCTCGAGCCCCGACATCGTCTGGACCGCCGGGTTCTTCGCCGCCACCTCGTCGTAGCCCAGGATCGGGTCGAAGAACGACGCCTGGAGTTGGGCGTTGGTCGACAGCGCACCGAAGTTCCACGCATCGACGAACGAGGCGGCCGTGACCGGCGTCCCGTCGGTGAACGTCCACCCGTCCTTCAACGTGACGGTGAAGATCTTGCCGTCCGTGGTCTCGATCGACTGGGCATCCTCGTTCTTCACGTTGCCGTCGGCGTCGTACGACACCAGTCCGGCGAACAGCGAATCGACGATGCGCCCGCCCCAGCTCTCGCTGGTATCGGTGGGGATCAACGGGTTCTGCGGCTCACCTGCCCATGCGTTGACCGCCCCGGTGCCGCCGCCCGACGCGCCCCCGGACGAGCAGGCGGTCAGCATCCCGGCCGTCAGGGCCGCGGCCACCAGCCCGGTTGCGACGCGTGTCATGGTCGTGACAGGCCCGGTCCTCGTCGGCCGAGCTCATCGACCAGGAGTGCTGCGCCGATACCGAGCATCCAGACGTCCTTGGCGACGGCGGTGCCGTCCTGGGTGGGGCGGATCGAGCCGTTCTCGTGCATGCCCGGGGTCTTCCAATACATGGTCAGCAGTCCTCCGCTGAAGGCAACCAAAGCAGCGCCGGCCAGGGCGGAGGGCACGAACGGTGCGAGCAACGTGGCCCCGAGGGCGGTCTCGGCGGCGGACAGGGTCTTGCCGAAGGTTTCCGGGCGCACCGTGCGCACCACGGGGGCGACGTTGGCGGCCATGTTCTGCAGGGCTGCCGCAGCCTCGGGCGGAAGGGCCCGTTTACCCAGGCCGGCGTTCAGGATGAAGGCGCCGGTGGTCAGGCGCAACGGAAGGTGGCTGGCTCTCACAACGATTCTCCTTTTTGTGGCGTATGTAGGAGTACTTTTCGATCATGCCAACGTCGACGGGAGACCGTGGTCGGTTATGAACTCGAGTTACTCGGCTGCCGATGGTCGCTCCCGGGTTTCGATCGTGGACACTGGAGGATCACTGGGACGAAAGGGCTGGATGCGATGACCGAGGGAATTCGCGGGACCGGTTTCGGTGATGAAGGTGGGCGCCGCGTTGGATGTCTCCGCGGACGAGGCCTTCCACCGGCTGGCGCAGATCTCGCAACGCACCAACACCAAGTTGTCTGACGTGGCCCGCAACCTGATGGCCTCCATCACCGACACCCGCTGACACCCGCATCACGGATCGGGCTAGGGGCCGAGGTCGGGGACGGTGGTGATTCCGAATTCGTCGGCGAGGACGTGGCGCGCGGCGTGGTATCCGGACATGCCGTGGACGCTCGGTCCGGGTGGGGTGGACGCCGAGCACAGGTATACGCCATCGAGGGGGGTGCGGTAAGGATTCCATCTCGGTGTGGGGCGGGCGAGCATCCGGTACATCGACACGGTGCCCGCGGCGATGTCCCCGCCGCGGTAGTTGGCGTTGTGGGCGCTCATCTGGTGGGCCGGGGTGGCGCGTGAGGCGAGGACGACGTCCCGGAAGCCGGGGGCGAACCGTTCGATTTGGGCGGTGATCGTCTCGGTCGGATCCCGGTCGGAGCCGTTGGGGACGTGGGTGTACGTCCACAACGGCAGCAGACCGTCGCCGCTGATGCGGGACGGGTCGGCGACGGTGGGTTGGCTGACCAGGACCAGCGGCCGGTCCGGGTGTCGACCGGCTGAGATCTCGGATTCGGCGGCGGCGATCTGCGTGCGGCCGCCACCACAGTGCACGGTTCCGGCCTCGGCGATTCGCGGATCGGTCCACGGGACCGGGGCGGTGAGCACGAAGTCGGCCTTCGCGACCCCGTTTCCCGGTTCGAAGTGTGCGATGGCCCGCCGGTACCGGGTGCCGAGGCGATTCCGGAAGACGCGCGCGAGCACCCAGGGGGAGGTGTCGAACAGATACGTGCGGGCAGGTGGGAGCAGCCGCCAGTCGGAGACGCCGCGGTCGCACAGGACCTGTCCGCCATGGGCGTACAGGTCGTTGATCAGGGCATGGGTGATGGCCTGGGATCCCCCGGTGGGTATGGGCCAGCCGATCGCGTGGGCGGCCGAACCGAGGAGCAGCATGGTGGCGGCGGACGCCAGGGAGGGCTTCGGTGCGCTGACGTGTCCGCCGATCCCGGTCAGCATCGCGGGGGCCATCCCGTCGGAGAACCGCCGATTCCAGGCGCGGGTGCCCTGTTCGAGGGTTCGGAGGGCGAACGCCGCGGCCGTCTTCGCTCCGCGGCGGCTGCGGGTGCCGGGCGGAAGTGATCGCATGTCGCCGAGGCAAAGCGCGGCGATCATGTCGAAGTTGTCGACGAGTGGGGTCATCAGTTCCCGCCAGGCTTTCGCGTCGTGGGGGGTGGAGTGCTCGGTGAGGGCGGCGACGGTGGCGGCGAGGTCGGTGTAGGCGATGCCGGCGGGGCGGCCGTCGAGCGGATGCGCGTAGGCGACGCCGGGCACGTTCATCTGCACGCCGCGTGAGGGAAGGTCGAAGG
>NZ_JBAQEO010000057.1:0-3864 GCF_049286785.1 Rhodococcus sp. (in: high G+C Gram-positive bacteria) | reverse complement strand
CCTACTGCTGCGGTGGCCTCGATCATCGGGATCCCTTTCTCGAGTTCGTTCCGGGTGAATTCGACGGTCCGGCCTGTCGATTCGTCGTCCGGGTTCGGGTTGCCCGTCACCACCAGTGGACAAGAATAGATGGACGCGTCACCTTCGCGCGGATCCCACCGGCCGCGACGAGGACAACGGCCGCGAGCCCGGCGAAGGCAACGAACGAGATGTCGACCGGGCCCTGGGTTCCGTGGTGACCGATCCGGCCGCGTTGGCTGAACTCGACCAGTGGTGGCGGATGGTCGAAACCCGCCGGGGCCGGCTTGAGCACCGGAGAACCCGGCCCTGTTCCTGGACAAGTCGATTCGGTACCTCACCGACCGGCTCGACGCCACCACCCTCACCCCGGAGATGCTCGGTGAATTCCGTCGGCAGGTCACCGCGGTCGACCAGGTGATCATCGGCGCGAAGGACCTTCCCGAACTCGCACACCCGGATGCCGAGATACATGATCTTCTCGCCCGCTACCTGGAGGCGCGCTCCAGAGTCCAGGCGCTGGCGTGAACCCCCGCCCGGGCGAGCCCGGGGCCCTCGACGAGCTGGTTGTGGTCTCGGCGATGACCGGCGACGTTCTCTATCCGATCTGTAGGTGTTGTTCTTCCGGCATGTTTCACCGATCCAAGCGGGCGGACAGACCATCACCTCAGCCGATCCGGCTACCCGACGACCTCCGCCAAGCCATCACCGCGATCCGAGGAGCGCACTAACCTGAGCCAACTCGAGTTTGCGCCGGTCGATATCGGTGAAGTCCCGCTATGCGGGCGGGAATACTCAGCATCTCTCAGGGGACGCTCACCGGGTACATGTTCTTGCCTCGCTTCACACACATTCTGATTCTGAAGAGTAGTGAGCAGGTCGGTGTGAAGGGTGTCGTTGGGCACTGTGAATTCAGTACCCGATCGGGATATTTTGTTGTATTCCCCGCCAAGTGCAGAGAAAACCGCAACAATCTGATCTGCAGTTGCAGCTGGTGAAGCGGCCTGCAGTAAGCGAAGTATGCGCGCTTGGTTAGACGTCCCCGCGGTGGCGAGTCGGAGCACAGTCTGGGGTGCTAGTGGGATGGTGTGATCACTCGCGAACTTGGCGACGGCGTTGAGGGCCTCGCCATCGTCCTCGGGTACGTACTCTTCGACATTGGTCAGGATCTTGCGTCCGACCTTGGCGGCGGCGATATCGTCGTTCAGGACATCGGCGACCATTCCGTGCACCAGACCAGGTGTCAGAAAGCTGGTGATGTTGTCAGAACTAGCGATGGCGGGTCCAATCGCAGCCCAGCCTGAGTGGTGGAAGTGAGCGAAGGAATCGGCCTCGTCAGGGACAAGTCCGTATTCGATGAGTTCGGCGAATAGGTCACTTGCCGCGGGGTCGATTTCAGTGACTGCGAGCGGCAAGTCCACATCCAGACCAAGAACGAGTGCGCGCCCCATCCGTTGCACGCAGCCCGCACCGGCGTCAATTCGATAACGAATTCCCGGCGCGGGACACTAGGACAAGCTTCCCAGCGAGGCCCCCGGCACGACGTCGAATTCCGTTGTGACCTGGACAGAATCGCCGTTGGGAGGGTCGAAGGTGACAACGGCGACGTAGCGGCCGGCCTCGTGTAGCCGGGTGGCGAGAGAGGCGGCGCCGAGTGTTTGCGACACGGTGTGGGTGTACGTGTCCTTATCGGGTTCGGTGATGTTCACGATCAGCGGTGTCGAACCGTCTTCACCGGTGGGGATGGGGCTGACCAGGAAACCGAGTGTCACAAGATTGTTCGCGGTGACGGTGCCGATCGGTGGTATGACGCTGATCTGATAGGTCGTTGCCGCAGATGCCATGGGGGCCAGAGCAATACACAATGCCCCCGCCGCCGCGGCAACGGTCAGGGTTCCTCGCGAGAAGTTCATGTGTGAATCCCTTCCAGTCGACGGTGCTCGTTCAGGCTACGACGGCGGGAAGGAATTACCCGGAAACGACATGCAGTTTCAGTAGCCCGCGTTGACCAGCAGGGCGGAATCGGCTACGACTCGCCGACGCAGCATGTGCGCCGGTGAGCCCCAACGATTCTCGTCGTCGCGCGACGGTACGGCCGGTACGGGCGCTGCTGCCGCGCTGGACAGCACCGCGACCAGCGCCGCCAGTTCGGTGTCGCTGGGAGATCCGCTGGTAATTCGAATCGCGGTCGAGGTGCCGAATGATTCGCCGCCGCTCATAGCGGGATGTTCCCATGCTTCTTGGGGGGGAGGGTGACCATTTTGCGTTCGAGTAGGCGCAGGGCGGCCACGATCTGTCCGCGGGTGTGGGATGGGGGGATGACGGCGTCGACGTAGCCGCGTTCGGCGGCGACGTAGGGGTTGACGAGGGTGTCTTCGTATTCCTGCTGCAACTCGAGGCGCAGGGCGTCGACGTCGTCGCCGTTCTTCGCGGCGTCGAGCAGGCGTTTGCGGTAGACGAAGCCGACGGCCCCGGAGGCGCCCATCACGGCGATCTGGGCGGTGGGCCAGGCCAGGTTCACGTCGGCGCCCATGTGTTTGGAGCCCATCACGTCGTAGGCGCCGCCGTAGGCCTTGCGGGTGATCACGGTGATCTTCCCGACGGTGGCCTCGCCGTAGGCGTAGAGCAGTTTCGCGCCGCGGCGGATGATGCCGTTGAATTCCTGGTCGGTGCCGGGCAGGAATCCGGGGACGTCGACGAGGGTGATGATCGGGACGTTGAACGCGTCGCAGGTGCGCACGAACCGGGCGGCTTTCTCGGAGGCGTCGATGTCGAGGCAGCCGGCGAACACGGTGGGCTGGTTCGCGACGATCCCGACGGAGCGGCCGTCGACGCGGCCGAAGCCGACGACGATGTTGCCGGCTCGTTCGGCCTGGACCTCGAGGAATTCGTCGTCGTCGAGGATGCGGCGGATCACTTCGTGCATGTCGTAGGGCTGGTTCGCCGAGTCCGGGATCAGGGTGTCGAGTTCGAGATCCTCCGCGGTCAGGCTGTCCTCGAGGGATCCGGTGATCGGGTCGGTGGGCAGCATGCGGGGGGCGGTGGCCTGGTTGTTGGACGGCAGGTAGGACAGCAGGTCCTTGACGTAGTCGAGGGCGTCCTGTTCGCCGGAGGCGACGTAGTGCGCGACCCCGGATTTGACCATGTGGGTGTGCGCGCCGCCGAGGTCTTCCATGGTGACGTCTTCGCCGGTGACGGTTTTGATGACGTCGGGGCCGGTGACGAACATCTGACTGGTCTGGTCGACCATGATCACGAAGTCGGTCAGGGCGGGGGAGTAGACGTGGCCGCCGGCGGCGGGGCCCATGATCAGCGAGATCTGCGGGATCACCCCGGAGGCGCGGACGTTGCGGTGGAAGATTTCGCCGTACAGCCCGAGGGAGACGACGCCTTCCTGGATGCGGGCGCCGGCGCCTTCGTTGATGCCGATCAGGGGGCGGCCGGTCTTGAGGGCGAGGTCCATGACCTTGACGATTTTTTCGCCGTAGATTTCGCCGAGGGAGCCGCCGAAGACGGTGGCGTCCTGGGAGAACACGCAGACGTCGCGGCCGTCGACGGTGCCGTAGCCGGTGACGACGCCGTCGCCGACGGGGCGGTTGTCGGCGAGGCCGAAGTTGGTGCTGCGGTGGCGGGCGAGGGCGTCGAGTTCGACGAAGCTGCCCTCGTCGAGCAGGGCGGTGATCCGTTCGCGGGCGGTGAGCTTGCCCTTGGCGTGGACCCTCTCGACGGCGGCTTCCCCGCTCGGGTGCTGTGCCTGTGCCTGACGTTCCCGCAGGTCGGCGAGCTTGCCCGCGGTCGTGTGAATATCGGGCGTGGCGGCCGAATCTGTGACTGACATCTGGATGT
>NZ_JBAQEO010000056.1:0-2337 GCF_049286785.1 Rhodococcus sp. (in: high G+C Gram-positive bacteria) | reverse complement strand
GCGCGACGTGGGCGACGAGGCCCGGGACGAGATTGTCCGGGCATGTCGGGTGCAGGGCCATGGTAAGGAGAAGGTCATGGTGCAGTTCAGGACGCTCCGATTCGAGGTACCGGCCGGCTTCGGACGTCATCAGCCGCCGGAAGATATGTGCGGGCAACTCTCGGTCCTGGAGCAGGAGCCACGACGCGTCGCCTTCTGATGCCACCTGCAATTTCGCCGCGTTGGGGCATGCAGGATTCTGCAATGCGGCGTTTCGTACGCTGTGGCCCGGATGATCCGTGGCGATCCAGCCGACGAGAAGACTGTCGCGACTCTCCCGCGCACACCGCACGGCCGCACGATATTCGAGCGTCTCGTCAAGTCCGTAGCTGACGCCGGGCATATTCGGTAGAGCATCCAGGGTGAAACGGCAGAAGTTTCCGGTGGTCATGGATCGTTCCGTCATCTGTTCGGCATCACGAAGAGTGATCCCGAACCGGACTTCCAGTTCTTCAAGTGCGCCCGGCATTCCGACATGGTCGAGGTTCTGCCCAATGGTGTTGAGGACGCGTTGAGCGTCCCACGTTGCCGAGCACACCATTTCGCTGTAGCCCGTTTCATGATCGGTCGACCACGTCGCAATGACGGATACGAGCTCTCCTGGTCCCTGGCGGGAGGTGAGTTCGATACTGTTGATATTCAACGTCATTCGAGTTTCGACATCGGGTCCGCGGAAGCCGAGGTCGAGATACGCGGCGGTCCAGTCGGTCACCGGCTTCTTCCTCATGCCGCGGACTGCTCGAGTGAGAGCGAGGCCACGATGTTGTCGGCGATGAGCCGACGCGCAGGCTCGGGCACGCACGCCTCATGGTTGCGCCTCGCTGATACGGCCAGCCGGTCCGCGATCTCGTTGAGGGGATGGCCGGCGTGGGCCCTTACCCACGAGATCCGCACTTCGCGACCGCGCAGCAGGCGCCGGATATTCTCGACGACCGCGATTACTTCACCGTCACACTCCGAGATGAGCTGAGAGCGCTCCATCCGCAAGCAGGCGATGGCATCACGGCTATCAGTGAGGATGTGCAGCTTGCGATCACGGTAGCCCGTGACGGCCAACTCGATTGCGAGCAGTTCGCCCGCGAGAATGGAACGCGTCTGGGGATACACCTTCTGACGGTGACGGCCTTCGTTGCTGACACACGCGGCACCGACACCTCGGCGTCGTGCGCACTTCGACGCATCGGTGGCCACGACGAGCTCGGGCCGTGCGTCGAGGTGTGCGAGCTCGCGTTTCTCGTAGTCGGACCGCAACGCCGCGACGTGGTCACTGATCGAGGTCGAGGCATTCTCGACCAGCGCGATGAGCCGTCCGCGGACGCCCTCGATCATGCGAATGGCGGGGAACGATTCCGCAACCAGCGTGAGTTCGCGTCGAAGACCGGCGTCGGTGATGTGCAGGAAGGCGCTGGCGCCGCTCTTCGACGTCGCGTCGACAAGGTAGGCGAACGCGTCGAGCCCGGCCGAGTACCGCGACGCCGTCGTCGAGCCGGGCTGCCGGAACAGCACGGTGTCGGTGATTCCGTCCTTCTCCCACGCCACAGATGCATAGGTGACGCACTCGGTTGGGGTGTTGGTCTGACGAATGTGTATGGCGGCGAGCATGTGGTTCTCCCTCGTTCGTGATGTTGAGAACGACAATGGCACCGCCAACGAACGAACGCTGCGCGTGCAGCGATAAGGGGGGTTATCACGAGTCATGATCGGAAAGTCAGCCCCATGGGCTACATTACCGAGACTGATGTTGCGAGACACTACGGAAGGGGTGCGACACACATGTCCGATGACGAGCCGGTGTCCACCCTACTGCTGAGCAAACCCGACATCGCCGCGCTGGCGCGGGTGCAGCGACCTGTGGTGTCGATGTGGGTGCAGCGTTACCGCACGAGCAGTGCGCCATTCCCGGCCCCCGTGGTGACGCGTGGACGGGAGGAACTGTATCTCGGGACCGAGGTTGTCGACTGGATCCGTTCGAGGAACCTGGGCAACAGTGACAGCCTGGCCGAGGACCTGGCTATCCACGCCGCGCTGGATCATCGTTCCGAGCTGGATGCGGACATCGTGTTCCATGGCGTCACGGCCTTGCTGTGTATGAAGTCGATGCTGGGGGGTCAGCTCTCCGAATTCGATGCCGACGACCTGCTTGATGAGGCAGACGGGTTGGATCCCGACGACGAGTTCTTGTTCTCGGAAATCACTGCTCTCGGCGATCACCTGCACGTGTTCGCTCTCTACGTCGATCAGATGGCGGACGCGGCGTATACCCCGACGCAGGCGTTCGAATCGCTGATGGCGCAACGC
>NZ_JBAQEO010000055.1:0-2020 GCF_049286785.1 Rhodococcus sp. (in: high G+C Gram-positive bacteria) | reverse complement strand
GATCTTGGCCTGGCAACGGCAAATTGGCCGGTGTCGATCGTCTCCTCTCGGCGGCGTTCGAGCTGATCGTGGAAGGCCCCTCATACCGGCAACGACAGAAGCCCCGCATCGCCGTGACGACCGACGGTCTGGACCGAAATGCGACTTCGCCGCGGCCGAGCAGCGTTGGCGCAGGTCGGTGACCAAGAATCCGACGCCCAAAATCTGGGCCGACAACCCCCAGACGGGGAAGCGGCGTGACCTCGCGCGTGCGAGCGAGCAAGAGCCGGTCCCGAGGGATTGAACCAATCGCCCGCAGTTAGTTCGTAGCTCGCGAATGTCGGTACAAAACGAAGGGCAGACCGATGGTTATGAAGACGCGCTCGACAAATGTCCACTCGACGGCGCCTTCCCGGACATGCGCGGACTGTCCCGGCGCAACCTGTTCTACATGCGCTCGTTCGCCGCGGCCTTTCCCGACGTAATCGTGCAACACCCCGTTGCACGATTGCCGTGGGGGCACGTCACCGTCCTGCTCGACAAGCTCGATACTCAGCCGCAGCGTGAGTGGTATGCCGCCCAAGCGGCCGAGCACGGCTGGTCCCGCGACGTCCTGGCCCACCAGATCGCCGGACGACTACACCAGCGGATCGCGGCCGCACCGTCGAACTTCCGCGACCACCTGCCCGCCGAGGACTCCGACCTGGCCCAACAGCTGGTCCGCGATCCATACGTCTTCGACTTCCTGGGCCTGACCACCAAGGTCGCCGAACGTGAACTCGAGACCGCGCTGATGGCCCGACTCGAACGCTTCCTGCTCGAGCTCGGGCACGGCTTCGCCTTCGTCGGCCGGCAGTACCACTTCGCCATCGACGACGACGACTTCTACATCGACCTGCTGTTCTTCAACTGGACCCAGTCCCGGTTCGTGGTGGTCGAGCTGAAGGTCGGGCGGTTCCAACCCGAATACGCAGGCAAGCTCGGCTTCTACGTCGCCTGGGTCGAGGAGAACCTGCGGATCCACGGCCAGCACGCCCCCACCATCGGGATCCTGCTGTGCGCCGGCCGCAACGACAACACCGTGCGCTACTCCCTCGCCGGGGCACCCGCACCGCTGGCGGTGGCGAACTACACCTACGACACCCTGCCCGACCAGCTCCGCGAGGTCGTGCCCACGGACAACGAATTGGCCTCCGCACTCGATGCCACCCTCACCGAACTACAAGCTCGGCACCCCATCGACGACGAGGCCCGCTGAATCACGCATCCGATCGTCGCTGGTACTGATCGATCATCGTGTCTCGGATTGAAATAGGTGACCGCCGATCGGGCTTCCTCCGCCGCCTCCATCGGAACGAGACGACCACCACTGCCCGGCGAACTGGCTCACGGCGCAACCCCACCGTCCGCGATCGATCGCGACCACTTCCGCAGTCGCGGCGTCCGTGACTTTGCCATAACCCGGACCGGCGATCGTTCATGATCGAGTGATGCCACCGACTGATCTCTCCGCACTCCCGATACCCAGCAGATGCCGGGAGTGGGTGCAGACCGCTGATCCACAGCAAATGATCAGTAACCATACGATCACGGTGAATCTGACCTGGTGGAACAGCGCATTGCACTCGCGCATCGGAGAGCGGCAGGGGCGGATGCCCGTGGGATGTCAAACCCCCATAGGGAAACGAGCGACGGGCGTCCGCTGTCCCCGTTAGGGGGTGAGCGTGACGCCCGTCGTGTGCTGTGGCGGGTGACGTACCGTCCGGGTCAGGCGTTGACGGTCTCCAGAGCCGGAGTGTTCGGCCGATCCGGGGTCTGCTTGGTGCGGGCCGGGACGAGCAGCGCGACCAGGGCGCCGGCGAGGGCAGCACCCGCACCGACGACGAGGCACAGGTGGAACGCGGACTCGCTCGGGATCGAGTGGCCACCGAGGTCCATGGTCTTGCTGGTGAGCACGGCCGCCATGACGGCGCCGGCCACGGTGGTACCGACCGAGCGCATGAGCGAGTTGACGCCCACACTGGAACCGGCCTCTTCCAGC
>NZ_JBAQEO010000054.1:0-10268 GCF_049286785.1 Rhodococcus sp. (in: high G+C Gram-positive bacteria) | reverse complement strand
GTCGAAACCGAAACCGCCGTCGATGGAAGTGCTTGCCGGAACGCCCGGACCTTTGGTGCGGCCCGCTTCCAGTTTGAGCCACGACGCCGAGGACTTGCGCAGGGTCAGGTCCGCTCCACCCAGGCTGGTTTCGATGTCCCCCTCTTCCTCTCGACTGGCGGTCGCGCCGACCTTGACGTGGTCATTGAACCAGTAATGGACCCTGCCGCCGGCCGCCAGCGTGTCCGGGTCGTCGAACCCGGGGGTGAATTCATAACGGGCCACCAGGAAGACCGGATGCCCGCTGATGGAGCCGCTGTGGACCAAGAGGCCGTCGTCCGCCGTTGCGGGCAAGGGCTGCGAAAGCAGGATGCGTCCCTGCAGGTAGTCGATGTCGTAATCGAGCACCGGAGTCAGGTTCTTGACCGCCAGAACGATCCCGGAATCCTTGTCGCGCACCTCGATGCGCAGGCGTTCGGAACCCTCCAGCACGTCCTGCCGGCGCAGGAAATAGAGCGATCCATCCGTGCCGAGGAACTCATCGCGTCCCGCAACGGTTCCCGGGTCCGCGACAAACCCGTCCAACAGCAGACGCGGTTCGCCGAAACTGGTGGTCTTGAGGGGCTGATAATGCAGGTTGGCGCCGTACAGCCCGCGGTCCACGTGCGCCAGGTCAGTATCGGCATACGCCGTCTTGAAGTTGCCCCAGAGCCCGTACGTATTATCTTTTTTCGCCTTCACGAAGAACTTGCCGGTGGTCGGCGCGTCTTCCGCGACGGTGCCGTCATCGCCGAAGGTCGGGTAGTGGTAGTCCGGGTCTATTCGCCTGAACAGCGCCTCGGGGGACTTGTCCATGAAGTTGGAAAAGATCTCGTCCAGGGGATCTTCGAGGGTATCGGCGCTCGCCGTCAGCGACCAGCCGTTTGCGAACTTTCCGTGGGTATAGAAGGCCAGGCGGCCCTCGAGGCTCATGTCTTCGCCGTACCGGGGTTTGTCCGGCGCGAGCAGTTCGGCCGGCCCGTCCGTCTTGTTTCCGGACAGGGTCAGGTCGGCGATCCCCACGGTGAACCAGTCGCTCTTTTTCAGCTCCAGGTCGCGCAGGAAGATCTCGCCGTTTCCGGATTTGTCAAGAACCGCCACCTCCACGGTATGCATGCCCTCCGGCAGGATCTCTTCCGCCACGAAACTGCCCTTCTCGTCCACGGGCACCGCATAGCCGGCCATCCACACCCCCCGTCCTTTGGGGATCGCGGTGCCGTAGGCCTGCACCGTTCCGCCGTGAAGGCGGATATTCCGGCCGGCGATGCGGCTCTCGCCATAACCGGCCCGCAGTTTTTCGTCGACATTCGCTTCGGCAACCGACGGATCGATGCGGTCCGCCACCCACAGGGACTGTGGAGTCGTCTCGTCGAAGAGTCCCTTCCCGTCATACACCCGAACCAGGTATTTCAATTTGCGCACCGGCGCGGAGAAAGACTCGAACCCGGGCTGCCATTGGGCCATGCCGTCGGCGTCCATCTCGACGACGGCGAGGGGCGTATCGCGGACGGACTGCTCCTCTTCGAAAATCCTGACCTCCGCCCGCTCGATGAAGTTGCGGTAATTGACGTACAGGCGAAATTGCACCAGGTTTTCGGCAAACGCCGTATCCGGAAGGTCCTGATAACGGATGGTCGTCGGCCATGCGGTCACGTTCAGCCGCGGCGTAAGCGCAAGGCTGTCGTTCTTGAACTGGATCCGGGCGTTTTTGAGGGCCACGTCGGTGCAGCGCTGCACGTCGGAACTGCACTTGCCCGGATCATCGACCGGTTTTCCGTCCACCGTGATGCGCATGAGATTCAGGGCGAAGGGATTGGCAGTGCTCACCTCGCGAGTCAACGGGGTGACCTCCACGCCCTCGTAGTCGTCGCGAATGCGCGGTTCATCGTAGACCACCTGCACCTTGACTTTCGACGTATCGGACTCGACAAAACCGGCGTTTACCACTTCGTCGGACTGAACATAACCGCGGCCGTCGAACTCCGCCTGCTTTTCCGTTAATCCCATTTGCTCGCCGACGGCCGCCATGGAACGGCGTGCACGCGACATGGACAAGCCGATGTCGTCTCCGTACACCGCGGCCGTACGCCGGTCGAGGCGCTTGTTGGCGGTATAGCCGACAAACCGGAGGCGGACGCGGGTCCTGTCGCGGATCTCGTCCATGATGCGGCGCAGTCGGTCGGTGTACCCATCGGGTATGACGGGTTTTCCGTTTTCAAACAGGATCGGGTCGATGCCCCCCGACGGCGAATCGTAGACGCGGGTGACCGTTTCGGCGCCGAGGGCGTCAGGGCAAAGTTGGGGCTCGTCGGGAAGATCCTGAAGCGGATCGTCGTGCCAGAACTCCACCTCCACGCGCCGGTTCAGCGCGCGCCCCTGTTGCGTATCGTTCGTGGTCACAGGCTGCGATGCCCCGCGGCCCTCGGTATCAATGGCGTCGTTGGGCAGGCCCTGATCATCCTGAACGGCGAGTGCAACGCGCCGGGCAACCGCCTTGGTGAGCCCTGTGAGGTCGCCGTAGATGCGTTCGTCCCGTCCCTTGAGCGGGATGTCATCCGCATAGCCGATGAACTTGACCACAAGGTTCTGTTTGCCGCCGAGATTTTTCCGTGCCTGCCTGACCTGCTGCAGAAATTCCTCCGGCACGCTCAGCATGCCTTTGTCGTAATGAAGGGGGGAAGTCAGGTTCTTCACGCGCGCGCGATGGGAGTGGCCGTCCTTATAGCGCAATTTGCAGACGGTCTCGGTCCGGCAGACCTTGATGCGGTTCCTCTCGCTGGGGACGACCACTTCCTTTTCGGTCTGCTTTTCGCTGATCTCGTCGTACCAGACCTGCACTTCCACGCGACGGTTGCGCTGCCGTCCTTCTTCCGTCGCATTGCTGGCGACCGGTTTACTGTCGCCAAGCCCCTCGTAGGAGATGGCTTCGGGAGGAAGGCTCAGCGCGCGCTGGCAGTATTCGGCCACGGTCCCCGCCCGTTCGCGCGACAGCCCGACGTTGGTGCCGTAGATATTTATCAGCTCGCCCCTGAGCGGAAGGGTATCGGCATGACCGACGAAGTGGAGACGTACATTGGCGCGATCGCGCATGCCGTCGAGCACCTCGCGGAGGACCTTGAGATAATTCCCGGTAATTTCAATATCGCCCAGGCCGAAATGGATGGGCGGGACCAGGTTGTCGAGCTTGATGGTCGTGACTTCCTGCTCGACGACTTCGCGCAGTTCCGTCTTGTCCCCCTCGTCCTTTTCAAATATGGCGGGGTCATGGACCCACGGGGTCAAAGGCTGGTCGGTCGGCAGGTGCTTCTCGGCTCCCTCTCCGGTCACATGGGTCTCCCTTACCCCCGTTTCCTCGGAGGAGGCAGCCCCGGTGCCCGCCACGGTGGCGGCGCACACGCACAGGACAACGAATCCGTGCCTCGGAAAGAAGCCCTTCACGATGCGCACGTGACGTACCATGGATTTCATCATTCCGTTATCGGTGACCGGCAACCGGAGCGCCGCGTCGCCAGAAGAATTCGGTCTCAATGGTCAGCTGGTAGCCGGCGCCCGACTGCTTCCACCGTGAGGTGATTTCCTTTTTCAGGGCCTCGAGACGTTTCAGGGCCAGGGCCTTGGGCTCGACATCGCCAAGATAGGACAACCTGAGCACGGACGGCCCCTTCCTGAGTTCTTCAAGCAACTGGTCGATTCTTTGAGTCCACTGCATCCTGATTTCGGTGGTATCGGGCTCGAAGGCGCCGTCGGCGATATCCATGCGCACCACGCGATGGATCGTCGCGCCGAAGTTGAAGCGCAGCATCTTGCCGCGGGTAGCCCGCTGAACGCGCGGATTTTCGGTGGTCAGGCGATAACCGCTGGGCAGGCTGCGCTCGTCCAGCTTGAGGATGAAGTTGCTGCCGCGGTCCTCGTCCGGGACGGCCGCGCAGGTGATGTGAAAGCGTCCGTTATTATCGGTGGAGACGAGCAGACCGCGCGCCGTCACAACGCGAACCCCGGGCAGTCCATTCTCGCCCTGGTCCTGCCACCCATTCCGGTTGCCATCGTCGAACACCTTGCCGATCACATCGGTGCAATCGAAGTCCGGGTCGGGGACGACCCTCACGGTGGCCGTCGCTTCGCCCGAGACGGCGCCGCTGGTGGTGGTATTGAGCGCCAGGGCCCTGTTTACGTATTCGCCTTCGGAGACGCCGGAGCCCACCACCAGCAGAAACCGGATGGCGCGTTTCTGGTTGAACTGCAGATCGAGGCCGTTCCAGACAAGCTCCCGACCGTTGATCAGCGGTTCGGCCGGATTGCCGTCCAGGCGGGCGGAACCTGCCACGTATTTGAATCCGGCCGGGAATCGATCGACGATGCTGATACCGGACAGCGGCGCGCCGTACACGTTGGTCACGGTGATCGTATAGGGCACCAGCGTCCCCTTCGTCACGTTGGTTAAAGAGGAGGTCTTGCTGATGGCCACGGCCCCATAGAGTTCCGGGTCGATGGGGATCGGGTTGTTGAACGCCTGGCTCTGCCCGGGCACGGTTCCATTGCTCAGCAGAAGGTGCAGATAATAGGTGGTGCCGGCCGCGCCCGGCAGAACCGACGTCGGCGGCACCGCCGCGGAGGCCACAACCTCGCAGTACCCGGTGGTAGCCGGCACCGCGTCGTCCGCACTGCCGGGACAGGCGGGAACGGAGAACGAAGCCGTGTTGTCGCTGCTGGCCGGCGGAATGATCCGGGACGGCATGGTCATGTAGCCGGTGGGGGGCGGCGTCACCTCGATGAGATAGCCCCCGCCCGCCGGGCAGGAGGCATCGCTGAAGTTCAGGTCGAACTTGTAAAAGCCGTTCGCGGCCGTAACTTGATTCTGCTGTACGGGGTCGTCGAAGCATTGGCCCGGAAGTGCGGCTTTCGTCGCCGCATTCAGCATCGCCACGCCGGCTCCGGCAACGGGTACGCGCGCGACGGAGTTGTACACGGTTCCGTTGGGCCAGAGCGGCAGATTCAGGTACTGCAGATTGGCCCCCGGGGCGACGGTGATGCCGCTGATCCGCTGCGGGCCATTGGTGAACGGCGAGTCGGCCGTACCCATCGAAGCCGTGGTCGAGCCCGCGCCCGGCGCACGGAAGCGCAGCTCATAAAGGTCGGATGTGCCCGCGTTGGGCGCCAGGCCGCTGAACCGATAGAAACCGTTGGCATCGGTGAGCGCCGTGGTGACCGGCTGATTGTTCCGATAAAGCTCGACCGACCAGCCCTCCATCATGGTCTCGGCGCCGCTGTCGACCAATTTATCCAGGTTCGCGTCGTGCCAGACGTTACCGTTGAGATTGGCGCTTCCCGGCGTTCCGCCCACGTCAATGGATACGCTGGCCGATTCAGTGTTGTCGTTCCAGCTGACCACGGAGGTATTGGTGATGGTCGTTCCGATGGCGAGGGTGGAGTTGATCTGCACGCGGAAGCGCACGATGCGGTCGGCGCCCGGCGGCAGATCGCCGTATTGGGCGGCATAGTTAACGGTGAGCACCCCGCCGGCAAAGACAACCCCGTCGGTGGAATCGTTCAAGGTGGCCGACCCGGCGACGTAGGTGACTTGATTGCCCAAGGGCGGATTCAGGTCATCGGTCACCACCACCCCGGTGGCGGGCAGGCTGCCGATGTTGTTCACCCGGATGACGTACTCCAGCTGGCCGCCGGCTTCGGCGATTCCGCCACCGACCGCCGATACCTCCTTGGTGATGGAGAGCAGCTGCACTGCACCGACGACGACGATGGTCGGCTGGTTGCCGTTGGAGGGCACGCCGTCGGCATCGGTAGCCCCCTGCGGCAGTTCGCCGGAGGTAATACGGCCCTGGTTGATGATGAGGGTCCCCGTGGGAACACCGTCGTTGACCCTGGCCTCAAAAGTGACCACAGCGCTATTGCCGGCCGAAACAATGCCGGCGCCCGGATTGTCGGCGGATTGCACCGACAGGCCGGCGATCAGCGGCGACACGCCGCCGTCGGATCCCACCGACGCGCCGTTCAGACGGAGGGAGTCGGCCACGTAGGTGGTATTGGCCGGAACGTTGTCGGTGAGCACGACACCCGTGGCCGAAACCGCGCCGGAGTTGCTGAGGACGATGGTGTAGCGCAGCACGTCGCCCGGATCGACGATCCCCGGCGAGCCGATGTCCGGGGGGTAGATCTGCGCGGTCTTATGCGCGTACAGCAGAGGCTGGTTGCCGATCGTGGCCGTGGCCGGTGCCGTTACGTAGTCGGTCAGCCCCCCGATGCCATCGGTGCCGTTGCGCTCGAATGCGCTCGGGCCGTCGATGCCGGTCCACTGCGCGACGGCGCTGTTCGCGATCGTCTGGGCGAGCACGCCGCCGAGCATGCGAACGTCGTAAGAGATGGTGACGGACGTGCCTTCGGCGATGTCGATGTCGGCATTGCCATTGGTCAGACTCCAGAGAAGCGTTTGCGCCTGGTTGATGCTGTCGCCGGTGACAACGGGCGCTCCGATGGTGTTGTTGCCGCTGACGCCGCCTCCGACGGTGACGGTCGGGTTGCCGGCGTAGACCAAACCGAGGCCCAGGGTGTCGGTGATCGTTACATCGAACACATCCGACGAATAGGTGGTGCCGCTCGCCGTCAGCGTCACGCTGTAGCGTACGGTCTCACCGGCGGCCGGCGTGGTCGGGTTGGCGCTCTTGGTGATGCTCGTTACATGCGGCTCGACCACATGGAGCGTCACGGTCCCGCTGGTCAGCGCGGGCTGTGGGACACCGCCCTGGGTGTTGGAATATGTATAGGAGGCCGCGTTGTTGATCGCGATGCCCTGCTGGGCTCCCGGGACGTTGCGAACGCGGGCGCGCACCGTGAAGACCGCCTGCTGGCCGGCCGGGATCTGGGCGACGCGGAAGCTAAGGTTTTGAGCGACACTGTTGTCCGTCACCGCCGGGCCGCCGGTCTGGGTGAAGCCCAGATATTCGAGGTTCGCGTCAAGCGCATCGGTGACCGCGACGTCGTACAGCGGCCGGGTGCTCACCGTTCCGGGCACCCTGATCTCGTACGCCACCTCCTGGCCGATGGTCGCCTCAGGCGTAGTCGGAGAGACCAGCGCCTTCGCCGGCGGCGGCGGCGCAGGGAAGGCGATCACCACGCGCGTCGGGTCCTCGTCGCCCGGTACGGCGGGATCGGCCTGACCATTGATGCCGGGATCGTCACTGTTCCCGATATCGGCGGCGCCCTCGAAGAGGTCCGCCTGGTTACGGACCACGAAACCTTCCGCGAGGGTCGAGGCCAGCGTGATATCGAACGTGACCTCGATCACGCCGCCGGCCGAAACGTTCAGGTTGCGGATGTCGAGGATCCCGTTGCCGGTTTGGGAGACGTCCGCTCCCGCGGGATAGCTGACGAGCGAGAGCGAGCCCGGCACGAATGCCGGCGACGGGTTCAATCTGTTGAGGACGTCGTGGAAACGAACGCCGGTGAATGGCTGGTCGTTGAAGTTTTGCAGACTCAACGTGTAGCGAAGCGTCTGACCCGCCAGAGCGGTGGAGACGATCGCACCGGTCGCCGGGTTCGCGGCGGTCTTCTCGAAGAAATACCCCGAAAGCACCACCAATACGTTGTGGGCGTCCTGACAGTCCTCAATGCCCACCGTGCCGTCGGTCGGGGTGCACGCGTAGGTTTGGCCGATGGTGCCGTCTTTCCCGCTGGACCACCGGGTGGCGGCGGCAACGTTTGTGAGCACGGCGCCACTTGCGCTGTCGGCGTCGACCTTGGTCCGGTAGGAGATGACCAGGTGCTCGTCCGTCCCGATCTTCCGGTCGGCCGTCCCGAGCAGGGCGAGGCTGAGCTGGCAGCCGGCGTAGCTGAGCGAATAGTCGGTGCCCATGGTGAGAGAAGTGCCCGCCAGCGTGACGCCGGTCACCTCCGGGGTCAGATCGCACATCCCGCCATCGCTCGTGGTCGGCGAAGTGCTCGGCAGCAGGTCGACAATGTTGACGTTCCATGCATCGCCGGACGAGGGCCCTCTGTTCCAGACGTCGATGGTGAACGCCGCCCACTGCCCGCGGTCGATCACCGAGGTCGGCCCCGTCTTGGTGACCACGAGATCGGGCCTGACGATCGTCATCGGCTCCGTTCGCCCCCACTGGCCCGGCAGGGGTTCGTAGTACACGCCTTCGATGAGTCTCCCGAACTGCCACTTTGCGGTGTTGACGAACTGCCTCCCCGGCGCGTTCGCCGCCGTGTTGTCGAGGACGACCGTTAGATTGATCACGATCTGCGATCCGGCCGGAATCAATGCCAACGCCGGGTTGGCGGTTTTGTTGAACTCGAGGTGCTTGCTATCTCCTGTATTTATCAGTGAGCCCGAGCCCAGCGGCGTAGTGGTGCCGCCGTTCACCAGGTAGGCGGTGTTGCTCAGGTAGGTGAGTTCCGCCCCTGGATAGGCGAGGTCCGCGCTTGTCCCTTGCGCGGTGAGATCGTCCCAGATAATGACGGAGTGCAGGTCATTGACCGACGGGCCGCCCACATCGGAGTAGGCAGGGAGCGTGAGCGTGTAGGTGAAGGGCACGCCGACGACGGCCGTGGTCTGGCCCGCAGGGTTCCTCTTGTCGATGGTTTCTACGGGGATGAAAAGGTCCTGGCAGGCGTTATTGGAGCCGTAATACGAGCTGTTGGCGAACCAGATCCTGTGCTCGACGTTGGCGCACGCCATGTTGCCTGTGTAATAAACGTTTTCGAAGACAATGAGATAGATCGAAGGGTCGTTCGTTTGAAAGTTGATGGTGGAGGTCAGCGGGTTTGACTGCGGAAAGTTCTTGAACGTGCAATCCCTGTCGACCGTGATCTGGGTAGGAACAGGACGTATATAACCGTCGATCACTCCGAAGTACGGAGGATCGCTGCAAAACTTCTCCACGGCCACCGCCGGGGAAGCGGTACCCAGCAACAGGGCCAACAGGATCAGCAGCAGGAAACCGAGTCTGGAGCCACGAGACATCAGGGCCATAAAGAACTTCTTCACCTCCACGCCTTCCGGTTCGAACACGTCCTCCGCAGCCGCCCGGAAACGGCTCCATGGCGACCGGTCTGCCCGAATGATTCATGTTCCGTGCCACGAGCGGTCAGGTCCCCGCCCGTTCCAACCCCGCGGGCGCGGCGGAGAGAGGGGGGGAGAGCGGGGGAATCCCGTTTCGGCGAAGGGAGATACAGTATTCCGGCGGCCCCCGGCCCAGGGGGTTCCCGCGGTGCGCCGGCAGGATCGGCGGCCGCCGGCGGGCGGGCAAACGGACGGCGTGGAATTTCAGAAGTGGAATAGCCTCGACGGAACGTATCGCGGAATTTCGAAAACGAAATTCCGGGCGGGAAAGGGCGGGGGGCGCCGGTATCCGGTGTCGTGTTTGTCGTAATGCTGGCCGGGCGGCGGGCCCGATGGCGTCTCCCGAAACGGGAATCTGAACCCTCCGGACGTGAATCTCAAGGACATATGGGATCCTTTGCAGACTCAGGCGAATCGGGCAGGCATGGTCCTGACGACGGAGAGTCCATGTGCTCCGGCGACGACAGCGACAGCACCGACCCGAAACAGACCCCGAACCCGCGCCCGGGCCCGGCGGAGAGCGCTGGCCCTACCGGGTGGCTGGACGCGTTGAATTCGTTTCTGGAACGCGCGATCAAAGCGGATCTTGATACCGGATGTTGACCCCCATGAACCGGGCGGGCGGTCTGCCCGCCGATTCAACAACGCTGTGGCGGAATCGTTTTTCAGCAGTTTGAAGTAAAGAGCGGAAGCGGATACGAAGGAGAATTTATCTATCGCGCGCGCTTTTTTCTTTCCCGTTCATGTTTCGCGTCCCCCCCACGTATCATTGCGTATTCAGCGTCTCCCTTACCTTCCTCGCCAGGACCGTCGGGCCGAACGGCTTCTGCAAAAACGGCGTGCCGGGGGTCAACACGAAGGAATCGTGGATCGCATCGGCGCTGTAACCGCTCATGAAGATCACCTTGAGGTTCGGGTTTGCCTTGTGCATCTCGTCGAACGCTTCCTTGCCCCCCTTCCGCGGCATCACCACGTCCAGCACGGCGAGAGCGATCTCCTTGTGCCGCCGGAAAATCTCGATCGCCTCCTCCCCGTCCCGGGCCACGAGGACCGTGTATCCAAACCCCATGAGAACACGCTCGGCAAGTGCACGGATCGCTTCCTCGTCTTCCGCCAGAAGGATGGTCTCCTTCCCACCACGCAGAATTTCTTCCCCGCGTTTCGCAGGGAC
>NZ_JBAQEO010000053.1:0-2257 GCF_049286785.1 Rhodococcus sp. (in: high G+C Gram-positive bacteria) | reverse complement strand
TCGCGGCGACCCTCGCGCAGGGTTGCGCGCATGCGCCGGTCATTGGGCTTCACGCGGATTCTCCTTCAGTTGGTGCCGACTTCGCGGGCAGGCTGTACGCCTGACGCACCGCGGCCTTGACCGCTTCGTCCGGGTCGAGAAGGCCCGCGTCGACGAGGAGCTTCAGCGCGTCCGCCACCGCGGCGTACTGCGATCCGATCTCGTCGAACACCACCAGCGGGGCCGGTTCGTCTTCGCCCCAGTTGATGTCGACGAGGTCCTCGACCACGTGCTGGTTGAATGTCTCGCACACCTGATCACCGAGGGTCTGCAGCGAGAAGATGAAGAAATCGGCGAACGTCGTACCGAGCGCCCATGACCCCGTCTGCTTACCTAGGTTGAGGAAGTGCGCGAGCACCGCCTTGGCGATCTGGTCGTCGTGGTAGTTGATCGTGGGCAGCCCGTCGGGCAGGTTCCCCTCGACACCGAGGAGTCGCAGCTTCGCGCCGTACGGGAGCGCGGCACCGGAAGCGGCACCAGACTTGTATGAGGTGGCGATCTTCTTGCCAGCCTCGAGCTGCGACTGTTCGTCCTTCTCCCCCGCCTCGTAGATCGGGACGCCCATGCCATTGCGTTCGATCGTCTGCGCCTGCACGCGCAACAGCCGATCTTTGATCAGCCAGTTCTTATATGCCGATCGGAGGACCGAGTTCCCACGCCAGTCACCAGGGTCGGCGTCGAGCACATAGGCGACGAGCTGGGTTACCGGGATCGGCTTGTCGGATGCGCTCTGCTGGATCGACTCGAGCCCACCGTCGCGGGCGACGTTCATCTCGGTGATCGTGCGCGGCATGCGGGGGGCGAGCTTGCGGAGCCGTGCGAAACCGGCGTCGTCGATCCGGTAGTTCTGCTCGAAGAACATGTGACCGAACTTCGTCATCATCAGCGCGAGCCGAAGGTGCTCGGGGAATGAGAACCGGCCACGAGCGCGACCGGTCGGCAGTACGTCGCTGCCCTTGACGGGAAGCCGAAGATCCTCTGCCACCATCTGCACGACCTCGGGCCGGGCACCGTTCGGATCTATGCGCCACTTCGTGCGGCGCACCGGCAGCGTTACCGCCTGCAGGATCGAACGCACCTGACTGTCCTGGCGCGCCATCTTCTCGTAGACCTCGATCGACAGCGGCCACATCAACTCGGGGGTGGTCTCGAGGTCGGGAGTCCAGTAGCTCGTATCCCCTGAGATGTAGCCGATTTCGGCCGTCGGTGTTGTTGCGGCCTTCGCAGCCATCGCGGCCACCTCCTTAGAATCCGACGGTTATGAGTTCGTCCATTTCGGACGGGTCGATCGCGTCCGCTTGCGTGGGTGTCTGGTCGGGCCGGTCGTCCGCTGCCCGCTCGAGTAGCCACAAGGCGCCGATGAATGCGATCAGTGAAGCCGGGTCCGCCGGCGAGTTCTTTCGATCGATCACCCACGAGTCACCCATCGGCTTCGCCCTTGCGGTACCCGCGGCCATGTCGAGTCCGGGGTGCTGCAGGTGCTTGACCTTCCCCTTGTCGACCGCGTCGTAGGCAATGCCGGTGGCGCGGCCGAGGTCGGGGCCAGACCACTCGACGAGTGGAATGTCGGCAGGCTTGCCGTCAGGCATCTTCGCGTTACGGATAGCCTCGATCAGCGATGAGACCGGAGCGCCGTTGGCCTGCAAGGTCACAGCGTCATACCGCACTCGGTACTCGACCAACCACGGCACAATCCAGTCGGTGCCGCCGCGGGCCGCGGCAATGTCGACCACTGGGACGTTGTCAGTGTTGACGCCAGCTCTGGCGATGTAGCCCATCGTCCGGTCCCATGAGACGTCGATCGCCAGCACTCGCCGAGCCCACAATGCGCGGCGCGCATCATTGTCCCGTGTTGCCACCCACTTCCCCTCAGGGAAGGGGCCGCCGTCTGCCGTCGAGATCCAGCGGCACATCACCTCGGTGAAGAACACCGACGGCGGGTCGGTCCGCATTGCGGCGGCGATCGCGCGTTCGGTGATCACGTTCTCGACAAGTTCGGTGTAGTTCATCGACGGATTGGCGTGCGCCCACCCAATGCGGTCGTTGCGTGAGGAGCTCGGCGGCGCGGACCATTCGAACAGTCCGAGAGAGTCGCCGTCTTCGAGGTCCTCCTCGGTGAGGTCATCGGCCATGCCGAGCGCGGCCTCGTCCTCGTTGCCGTCGGGCCAGCCGAGCGACTGATGCACGGTGGCGCGTAGGTAGCGCAGCACGATCGACA
>NZ_JBAQEO010000052.1:0-2931 GCF_049286785.1 Rhodococcus sp. (in: high G+C Gram-positive bacteria) | reverse complement strand
GCGAAGTGGTGGTCGCCCCGCTGCTCGCGGGCGCAGCGTCCAGCACGGTCCCCAGAGCGAGGCCTCCCGCGCCGAGCAGCACGATCGCGGCCGCCGAGGCGGCGACGAACGCGGTCTTCTTCCTGCGTGAGGCCGGGTGGGCTGCGGTCGGTGCAGGCGACTCGGGGAGCGTTGCCGCAACGAACACTTCCGTGTCGGCATCGTCGGCTGTGTCGTCGGCGACGGGCGCCGCAGCGACCGGGACGACGACAGGCATGTGGGCCACCGTCGGAGCGCCAGCGCGTCCCGCGTTCGCCTCCGCGGCGAGCAGGGCGGCACCGAGGGCTGCGGTGTGGGCGGGGTGCTCGGCGGCGACCAGCGGAACCCGCAGTTCGGCTGACAACAGTTCCGCGACAAGCGGTATCGCAGCGCTACCACCGGTCAGGATCACCCGGGTGACGTCACTGGTTTCGAGCCCCGCAGCGTGGATCGTCTCGCGGACCAGCGTCATCGATCGGGTGAGCGGTTCGCGAATGAGGTCTTCGAGTTCGGAGCGCACCAGCCGCACGTCGGTGGAGATCCCGGGGAGTTCGATCCCGAGGGTGGCCTCGGTGTCGGAGGAGAGCGCTTCCTTCGCAGCGGCGCACCGGTCGCGCAGCGCGGTGAGCGCCGCGACCGTGTCGGGGGCGAAGGGATCGACGTCCCCGAATTCCACGGCGACGTTGCCGAGCACGTACTGCATCACGGCGTGATCGAAATGCGCGCCGCCGAAGTCTTCCGAACGCACCGGCTTGCCGAGCACGCCGGTCTCCGTGCCGCGGCTGTCCGAACGGAAAAGGGTGATGTCGAGCGAGGTTCCGCCGAGGTCGTAGATCACAGTCACGGAGTCGCCCGGGTTGCCCCGCGTGCGCTCGAGCCACGTCATCACCGCGTGCGCTTCGGACACCAGGGTGGCGCCGCGGACACCGGCACGCTCGAGCGCCGAACTCAGCACACCGACGGTGTACGGCGACCAGGTCGTGGGGTGGGTGACCACCGTGGTCGGCCGGCCGTGCCTGCCGGACGCCGCGTCGTGCACTACGCAGCTCACGGCGGTCGCGACCAGGTCCTCACCGGAATACGTGGACCCGTCGTCGGTGAGGATTCCGACGGGGTCGCCCACCCGGTTCGCGAAATCGGACACCACCATGCAGTCCGGCGGGACGGGACCGGCTCCCAGAGCGGGTGCGGTGTCGGGGGAGAGACGCAGCGTGCTCGGGTGCGAGATCACCGTGAGATCGGCGGGGTCCGTAGCGCCCGTTCCGTCGGTGTCGGCGGCAGCCACCGTGTTGACCGAACCGACTCCGATGCCGAGCGCTGCAGCCATCTCTCACTCCTGTGCTCCGGGCGACCCCTGTGGGCCGTGGTTACCCGGGTTGTCGGGGTGACCGGCAATTCCGTTACGTCGAAGTGCTGGAATTCGCGGATCACGGGGCACATCCCCTAACGGCCCCGAATCCCCTAACGCCGGGGCCGGCACCCCCTACGCGCAATCCCCGACGCGGGGCCCCGGAAGTAGGGGGCGCGGCCCCGTTGGGAAGGGGCCCACCGATCCATAACGTGGATTTCACTCGCCGTCACAGCTCATGTGGTGGCCACCCGAGCTCCCCGGATCCTCGACCACAGGAGATTGCCATGGCTACCAACGCCGTTCTCGACTTCATCCTCGGCCTGCTTCGCAACGAAGAGGCTGCCGCCGCCTACTGCGCCAATCCGACCGAGGCGCTGTGCGCCGCCGGCCTGGAGGGCGTGACTCACGCAGACATCGTCTCGGTCGCGCCGCTGGTCGCGGAGTCGGGACTGTTCGGCGGCAGCGGTGCCGACCTGGCCGCGATCGTGAACGCCGGCAGCGATGTGGCCGGTGACGTGGCAGGCAGTATCGGTGCGGGCCTCGTTGGCGGTCTCGGTCTCGGTGGCGGCCTGGGTCTCGGTGGCGGCCTGGGTCTCGGCGGCGGCCTGGGCGGCGCAGTCGGAATCGGTGCCGGTGCCGGACTGGGACTCGGCGCTGGACTGGGCGGCGACTTCGACTTCGCCGCAGAGTTGGCTGCCGGTCTGAGCGCCGCGCTCGGTGCCGCCCTCGAGATCGGCGGGGAGATCGGCGCGGAGCTCGGTGCAGCCCTGGGCGCGGCCCTGGATGCGGCCCTGTCGCTCACCGGCGGCCTCGATCTCGGCCTCGGTAGCGCCCTCGACATCGGTACCGCGATCAGCGGCGCGCTGGGCGGCTTCCTCGGTCTCGGTGGCGAGCTCACCGGCCAGCTCGGGACTACACTCACCGCGGCACTTTCGGCCCTGCCCGTCCTGGATGTGAGCGGCGGCCTGGCCGGCATTCTCGCCCCGGCCCTGTCCATCGGCGGCGCACTCGGCGCCGATCTCGGCCTCGCTCTCGGCGCGGCGCTCGGCAGCATCGGTGACCTCGACGGCGGATTGGATCTGGGCGGTGCCCTGGACATCGGCGGCGTTCTGGGCGCCACCCTCGGAAGCGTCCTCGGTGTCGACGCCGGACTCGGCGGCGCAGTCGGCGGTGCCCTCGACACGGCGATCGGCCTGGGCGGCGGACTCGGCACCACTCTCGACGGACTCCTCGGCGGTGCGCTCGATACCGACCTCACCGCAGCCCTGTCCGGTGCACTCGGTGGCGTTCTCGGCGCCGGCGGTGACCTCGGCGCCGATCTCGGTGGCGTGCTGGGCGCGACCCTCGGGTCGATTGCCGACCTGGGCGGCGGGCTGGATCTGGACGCGATCCTCGGTGCCGGCGGGAGCCTCGGCGGAGCCCTCGGCGGTCTGCTGGGTGGCGAGCTGGGAGTCGGCGGCGACCTGACCACCACGCTGGGCGGTGCCCTCGATGCTGTCCTCGGTGCGGGCGGCGGCCTCGACCTCGGCGCGATCCTCGGTGCCGAAGGCGGACTCGGCGGC
>NZ_JBAQEO010000051.1:0-1830 GCF_049286785.1 Rhodococcus sp. (in: high G+C Gram-positive bacteria) | reverse complement strand
CGTTCACACCGAGTGTTGTTTCGTGCACTCGGCACGAGCGGCCGGATTGCTCCGACCACATTCGCCGCCGATGGGTGGTGTTCCCGCAGCGATACCGTCTGCCCGCCGGTGGGCGGGTCTTATGGTTGGTTTCTGTCGGGCTGCTTTCACGTCTCGTCCGCAACTCGCCGGAGACGCACCACCAGCGGTCCGCAACATGCAGGCCGGTGCCGGTCCAATCGGTCTTGTAGGTCACCTGGCGGCCGATCTCGGCGAGCGCCGCATCGTGCAGCGCACGATTCAACCCCCGCTTGTAGGCGCCACCGGACCGGCTCATCCCGGCGACGTTGAGGTTTTCGACGACCACGGTATCGAAGTCCCGCACGAGTCGGGCGGTGAGTTTGTGGAGGTAGTCGCGGCGAGCGTCGGCGACCTGTGCATGTACTCGCCGGATCTTGTCCTGGGTGCGGAGCCAGCGGCGTGAGCGTCGCCGACCGGAGCCGGGCCGTCCCGGCAATCGCCTTGCGGGCCAGCGTACGGGTCGATTCCGCAGTGCGAACAACCCCGATCGTGGGTAGCTGGACATGGCGGCGATCACCACCAGTGGTGACCAGGCCGATCACGCCGGTCGCGAACCGGCACGAAAGCACGGCACGTTTGCTTTTGAACCGGGGGAACCCCATCGACCCTTTGCGTTTGCCCTAACGTGCCGCCGACCAGTTCGACAACGCCGCAACACAGTTCGCGATCCCGGAACTGTAGGCCTCTTTCGAGTTCTCCGACCACCACACCTGCCCGGTCTCGGGGTTGACGGCGGCGGTGTCTTTGACGGTGTTCCAGCCTTTACGCAGGCTGTAGGCCGACCACGACAGCTGCGGCGTCAACTCGGCGACGGTGATGTCGTAGGACCGTTCCGCGGCCCGCTGGTCGAGGATCGCCTTGACCTGCGCCAGCGCCCAGTTGTAGGCGAAACGCTGTGCCCCGCAATGCCACCGCAGTGCCTCGGCCTGGGTGCCGGTGCGGTGATATCGGCGGTGGGCGTCATGAGGGGCCCGTCGCGGCGGTCACGGCAACTGCGGCACGGCGGCGTGCGCTGCGCTGCCCGTACAGGCGGGCACACCGCGACGTCATCACCTCGGACATATCCCGCACCAGATCATCAGCCCCTCGACATCGTTTCCCATTCAGGCCGGAACCGATCTCGGTGACCGTGTTCGACACACTCGGACCACGCTTGCCGCATTCGGTCACCACCCGACCTCCCGACGTCGACGAGCCGGGTCTCTCGGTCGCTCTGGATGGTCGAAAGGGACACTAGCCGGATTTCGGCAGGGCGCCAATACTCGAGACTCGCTGTGCTGCAATTCAATAGAACCGGCATGGAGATGAAATCATGGTGCGCGCAACCGATGACGGAACGCGATCGACAGTGTTGGATGGGTGCGTGCGTCCCAAGGCGCACCCGGGTTCGGCACTTGCCCCGGACCGCCTTGTAACGTCGCCTCGGTGACACCACTGGAAGCTCTCGCGATCCTCGTCGCCGGCCTGGGGGCGGGCACGATCAACACCATCGTCGGTAGCGGCACCCTCATCACGTTCCCCACACTCGTGGCGTTCGGATTTCCGCCGGTGACCGCGACTATGTCGAACGCGATCGGACTGGTCGCCGGCGGCTTCTCCGGCACCTGGGGATATCGGCGGGAGCTGACGGGACAGTGGTCCCGGTTGCGCTGGCAGATCCCGGCGTCGCTGTCGGGTGCTGTTCTCGGCGCCTGGCTGTTGCTGCTGCTCCCGGAGACAGTTTTCGCCAAAGTCGTGCCGGTACTGCTGATTCTCGCCCTGATTCTGGTC
>NZ_JBAQEO010000050.1:0-1958 GCF_049286785.1 Rhodococcus sp. (in: high G+C Gram-positive bacteria) | reverse complement strand
GAGGTGAGCGGGGCCGGTAGCATTTCGGCGGGCCACTGATGTTCTTGATGTGGCCCATGGGGCGGTAGCTCAGTCGGTTAGAGCCGTGGACTCATAATCCATTGGTCGCGGGTTCGAGCCCCGCCCGCCCCACTTCTGAAGGTGTTTCAGACTGCTTCTGGTACATGCGTTCGGCGGGGTCGGCCACCTCGTTCATGTGCGACATCGTGTCCTTCGATGCGTACCGCGCGTCGGACAGGTCGGACAGCAGCGTGAGAATCACTTGGTGCGCCTCGCCCGGCGGGAGCATGCCGCGCTCCGGGTCGATCACCTGCAACTCGGACAGGTCGAGGGCTTGGAACTTCGGGATAGCCAAGTCGACCAGGATCAGCGCCGAGTCGAGTTGTGCAGACATCCGCGGACACGCCCGAAGTGGCGTGGATGCACCCCGGGACGCCCGATGGATCAGCAACGCTCACGCGGCCCGCAGTACTCGATCCTCAACGCCTTTCGACGGCAACGAACACGGACGTGCCGCGTCACGACTCACTCGCTGACGCCCCAGCGGATCCAGTTCTGGACCCGCCAGATCACGTTGTACAGATTCCACGGCGCAACGTCGTAGGTGTCCCACTCCTGACCGACGTGGGCGGTCCATTCGGGGATCCGGCCACAGCAGATCCGGTGGTCGAACACAGCGAACAGGGCCTTGCAGAGTGCAGCACGCATCAGGTTTTCTCCTGAGTCGGGGCGGCCCCGGACCGGGGCTAGCCTAGGTGCGTGCTGTGCATGGGAGCGACAGTACCCGGCTGTACCGACACCAGAGGCGCTACTGCTCCCCGTCGAGTCTCCGAGTATCCGCTCGGAGATTGCCCGATCGGCCTCGGAGCGGCCATTCGTTGGCGAGTTCGACAGTGACCCTCGAGTCGTTGCCGGGGTCGGTTGCGTCGTACCAGAGCCGTGTCTGCTGTCCGTCGACGATCGTCGAGGAGGCATGAATGGCCATGTGGCGCTGGACCCATCGTGGGGTGCCGGTGCCGTCGGTGAATGTGAACGTCACGCTGGTGAGGATGCGGTCGCTTTCGCGGAAGGTCGTATAGCCCTTGTCGCTGACCGTCGCGCTCACGGACGTTCCGGTGTGTTGGAACTTCGCGAATGCGTTGCGATGCCCGGCTGCGTTGGGAGCGGTGTTCCTCTCCGCGCAGGACTGCCCGTTGGGTGGGGCGGACAGATTGATGCGGCCCGCGGCCGATGCCGGCGGGGACACAGGCACAAACGTCACGAAAGCTGCTGTGGCGAGGACGGATCCGAGAACATCCCGACGAGCGATAAATGTGGGCACTGGACGCCGGTGATGTCGGCGGCCGCTGATATCGGCGACGTGTCCCGACGATGATCCGGTGGTGGGAGGCGGCTGTCAAGGAACCGGCGGTGCATGAACCGGTGACGCCCGGCGTCGTCAGAGAGTGACCTCTTCGACCGTCTCCACGATCTGCATCCGAGGGTCCTGGACTATTGCCGAGGCAGGGCCGGACCACAACGTGCGGAGCTTCTCGTGCAGTCGCTCCGCTTCCTCGATGGTGTTCAGCTCCAGTTCGATCGAGACGGTGGTGGGGGTGCCGAGCGATCTGGCAACGCGATAACGAGTTACACCAGACCCCTTCCGGTCGACGGGGTCGCTGTCGAACATGGCTTTCCATGCATCGAAGTCGGGTACCGAGTGTTGTATGAGAAGTGACGGCATGATGGTCCTCTCGCCGTTCTCAGTATGCGCCGCCCCTCGGGTGTTGCAGCGGCAAATTCAGGGCAAATCGATCGACTCGTCCGGGGGCCGACCCGTCTCCGGTGCTGCCTCGCAGCGCGAACAGGACACGGGCGGGCGCCGTACGGCGGCAGTGGTGTGGGCGGTGACCGCGATGCTGCTGGTCGTGGTGGTCATCGCGGCCGATGCCTTCGGCGGACTGTTGCGACTCTCGGGA
>NZ_JBAQEO010000049.1:0-9771 GCF_049286785.1 Rhodococcus sp. (in: high G+C Gram-positive bacteria) | reverse complement strand
GTGTACGGGCGTCGCTCGTATCGGTTCCGCACGATTGATGGAGAGCCCAAGGACCACCCTGTTTATCGTCATTGCTGCACCCAGACCGCCGATACCGGAATACCCCCCCGTCCTGCAGCACGTCGGCCACACCCGGGGTGATGACGTTGACGAGGATAACTTCACCCAGATCGATGCCGTTGGGGTGGCCGGCCTCGGCGAGCAACTGCTTCGCCTTTTCGGGATCGTAGTTGTAGGTCTCGTCGAGCGGGGCCATGTTCCGGTTCAGAAACAGTTCCACGCCGATACCGGTCGGGACGTCGACTGTGGTCAGTCCGCGGCGGCCTTCGACGGCGGTCACGGTGCCGGGCAAGAACTGGCCCAGTTCGATCGAGCCTTTCACCGGCAGCAAAGCCTTCAATCGAATACGGCTCCCGAGCCGTTGGTCTCGGTGGCAAGGATGGTCCTTGGCGATCAGATCCGGGTGCATGATGAAGCCGGCCATCTCGGCCAGGACATATGGCATGGTATCGGCCATCTCGGCCATCTCGGCCAGTGCCAGCGTGGTCCGACCGTTTGTACCTGGTGATTCCACTTGGACGAGGCGTCCGGCATCAAGGCTCTCGAGCCCGGCTGGAACCCCGTGCAGATGCCCTTCATCTTGCCGCGCGGGGCATTCTCCATGGCCGCGAGCAACTGTTCGCGCGGCACCCAGCGGGAGTATGCGAATCCGGCAACCGAGCGATGCGCCCGCGATGTCGTCGAGCATCAGATACAGCGGGGTGCCGGCCTCGGCCTCGTCGGGCATCACTTCGGCGAGGACCGTGCGTGAACTGCCGTCTACTCGTGTTCCCACATCTTCGGCACCGACGGTCCCCCGGCCACACGATCGGCGTACATCGTGTCGATTTCGTCGTCGCCGTAGCCGAGTTCGGTGAGGATCTCACGGGTGTGCTGGCCGATCACCGGCGCTGCACGATCGAACTTCAGCGTGAGGTCGTCGAAGTTCCAGTAGGCGCCGGGCTGTTCCATGCGACCGAAGTGTGCGTGGTCGTAGGAGGCGATGAGCTGGCCGGTGCGATTCGCTTCGTCGTCGAAGAACTCGAAGCCGTACTCTTCGCGCACCGGTTCGGCCGCGATGCCCGCGGATTCCAGATCGGCGAGCAGCTTCTCGGATTCGAGCCCCGCGAGACCGGTTTCGATCCCGTCGTCATCGGCTGCGCCCGCTATCGCGCGCAACGCGGCGAGCTGACCGTCGGCCTCGGCAACGACCGCGACCCAGCCGTCTGCCACCTCGTAGATGCGGCGGCCCGGACCGAAACCGGTTTGCGTCGCGTCGAACCGCGGGTACTCGGCGACACTGTTGTCGGCGAGGCGGATCAACGTTTCACTCTGTGTCGCGGTGGCTGCCGCAAGCAGCGATCCTGATGCCTTGGTGCCGCGCCCGGTGCGTTGCTTGTAGTACACCGCGAGCAGGGTGCCCACGAGAGAACCCAGAGCCGCCTGGATGTCGAGTACTCCGAATCGGGAGAACTGTGGCGGATTCCCCACACCACCGTTCTCGACCTCCCAGCCCGCCAGGGCTTGAAAGATCGGATCGAAGCCGGGACTGTCGATGCGATCGCCGTTCTCGCCGTAGCTCGTCACATACCCGAAGACAATGTCCGGGTTGATCGCTCGCACCGACGCCTCATCGATATGGTTCTTCACGGACGCCTTCGGACGCTGGTTGTGGTGCACGACGTCCGCCCACTGGATGAGCTTGCGCAAGACCTCTTGACCCTTCTCGGTGGCCAGGTCCACAGCCAGGTCGCGCTTGCCTCGCGAGCAGGCCTCCCAATAGCTGGGCTTCCAGCGCAACCGGTCGCCCACCACGGGCTCGATCTTGATCACCTCTGCGCCCAGATCCGCCATGAGCATAGGGGCCATTGGGCCTGCCAGGAACGACCCGAGGTCGAGCACCTTCAGACCGGCGAGTGGCCGCGGGTCGGCGGCCGGATCTACCGGCGCCGGGGACCGGCGGTACTGAGCCAGGGTGCCGAGTACCTCCTCGGAATGCTCGCCGAGACGTGGCGCCGGGCGTGTGACCTCGCACGCCGGTTCGGTCACGAAGGGGTTACCCGCCTGGAGTGTTCGCCCCTCCACCGAGTCGTCGACCTCGAAGACGTACCCATTGGCGACCACCTGCGGATCGCGCAGTAGTTCACCCATCTGCTGAGCCGGCTCGATTGCGAGGTCCGCTGCGCGAAAGGCCGGCAACCACTCGGTGCTCGGGCGCTGCGCGATGACCTTGCGCAGTCCCTCGCTCGCGTTCTTCGACAGATCATCGAGGTCGTCCATGCCCGCCGCGACTTCCTTGACGAGCGGGATGGCATTGATATCGATACGCTCGCCGGGATTCATCATCTGCAGCCACACACCGTCGCTGCACTGGTACATCGCAAGCTGCGGGGGCGCCTCGTACTTGTTGAGAATCAGCGCCGGGATCGGGTTCTCGGCGTTGTTCCACGCGAGAGAAGCCGTGTTGAGCATGCCCTGCAGGAGCGAGGTGTGCACCGCACCGACCCGGCCGGTGCCGTCGCGCTGGATGAGTCGCGCCACGATGCCCGCGGCAGCGAGGGACGCTGCGGCCCAGCTCGGCAGCGGGAAGCGCATGGCGATGGGGCCCTCGCGGTAGCCCCACAGCTCGCCCATCAGACCGGAGCGTGCCTGGACGAGTAGATCGTTCGCAGGGCGGTCGCGGTCGGGGTGGTCGACGGGGTAGCCGGTGACCGAGGAAACGATGAGGTTGGGGTGGCGCTCCCGCAGCGAAGCATCGTCGAGGCCGAGTGCGGCGGCGCGCGACGGGGTGAATTCGTGGACGAAGACATCGGCCGTATCAAGCAGATCGGCCAGCTTCGCGCGGCCGTCGTCGGTGGTGATGTCCAGAACCACGCTGCGCTTGCTGCGGTTCCAGGATGCGAAGGCGACCCGCTCCCGGAGCGGATCTCCTTGGGGAGATTCGACTTTGATGACGTCGGCACCGGCTTCCGCGAGCATCCGCGCCGCAACCGGAACGGCCAGTCCGGAGGCGAGTTCGACGATACGAATCCCTTCGAGAATCCGATCGGTCATGAGATTCTGCCTTTCTACCTGGACTGGTTACCTCAGTCATCCGAGTGGGTGCAGCCCGGGTCGACCGCTTTCGGGGCGACCCGGACTGCTACCGCAGTTACAACACAACGGCGAGCGTCAGCGCGCCTTCCAGACCGGCTCGCGCTTCTCGGCGAATGCGAGCGGTCCTTCCTTCGCGTCCTCGCTGAGCGCAAGACGATCCCACTCCGCGGCGGACAATGCCCACCGATCGTCCTCCTCCGCCCGCCGGCCGTCCACGACGCCGTAGGCGACACGCTTGCTGGCCTGCACCGACAATGGCGCGTTGACTGCGATACGCTCGGCGAGCTCGATCGCAACCTCGACCGACTTGCCTTCGGGCGCGACGTGGTTGATCAGTCCGACCTCGAGGGCGCGGGCTGCGGTGATCGGTTCTCCCGTGAAGATCATCTCCATCGCGAGACGCTGCGGGATCTGGGCCGGAAGGCGGAACACGCCGCCGGCACCGGCGATCAGACCGCGCTTGACCTCCGGCAGACCGAACGTTGCATTCTCCGCGGCCACGATGAGATCCGCAGACAGTGCCAGTTCGCTGCCGCCGCCGAGCGCGGTGCCGTTGACAGCAGCGATCGTGGGCTTGTCGATGTAGTGCTTGACGAAGCCCGCGAAACCCCAGTCCTCGTGACCGGGAGCATGCAGGCCCTCGCCGCGCGAGATCGCCTTGAGGTCTGCGCCGGCGCAGAACGACTTGTCGCCCGCACCGGTGATGACGATCGCGCGCACGTCGGGATCATTCGCGGCCTCTTCGAGGGCGCTGCCGACTCCGATACTCACCGAGGAGTTCACCGCGTTGCGGGCCTCGGGGCGGTTGATCGTGATCACCATGACGTTGCCCACGCGCTCGACGAGCGCACCGGCCTGGGTTGCCTGAGTCATCGTCGGTTCCTTCTCAGTTCTCGACGAGTTCGAGGATCGTGGCGTTGGCCTGGCCGCCACCCTCGCACATCGTCTGCAGTCCGTAGCGAATTTTGTTGCGGCGCATGTGGTGGATCATGTCGGTGAGGATGCGTCCACCGGATCCGCCGAGGGGGTGACCGAGCGCGATCGCGCCGCCGTTCGGGTTGAGGCGCTCGGGATCGGCGCCGATCTCCTTCAGCCACGCGAGGGGTACCGGCGCGAACGCCTCGTTGACCTCGAACACGCCGATGTCGTCCACGCTCAGGCCGGACTTCTCGAGAGCCTTGGCCGTCGCCGGGATCGGCGCGGTGAGCATGATGACCGGGTCGGCGCCGATGACGGTCGCGGTGTGGATCTTCGCGATCGGCGTCAGACCGTACTTCGCTGCCGCCTCCTCGCTCATGATGAGCAGCGCCGACGCGCCGTCGGAGATCTGCGAGGCGTTACCGGCGTGGATGACGCCGTCTTCCTTGAACACCGTCTTGAGCTTGGCGAGAGACTCGACCGAGGTGCCGCGGCGGATGCCCTCGTCCTTCGAGATCACCGTGCCGTCGGGGGTCGTGACGGGCACGATCTGGGCGTCGAACAGGCCGGCGTCCTGCGCGGCGGCGGCCAGCTCGTGCGAGCGAGCGGAGAACGCGTCGACGTCGGTGCGGCTCAGGCCCCACTTCTCGGCGATTGTCTCGGCGCCGATGCCCTGGTTCGGTGCGGTGCCGTCGTAACGGTCGAGGAACGCCTGGCTGTAGGGTTTGCCGGCGACCTGCACGGAGGAGCCCATCGGGACGCGCGACATCGACTCGACGCCACCGGCGACGACGACGTCGTAGTGACCGGCCTCGACGCTCGCGACGGCGAAGTTCAGTGCCTGCTGCGACGAACCGCACTGGCGGTCGATGGTGACGCCGGGGACCGACTCGGGCCATCCGGCCGAGAGGAGCGCGGTGCGGGCGATGTCCTGGGACTGTTCGCCCACCTGCTGGACGCAGCCCCAGATGACATCCTCGACGACGACCGGGTCGATGCCCGCGCGCTCGACGAGCGCGTTGAGCACAACAGCGGACAGGTCCGCCGGATGAACGCCGGACAGGCCGCCGTTCCGCTTACCGACCGGTGTGCGCACGGCCTCCACGATTACTGCAGTCATGATGTGCTCCTTCTGTTCAGCGATTACGGGGTCAGACCCGTGTGGATTCGAGTTCGGCGACCATCTCGAGCAGTCGCCGCCTGTCGACCTTGAGGGACACGCTGCGCGGCAGAGCGTCCACTGTGTGGATGGTGACCGGCACTTCATAGCCGGTCAGCTGGGTACGGACGAACTCCTTGAGTTCGGCCTCGTCGAGGGGATCTGCTCCCTCGACCAGTTCGATCACGGCTACGGGCACCTGGCCGAGTCGCTCGTCGTCCTTGCCGTATACGGAGGCGTCGAGCACCGAGGTGTGGGCACGCAGCGCGTTGCACACCGTCTCCGGCTGCACCTTGAAGCCGCCGCGGATGATGGCGTCGTCGGCGCGACCGTCGATGTAGACGAAGCCATCGTCGTCGAGATGAGCCAGGTCGCTGGTGCGCACCCACTGGTTGGTTCCGGTACCGGTCTGGCTCGAGCAGACCTCGAGGCGGCCGGTGGTGCCGACGGGCAGCACGACACCGTTCTCGTCGACCGTCCGCATCTTCACTCCGGGGAAGGGGCGGCCGACGCTGCCGCGCTTGCGGCTCCACCATTCACCGATGAGCGGCTTGGTCCATCCGGCGACTGCACCGCCGAATTCGGTGGCGCCGTACATGACCATCACGGGGATGCCGTAGCGCTCGGTGAATTCGTCGGCCAGGTCGGGGCTGACGAAGGTGGTTCCGGCGGTGACTGCGCGCAGGCTCGAGAGCTTTTCCTTCGGCACGTCGGCGTTAAGGACCGAGCGCATGGCCGCCGGTGGCAGGCCCGCGACACGCACCTGGTGCTCGTGCACCGCGTCGACCCATCCCTCGACGGTGAACCGCGGAAGCACGACGATGGGCCGTGCTTCGGCGAGCGCCTGGATGACACCCCACAGTCCGCCGATGTGCACCATCGCGAGCGTCACGAGCGCGACGCGTCCGGTGAGCGGTTCACGCTTGTCGCCACCCTTACCGGTATGGCCGTGGACTGCATCGAGAGCGGCCTCGAGCTGACGCCAGGTCAGCGGGATCCGCTTGGGCGGTCCGGTCGTACCCGAGGTGAACATCTCGACCGCAACGGGGTCCTTCTCGTTCTTCGGGGCCTCGATGGTGACCTCGGGGCCGCCCGTTCGCTGCACGACATCGATGCCGTCGACCGCGAAGCCGACGATGCCGGCCTCGGCCAGTGCCACCTCGAAGTCGGTTTCGTCCCACATGCTCTGCGGCGCGAGCACGACCTGCGGCAGCGACGTCACCGCGTCTGCAGTCACGCGCGCCGTGGGCTGCATGGGGTTGAGCGTGATGATGGTGCGGCCCTTACCGAGGACCGCGATCAGTGACGCGACGGACTCCATCCGATTCCCCAGCACCACGCCGATGCGTGACCCCTCGCCACAACCGACGCGCGCGAGTTCGACGTCGACCTTCTCGGCGAGCGCACGCACTTCGCCCCACGTGTGCCATGTCTTGTCCTGTTGGACCATTTTCGCGTCGTCGGATGCCGACCACAGCAAGCCCAACGCTTCCCTGATACCCGTCATTCGATGCCTCCCACTTCTCCCCGACGGGAAAAATTCGCATTCTTCCTGCATCGGTACCGGTTTCGTGACGCCCCCGCCCACCGCCCTTCGGCGGCGTCGAGCGAGACGCCTTGAACCAAAGATAGATCACATAGTTAACTAGGTCAATCGAGTTTGGTGTCGTGTCCGTGCCTAGATCCCGCGACCTGCCTGCATGGCGAAGCGGGGAGGATCCGTGGACCCTCCCCGCTCACGCACGACGGTTCAGCGCGGCATTCCCAGACCGCGTTCGGCAATGAGATTCCGCATGATTTCCGAACTGCCACCCGCGATCGTGTACGCCCGCGCGTACAGGAACTCGTCCTGCCACCGCCCGCGGTCGACCGCGTTCGGGTCTCCCTCGACGAGAATCCCGGTTTCACCGGCGAGTTCGAGAGCGAAACGTGCGATGTCCACGCCGAGTTCGCTGAACATCAGCTTGGCCATCGGTGCGTCGTACGGTCGTTCGGTCTTGCGCGGCCACCGGCTGATGTTCGCGTACACCATCGCCGAGAGTGCGGTGACTGCGGCCGACAGCTCGCCGATACGGTCCTGCACGGCACCGTCCTCGATCGCCGGGCGCCCGTTCCGAGTCACGTTCCTGGCCAGATCCTTCAGCGCTTCGACGTTTTGCTGCAGCCGCACGGCGCTCGTCGCCACGCCGCTGCGCTCGTGCCCAAGACTCGAATTCGCAATTCCCCAGCCGCGGTTGAGTTCACCGATCAGCGCGTCGGGTCCGAGCTCGACGTTGTCGAGGAACACCTCGTTGAAGTCGGACGTTCCGGTCATCTCCCGCAACGGCCGCACCTCGACACCCGGCAGCCGCATGTCGACGATGAATGCGCTGATACCCCTGTGTTTCGGGGCATCCGGATCGGTCCGCGCGAGCAGGTAGCCGTAGTCGGCCCAGTGACCGTTCGTGGTCCACACCTTCTGGCCGGTGACCTTGAACCCGCCGTCCTCGGTGGGGACAGCCTTGGTGCGCAGCGACGCGAGATCGCTGCCCGAGCTCGGCTCGCTGAAGAGCTGGCAGAAGATGAGCGCACCCGAGCGGATTCCCGGCAGGTACTTCTGCCGCTGTTCCTCGGTGCCGAAATCGATCAGTGCATGCGAGACGAGATGCGCGGCACCCTGGATCGCAGCCGGGGCGCGGCCGCGGGCGAGTTCCTCACCGACGACGACGTCCTTCTCGGACGAATGCGCAGAACCCTTGCCTCCGTACTCCTCGGGCCAGTCGGCACCGACGTACCCGGCCGCGAACAGCTTTCCGGTCCATTCCTTGAGCAGAGCGAGTTCCTCGGCGTCCTCTGCGCTGCGCACACCCGCCTTGACGGTGATCGCCGGCTTGTTGGCCGCGACGAATTTGCTTACCTCGGTGCGGAACTCCTCGAGTTCCGGAGTCATTCCGTAGTCCATGTCAGCGCACCTCGTATTTGCGGGTCGGCACCTCTGAGCGGACGACCTGAGCCTTGCCGATCGGATTGCCCAGGTCGGTGTAGTACATACCGGTCGCGAGGGCCGCGGACCGGCCGGAATCCTTGGACTCCCAGATAGCCCGGATACTGCCCTGAATCGCGGCCGGCGGCTTGGCTGCGATGCGCTCCGCGAGTTCCTGCGCGCGATCCCACAACTTCTCGCGCGTGACGATCTCGCTGATGAAACCGATCTCACGAGCGCGCTCGGCCGACATGCGCTCATCGAGCCCCAGCAGGACCATGCGCAGCACCTCCCCGATCGGGATCCGATGTGCGAGGCCGATCGGCTCGAGTGCGGCGACCATGCCGTACGACACGTGCGGATCGAAGAACTGGGCGTCCTCGCTCGCGATGATGATGTCCGCCTCGTTGAGCCAGTAGAGCGCACCACCGGCCGCCATACCGTGCACTGCGCAGATCAGCGGCTTCCAGCACCCGTTGTGCTTGGGAGAGAGATCGATGCCCGGATCGCGGCGGCTGAAGATGTTGTCGGAAAGGAACGTGCCCTCCTTGACGTCGACGCCCGTCGAGAAGGCGCGTTCGCCGTTGGCCCGGAGCACAATGACGTGGACGTCGTCCTCCTCGCGCGCATAGGCCCACAACGCAGCGAACTCGGCCCGCATCGTGTCGGTGAACGAGTTCAGTTTGTCGGGCCGGTCGAGCGTGATCGTCAGAACGTGGTCTTTCAGCTCTGCAATCACCGTGGTCAAGCTGCTCAGGTCCACAGTTCCTCCTGGAAAGTACGGGCACGCGCCCTCACAAATATTACTAAGTCATCCATGTATGCGTCCAGTCTCCGACCGTCACGCGTCACCGCGCACGTCCAACGGCCGCGGCCACCTCGGGTCGACGCCGGGCCGGATCCGCCTTGATCTCGATAACCAGAGGGTAGGCCCCCTCGTCCAACAGCTCCGTGACTTGCGCGAACTCGCCTACCTCCCGCACCGTGACCGCGCGGGCACCGAGGGCGCGCGCCGTCTCCGCGAACCCGGGCCACTGCACCTGCGAGTGCGAGGGCTCGAGGCCGAGACTCTCGAGTTTGAGGTACTCGGCGCCGTAGCAGTGGTCGTCGAGGACGACCAGCACGAGCGGCAGGCGATGCCGGACCGCCGTGCTCAGCTCCACCAAGCCCATCATCGCGCCGCCGTCTCCGGCCACACACACCGTCGGCACGTCGCGACGAGCCGCAGCGGCGCCCACCGCAGTCGCGATACCCAGCCCGATCGAACCGAATGCCCCGGGCACGGGTAAAACGGCCCGGATCGACCGGCAGGTACTTCCACGCCGCGAACGAGAACCGTCCGACGTCGGTGACGACCTGCGCCGCCGACGGCAGCAGCTCGGCGAGCCGGACCATCGCATCGCGCATGTCGACGGTGCCGCCACCGGAGATGCTGCGGTACCCCTTCTTCTCGACGTCGCGCACCGCTTCGGCGAGCTGCGCGACACGACGCCCGGACGGTGCCGGTGCGTCGGCCTCCGCCAGACGTTCGCACAGAGCGCGCACCACACCCGCGGCGTCACCAGGTATCGGAAGATCCACCGGAGCGAACCGCCCG
>NZ_JBAQEO010000048.1:0-15378 GCF_049286785.1 Rhodococcus sp. (in: high G+C Gram-positive bacteria) | reverse complement strand
CGATTGACCACGGGCCGATCATATCGCCGAGTTACGGGAGTTCCAGTGAGGAACGCACCGGCACCGTCCCGAAGGGGGCGTTCACCGGTATCGGTCTGAGCTGGCGGATCGCCGTTTGACCCGTTATGCCGAGCTCGGCATGAGACCCGTCCGATGATGATTTTGCTTTCGGGGCGTCAATCGAGACACCCCGAACGATCTGGATCACGCCGCCGCTACGGCAGCCTCCGCCGAATGCCATCTCACCCACTTGGCCAACTGGCCACCGAGTGCCCATCCCAGATGAGATTTGGCCACGAGTCTCAAGACTCTACACCTTCCTGGTCAGCCGATGTGCTCTGCCAACTCGACGATGATCCCCTCTCTGTGCCGCGGACGACGAAAGGCCGCGGCACAGTTCAACTGTGCCGCGGCCTTTCCGAGTGGGTCAGCCGACTACGAGATCCAACGCGTCGTCGTGGACGTCGACAGCAACGCTGCCACCTTCGACCAGGACGTCGTCGAGCAACAGATCCGAGATCCGATCGTCGACGGCCCGCTGGATCGAACGGCGCAACGGCCGGGCCCCGAACTCGGGCTGGTGCCCGTGCTCAGCGATCCAGTCCACCGCGGCGTCACTGAAGGTGATCTCGATTCCCCTCGACTGCAACCGCTTCCGGCTGTCGTCCAGCAGCAGATCGGTGATCCGGTGCAACTGCTCGGTGTCGAGCTTGCGGAAGATCACGATCTCGTCGATCCGGTTCAGGAACTCCGGCCGCATCGATTCACGCAGCCGTCCCATCACCCGATCTCGCAGCGGCTTTTCGTTGGCCTCGGCGTCACCTGTCGCGAAGCCCAGCCCACCCGACTTGCTCGAGATGATGTCGGATCCCAGGTTGCTGGTCATGATCAGGACGGTGTTCTTGAAGTCGACCGTCCGTCCCTGACCGTCCGTGAGCCGCCCGTCGTCCAGCACCTGCAGCAACGTGTTGAACACATCCGGGTGTGCCTTCTCGATCTCGTCGAGCAGGATCACCGAATACGGGTTTCGGCGGACCTGTTCGGTGAGCTGTCCCGCTTCGCCGTAGCCGACGTAGCCGGGAGGTGCACCGACAAGGCGGCTGACGGTATGGCGTTCACCGAACTCACTCATGTCCAGTCGCACCATCTTGTGCTCGTCACCGAACAGGGTGGCGGCCAAGGCCTTCGCGAGTTCGGTCTTGCCGACACCGGTCGGTCCGAGGAACAGGAAGCTGCCCACCGGGCGATCCGGATCGTTCATTCCCGTCCGGCTACGACGCACCGCCCGGGCGATCGCCTTCACTGCGTCGTCCTGGCCGACGACGCGACGATGCAGTTCGTCTTCGAGCCGACGCAGACGCGCCTTCTCTTCCTCGGTCATCTGGCTGGCCGGGATGCCGGTGGACCTCGAAACGACCTCGGCGATCTGCTCGGCAGTCACCTCGGGCACCGAGTCCTCGGCGACGGGCGTTCCGTCCACTCGCGCCTGAACACGTGTGATCTCGTCCCGCAGTGCCGAAGCCTTCTCGTACTGTTCGTCGGCGACGGCCTGCTCCTTCTGCTGCTCGAGTTCGTCGAGCTTCTTCCGGAGAGCCTCGGTGTCGACGCTCGGTGTCCGCAGCCGCAATCGCGCACCGGCCTGATCGATCAGGTCGATTGCTTTGTCCGGCAGGAAGCGGTCGCCGATGTAACGAGCTGACAACTCGACGGCGGCGGTGATCGCCTCGTCGGTGTAGCGCACGCCGTGATGCTCCTCGTACCGGTCACGCAGACCGGACAGAATCGCGATGGCGTCCGGAACACTCGGTTCGGCCACCGTCACCGGCTGGAAACGACGTTCGAGCGCCGGATCCTTCTCGATGTGCTTGCGGTACTCGTCGAGCGTGGTGGCACCGACGATGTGCAGTTCACCGCGAGCAAGCTTGGGCTTGAGGATGTTTCCTGCATCCATGGCGCCCTCGGCACCGCCGCCGGCACCGGCGATGGTGTGAACCTCGTCGATGAAGACGATCAGCTCGTCCTTGTGCGCGGCGATCTCGTCGATCACCTTGGTGAGGCGTTCCTCGAAGTCACCGCGGTAGCGGGTGCCCGACACCATGCTGGTCAGGTCCAACTGCACGATGCGCTTGCCGATGAGACGGTCGGGAACGTCGCCGTCGACGATTCGCTGGGCCAGGCCCTCCACGATCGCGGTCTTACCGACGCCGGCCTCACCCACGAGCACCGGGTTGTTCTTGGTACGCCGCGACAGGATCTCGATGGTCTGCTCGATTTCCTCGGCGCGCCCGATGACCGGGTCGACGCCGCCGCCGCGAGCACGTTCGGTGAGGTCGAAACCGTACTTGTCGAGCGTGGGGGTACCCGTCTGCGACGGCTCCTCGACAGAACCACCCTGGACAGCGGTCTGCAGGCTCTGGCCCGTGATGCCCTCGGACGCCAGCAGTCGACCTGCCACGTGCTCCGGGTCGGCCGCGAGGGCCAAGAACAGGTGCTCGGGATCGATGTAGGTGGAACCGAGGCCACGGGCAAGCTGATGGGCCTCGAGCAGTGCGGTCTTCAGCGCACCACTCAGCGCGGGCGCGGCGAACCCCACCGCTGTCCCGCCGTGAGGAAGACGCAGTTCCGCAGCGTCGGCGACGGCCTTGGGGTCGGCCCCGGCGCGCTGCATCAGGGTCCTGACGGGGTCCTGTTCTGCCATGACGCGCAGAACGTGGAGCGCATCGAGATCCGAATCACCGCGGCTTGCGGCGAAACGGGCGGCCGCCGCCATGAGCTCCCGAGTCGAGCGACTCATGAAACGGCTGATATCGATGCGACCTGGGCCCTCGGGCCCAAAGAATGCTGGCATTCCGAAGCCTCCTCTAGGAAGTTGAGCGTTACTGACTCAACTAACGTGCCAATGGGACGATCAATTCCCGAAGTTACGATTTTGCGGACCCGGAGTCCAGCACACAGCCGGTTTCCGCGCACGTCCGGCGGCGCCAGAAGCCCGATTACCTGCAGGTTCAGCCTGCAGAGGACAGAGCGTCGCGCAGTGTGAGCTCTGTCATATCCACTCGGCCAACCGTCCCCGTGGTGATCGAGCCGAAAGCACACGATCGTCCTTACGAAAACGTCGACTTCAGATACCCGGTGACGTCGTCGACCGTGACCGGACTCTGCCGGAAACCGAGGTAGCCGTCCGGACGCACCACGAAAGCGGCCGGTCCGTGCCCGCCGTACGCATAGGCGAATTCGCGGTCGACGTCGCGCACCACGGGCAGAATCGTCTCCTCGACTTCGGCCTCCGGCGACGCGATGACATAGACGTCGAGGAGGCCGTGCGCCGCCGCGATCGCCGCCGACGCCACGGTCTCGAGATGTTCGAGGCCCCGCGCGTCGACGGAGCCGTCCACATGGAACAGCAACGTGTGGTCCCTGCGGCCCAGAAGCGAATACAGCCGAATCGGGAACGCAACAGCATCACGGGTGAGACCGCGGGCGTCCGGAGCCCGCTCGCCCGCCGCGGGGAGCGATGTGCCGCTCAGCGTCGACACGATCGGGCTGCCGTCGTATCGGATCAGGAGTTGAGCCTCCCGGCGAATCACGAAGTCCGGATCCGACTCCCCCGCCCCGATACCCTCACTCGCACTGCGCACCGTACGGCCCACCACTTCCTCGCCGACAGGCCGCCGCTCCGCGTCATAACTGTCCAGCAACCCGGGGGATGCGACGCCCGCTACCGCAAGTGCAAGTTTCCACGCGAGATTGTGGGCATCCTGGATGCCGGTGTTCATACCCTGTGCGCCGGTAGGCGGATGGATATGTGCGGCGTCGCCGGCGACGAATACCCTTCCACGGCCGTACGAGTCGACGATGCGATGGCTGATCCGGAACACCGACGACCATCGGAGATTCGTTGCCCGCGTCGGCTCCGGCGCGAGCCGGTCCAGAACAGCCTGGATGTGCGACAGATCGGGTCGGGGACCGGCCTGGAACCCGTGCTCGATCTTGTCAGCTGCCGGCCCACCACCGCCCTCCAGATCTGCAGGCACGAACATCGACATCCGGTACCTGCGACGGCCCGGCAGCGGGATGCAGACCAGGAGATCGTCCGTCACGCCGTCCGTCTGATGCATCGCCCGGATTCCGTAGCCCCGCGGCAACGACCAGTCGACCTCGACGTCCCCGAGCATGTAGTGCTCAGCGAACGCGCCGCCCTCGAACGTAAGGCCGAGACCCTTGCGGACCGCGCTGTGCGCACCGTCGCAGCCGGCGAGATACAGCGCCCGCACCATCTCCTCGCCGTCCGCGCCGGACAGCGTCGCGGTGACCCCCTCGTCGTTCTGCTCGAAGGCGATCAGCTCGATTCCGCGTTCCACCGTGGTGCCCAGCGACGCCAGGTGTTCGGTGAGGATGCGTTCCGTCTCGTATTGCGGCATCCCGATGAACTCGAAGGGCACGTCCGCCGGCAAGGCCAGATCCAGGCGCGCGACCTCGGCACCGTTGACGAACACGATCTGACCGCGCAACGCGATGGCAGCATCGAGGACCTCCCTGAGCACACCCATGCCCTCGAAGACCTCGAGGGTGCGAGGCTGTATCCCGACTGCTTTCGCGTACTGCGGAGGCTCGAGCAGCGGATCGATGATCCGGCACGACACACCGCGCCGGCGCAGTTCGATCGCGGCCGTCAACCCCACCGGACCTGCTCCGACCACCAACACCTCGGGATGCACCACAGACACCACCTCACCAGCAGCGATTCGACCTTCCGAAAGTATGCCCGAGCACGGCCCCCGAAATTGAAATACGCGCCAGATGGGTAACCGGTGGAACATGACACGAAAAGACTCGTCCGGTCCCACCACCACAAGCACGGGAAGCGGCGCCCGCGGCGCTGACAAGGACGTCGTGTCCGATCCGGCCGAGGACGACAAGAGCACCGGCGCGGACTGGAGCGACGAGGGCGGCGCGACCAGCGAAGGCCCCGCCACCGACACCGACTAACCGACCCGTAGGTGGTCCCGCAGCGTCGACGTCTCGTAGCCGGTGCGGAAGAGTCCGCGCTTCTGCAGAAGCGGGATCACCTCGTCGACGAAGTCCGTCAGGCTGCCCGGGTAGAGCGGCGGCATCAGGTTGAAGCCGTCGGCTCCGCCGCACCGCAGCCACTGCTCGATTTCGTCGGCGACCGACTCCGGAGTGCCGATCATGGTGCAGTGCCCGCCGCCGGCGGCGAGGGTTCCGAGGAGCGACCGCACCGTGGGCTGATCCTTCTCGATGATCCGCAGGATCGTGTCGTAACGGCCGTGCGGCCCGCTGAACTCCGAGAGGGGCGCGAGCGCGGGCACCGGCGAATCCAGTTCCCACCCGCTGCAGTCCCGCTGCACATACGTCGACAACTGGGCCAATGACTGTTCGACGGGCAGCAGTGCATCGAGTTCCGCCTTCTTGCGTTGCGCCTCTTCCGTCGTCGAGCCGAGATAGGTGACCAGGCCCGGCATCACAGCGACGGATCCGGGATCGCGTCCGGCCGCCCGGATACGCCGCTTCACGTCCGCGTAGTAGCTTTGCGCCGCGGCGAGGTCGTAGGCGACGGCGTAGATGCCCTCAGCGCAGCGGGCGGCAAGGTTCCGACCCTGCTCGGACGCACCCGCTTGGAACAGCACCGGACGTCCCTGCGGCGAGCGCGGCACGGTCAGCGGCCCCGCCACCTGAAAGTGCTTGCCGCGGTGGTCGATCGGATTCACCTTGGCCGGATCCGCGAACTTCCCCGCACGATCGAGGATCAGTGCATCGGGTTGCCACGAATCCCACAGGGCCAACGCGACCTCGACGAACTCTTCGGCACGCGAGTAGCGCTCGTCGTGCGGTGGCATCTTCTCGAGTCCGTGGTTGCGGGCCTCGGCGTCGAACATCGACGTCACGACGTTCCATCCGGCACGTCCGCCGCTGATGTGATCGAGTGAGGCGAGCATCCGGGCGGCGTGGAACGGCGTGTAGAACGTCGTGGACACCGTGGTGACGAGTCCGATGTGCTCGGTGGCGCGCGCCATGGCAGCGAGCGCCGTCAACGGCTCGAGGAACCACACCGAACCCGCCGCTACGTCGCGAACCGAATGTCCGTCGGCGAAGAACACCGCATCCAGGCAACCCCGCTCCGCGGTCTCCGCCAACTCCTCGTAGTAGCCGATGTCGCCGAGCCGCTCCACCTCGGACGCCGGGTGCCGCCACGCTGCACCGTGATGGCCGCAACCGAAGAGAAACGCGTTGAAGTGCAGTCGTTTCCGGGACGGGTCGCCAGTCATGTCAGTCCTTGACCAGCCCGCCGTCGACCACCAGATTCTGCCCGGTGACCGCACGCGACCACGGAGATGCGAAGAACAGCACGGCATCGGCGAACTCGTCGGGCGTGGTGACGTGCTGCAGCGGGGTGCTCGCCGCGATCAGGTCGAACACCTCGTCCGGAGTGGCCGCGCTCGCGTCAGTGGTGCGGAGCAGCCCGCCCGACACCATGTTCACCGTGATCCCGTCGGGGCCGAGATCGGCGGCGAGAGTGCGGGTCAACGACAGCGCGGCGGCCTTGGCGGCAGTGTAGTCGTGGTATGGGACCACCGGGTTCTGGAACAGGTTGGTCCCGATGTTGACGATGCGCCCGAACCCGAGCGACCGCATTCCCGGCAACGCGGCCTGCGTGGTGTGCAGCGCCGCCTTGACACTCCCGCGGAACTGGGCGTCGAACGAATCCCAGCTGATGACGTCCGCCTTGTCGCGGGCGTCGCCGTTGAACGAGAAGTCCACGAGTGCGTTGTTGATCACGGTGGTGACCGGGGAACCGAAATGCCCTTCGGCCGCAGCGAACAGTGCGGAGACCTGCTCGGAGTCGGTAACGTCGGCTCGCAGTGCGATCGCCCGGTCGGTACCGATTGTCGAGGCGAGTTCTTCGGCGGCGTCTCGGCTGTTCCGGTAGTTCACGACCACGCGGGCACCTTGGCTCGCGAAGGACCGCACGATGGACGCACCGAGCCCCCGTCCGCCGCCGGTCACCAGAACGATCTGCTTGTCGAGTTGCATGTATCACCTTTCGCCCGGCCGGCGAGAGACGTCGGGTGACTGCACACACGTCCGACGCGACATCCCTTCGCTAGCACTACCTAGTTCAGGTTCGACGGGTGTGTTCTCAGCCGCCCGGCACTTGTTCCGGACAGCACCCCGTGTCACTGGCCACAGTGTAGGCGCTCACAGCAAAGGGGACTGATTGTGCACAACTTAGTTGTGTGCAATTATTCAGCTGTGACCGACAACCTCTCCCTCGACCGCCAGGTGTGCTTCGCCCTCTACTCGGCGTCGCGCGCGATGACAGCGGCATATCGGTCCATGCTCGACCCGCTGGGAGTGACCTATCCGCAGTACCTGGTGCTGCTGGTGCTGTGGGAAAAGGACGGTCGCGGCGTACGCGACCTTTGCGAATCCCTGAACCTCGACACCGGCACGCTGTCACCGCTGCTCAAACGGCTCGAGTCACTCGGTCTCGTCGAACGCAGGCGGGAGTCGGCCGACGAGCGGCGTGTGACTGTCCATCTCACCGAACGCGGGGCGGCCCTGCGCGAGCGGGCCGTGGACATTCCGGCTCGACTGGCACTGAAGACCGGCCTCGCGGTGGACGAACTCGTCGACCTGCGAGACACCCTGACCCGACTCACCGAATCGCTCCACAGCCACACCGATACCCATCCAGACAGAGAGAAGTGACCATGAACATCGTGTACACCGCTGAAGCCCTGGCAACCGGCGAAGGCCGCAACGGCCACGCCCGCACCGCCGACGGTCGTCTCGACCTCGACCTCGCGATCCCCACCGAAATGGGCGGTTCGGGCAACGGCACCAACCCCGAGCAGCTGTTCGCCGCGGGCTACGCCGCCTGCTTCCACTCCGCCCTCCAGCTGGTCGGACGACAGGCCAAGGCGAACGTCGCCGATTCGGCCGTCGGCGCACGGGTCGGAATCGGCGCGACCGATGGCGGCGGGTTCGGACTCGCCGTCACCCTCGAGGTCTCGCTCCCCCACCTGTCCCGTGCGGAAGCACTCGAGATCACCGAGAAGGCACACCAGGTGTGCCCCTACTCCAACGCGACTCGCGGCAACATCGACGTCGCCCTCGAGGTCACCGAAGACTAGAAGCGCCGAGACCCTGACGGGTGTCGATCACGCGAACGCGTATTCGACGCCCGTCAGCTTCTCCGACAGCGCCCACAGCCCGGCCGCGGTCTTCTCGTCGTGTGATTTCTTGTTGGAACCCACCACTTTCGGATGGCCGCGCTGCTCGAACAGTCCGTCGGGACCGACGTACGTGCCACCGACGGCGTCGGGAACGGTGGCCGCGTAGAGCATGGGCAGAGCGCCCATTTCGGCCGACTGCGCGAAGATCCGGTTGCCGATCCCCATCACCTTGTCCTGGATCGACTCGGTGTGGCCCTGCAGATTGGTCGACGCGTACCCGGGGTGGGCCGCAAGGGCCTTGATCGACGAACCTGCCGCGGCCAGCCGACGCTGCAACTCGTAGGTGAACAACAGATTCGCCAGCTTGGACTGCCCGTACGCCTGCCACCGGTTGTACTTTCTACGTTCCCAGTTGAGGTCGTCGAGATCAATCGTGCCCAGCTGATGCATCATGCTCGACATCGTGGCCACTCGATCGGTGAGCTTGCCCAGCAACAGGCCGGTGAGCGCAAAGTGTCCCAGATGGTTTGTGCCGATCTGCATTTCGAATCCGTCGGCCGTTCTCCGCAGCGGTACCGCCATGACACCCGCGTTGTTCACCAGCACGTCGACCGCCTCGACACCGGCAGCGAAGTCCCGCACCGACGCAAGGTCGGCGAGATCGAGGCGGCGCACCTCGGCGTTGCCGCCGATCGACCGCGCCACCGCCTCACCCTTCGCGGTGTCACGGCAGGCAAGTATCACGTGTGCGCCCGCCTTTCCCAAGGCGCGGGCGGCCACCTCCCCCAGCCCACTGTTGGCGCCTGTCACGACAAACGTGCGTCCGGTCTGATCAACGATGTCCGAAGCTCTCCACTTGGTCATGACATCAGCCTACGTACAGAGTGTGCCCACGAAGACGGTCTCGACCGAACACGGGGTCTTACCACGCTCGCGCGCCGATCAGCGGAACGTTGAGGAAACTGGGGCGGTCCGGCGCCAGCTGGACGTGCTGTGGCTTCAACTGACTGTCGGCCAGTATCGGTCCGAGCGGCAGGTACCGCGGGATGCTGCCCGCGTACACGTCGACGCGCAGTCGATGGCCCGGTGCCAGAACAGCGTCGGTGGGCACCAGGTTGATGTCCACGGCTGTCACTTCACCGGGCACCAGTGGCTTGCGTTCCGCCAACGTCAAATAGTGGTGGGGTTCCGTGTAGTCGCCGCTCGCCGACCTGGCGCTCTTCGCGTCGTCGACCGCTCGCAGCGACGCGGTGATGGCACCGTTGGTGAGCGTGGTGGATGTGCCGTCGGGTGCCACGTCGTTGAGGGTGACCGCCCAGAAACCGTCGGGAGCGTCCAGCACGGTTTCCAGGTGGAGGTTGATCGGACCCGACAGTGCGGTGGGCGCGCTGACGGGTGCGCTGCTGAAGGTGAGTCCCTCCGCCTCCTGGAACCGGGAGTCCCTGCTGCAGACCGATCCGAAGATGACCGTGAACCCGGCGGTGCCCTGCGCGCCGTCGCGCGAGCAGAGTCCGCGGAGTCCGGGCGCGACGGTGAGCCGTGCCTCGTCGGCCGGTCGGCCGGCGACGAGACTACCGTCGTACCCCGCGTGATCGGCGGTGCCGCTCGGCGTACCCGCAAGATACATTCGCTGGTAATCGACTCCCGCCCTGGGGAATTGATCGGTGGTGGTCCAGCCGTTGCCCTGCTGGTACAGGGTGACGGGGCCGTACCGGTCGATGCCGTTGTCGATGCCCCCGAGCCACTTGTCGAACCACGCCCGCTCGAGCACGTCCAGCCGCGGGGGCGCCCCGGGTTCACCGAATCCGCCGCCGAAGTTGATGTGGTAGTTGTCGCTCATGATCAACTGCTTCTGGCCCGGTGGCAGTGCAATGTTGTTGTAGAGACGGGTTTCACTGTTGGCAAAGATGTCGTGCCACGCGCCGTAGAGCATGGTCGGCACCCGAATGTTCTCCACCCGGGACTGGCGTTCCTCGTAGAACTCGCCGTCCTGGGCGACACGGAGCGTGCCTGGGTCGAGGTCGTCCACCGTGGGAGCGGTCATCGCCTCGATCAACGCGGGGAACAACGTCAGCGGATCTCGTAGCCGGTCTTCGAGCCACTGCTTATCGAACTGCCCCTGGGCCAGATCCTGGATGTTCGGCACGAACTTGAGCCCGTTGACCAGGGACAACCACAGCGGCATGAACCCGATGCCGAGTCCGCCGCCCGTTCCGACGATGTCGCGGAGCAGGTCGTCGCCGGGTTCGGTCGGGAAGATCGCCTTCAGCGCGGGCGGTTGATGCCCTGCAGCCTGCAGCGAGTTGATACCGGAATAGGACACCCCTCCCATGCCGACCTTGCCGTCGGACCAGGGCTGTTTGCTCATCCAGTCGATGATCTCGACGGAGTCCTGCTGCTCGACGGGGCCGAGTGCCTGCCACTCCCCCTGGGAGAATCCGGTTCCCCGGGCGTCGACCACCACCTGTGTGTAACCGTTCTGCACGAGATCGCGATTGACGGAGAAGACCCGCATGCCGCCGCCGGCAAGCACTTTCGCGGCTTCGGTGATGCCGTCGAAGGGAGTGCCTGCGAGGTTGTATTGATTCACCAGATCCACGACGGTGTTCTCGAGCCTCGGGACGGTGAGCATGGAATCGACGATATTGCTGACCAGCTTCGTGTACGGGGTGATGTTGAGTACCGACGGCATCTTGGTGCCGATCGGCGTACCCGAGGCATCCGCCGGCCGATAGACGTTGGCCTTCAACACCGTTCCATCACTCATGGTGATGGGCACGTCCCAGTCGATCGCGATCACCGGGTACGCCGGCGGCGCGTCGACGGCAGCCTGCCACTGGGCGCCCGCGACACCTCCCGTGGGGTCGGCGGCCGCGGTGCCGGAGACCACCGCGAGCCCCACCGACACCGCGCAGGCGATGGCCGGCACACCGGTCCGGAAAAATCGATGACGCAACCTCACACGAACCCCCGTAGCCCTCCGATGTCGCGCCACACCAAAGCTTCCGTGGGCCACGTCACAAACTTACCGGATAGTAACAACGTGTCACTGCTTGGTCAACGACCGGTTACCGAGGTTTCGACTACCGTGACGGAATGCCCCCCGCCCCGCTTCCCATCCGCGACGGCCTCAACCCGTCGCGGCTGCGAATGCCCGATTCCGGGATATGGACGACGGTGCTCGATTACCTCGTCGCCCGGTTTCCGGCCGACGAGCACCGACTTCGCGACAAGGTGGCTTCCCGCGAAGTGGTCGACGCCGAGGGACAGCCGATCACCGAGTTCACCGACTTCGTGCCGCGCACGTTCGTGTACCTCTACCGGGATCCGCCGATCGAGAAACGCGTCCCCTTCGACATCGAGATCCTGCACCGCGACGACAACCTCCTCGTGGTGGACAAACCCCACTTCCTCGCCAGCACACCCCGCGGGGCCTACATCGTCGAATCCGCGCTCGTCCGGTTGCGACGGGATCTCGACCTGCCCGAGTTGACGCCCGCTCACCGCCTGGATCGGCTCACCGCCGGGGTCCTCCTCTTCACCGTCCGCAGCGCCGTCCGGCGCAACTACCAGTCGCTGTTCGCCGAGCGGGAGGTGACCAAGGAATACGAGGCGCTCGCGCGCTTCGATCCCGCTCTCGTTCTCCCCACCACGGTCCGCAGCCGCATCGTCAAGGAACGTGGCGTCCTGAAGGCCTACGAGACCGATGGGGCCGTCAACAGCGAGAGCCTCGTCGAACTGGTCGAGGTGCGCGGCAAAACGGCCCGCTACCGACTCCGGCCCCGCACCGGCAAAACCCACCAGTTGCGGGTGCATATGAGTTCCCTGGGGATTCCGATCCACGGCGACAACTTCTACCCGAACTTCTTTGATGTTGCCGCGGATGATTATTCGACCCCGCTGCGACTGCTCGCGCGGTCGGTGGAGTTCGTCGACCCGCTATCCGGTTGCCTGCGGCGATTCGAGAGCCGCCGCGCCCTCGAGTGGCCGTAAGAGCCTTTCTCCTCTCCTTCTCCACCTCCCCATTCGGAAAGATGGTGACATGAACACCTCAGCACCGGAGCCCCTGCACAAGGTCGAACGGAAGTACGAGGCCGGACCGGACCAGCCGATGCCGTCTCTGTCCGGGCTGCCCGGTGTCGAAGGCGAGCCGGTGCCCGAATCCATCCAGCTCTCCGCGCTGTACTACGACACAGCGGATCTCAGACTTCTCGATGCGGGAATCACGCTCCGCCGCAGGGAGGGAGCCGATGAGGCAGGCTGGCACCTCGAACTGCCCGCGGGGACCGAGACGCGAACAGAACTTCAACTCTCACCCGATGCGGATGGCGCCGAGATCCCCGATGAATTCGCGGATCTCCTCACCGGCGTCACCCGCGGAGCCGCACTCGATCCGGTGGCACTGATCACCACGGATCGCGAACGATACCGTTTGATGGACAGTTCCGGATCCTCACTGACGGACGTTTTCTCGGACATGGTGATCGCGGCCGTACCAGACGGCTCACCGGGTCCCGACGAACGCATCTGGCGTGAAATCGAAGTGGCGCAGGGCACGGGTGGGCGAGAGTTGGTCGACGCCGTCGAATCGCGTCTGCTCGGTGCCTACATCACCCGGTCGGCCCACTTCTCCAAGCTCAGCCGCGCGCTCGGCGACCGTCTCGGCACGAGCGGGTCCCAGCCCGACGCTGCCCGGTCGAAGAAGAAACCAGGCCCGCGTGTGGCGCTCGTGCAGTACATCGCCGGCCAGAGCCGTGAACTTACCCGCGCCGACATGGGAGTTCGCCGGGACACCGAGGAATCGGTCCACGACATGCGGGTAGCCGCCCGCAGAATTCGCAGCGTGCTGCAGGTCTACGGCTCCCACCTCGGGGACGACGACGTGGTGGACAACCTCGTGACCGAACTCCGTTGGCTGGGGCAGAGTCTCGGTACGGCGCGGGACACCGAGGTGCAGTGGAGCCGGCTCGTCGACGAACTCGAGGACATCTCGGAGATGCCCGACCACGAGATCGTCCGCGCCCGCATCGACGAATACTTCTCCGGCCTCGCGGCTACCGCGAGGCCCGCGGCACTGCACGCGCTCGGCTCCGAGCGTTACCTGACATTGCTGTCCGACCTCGAGGCGTTCGTCGCCACACTCGACGAAAGCCTGCCGGCGAAACGCCGCCCACCCTCCTCGGCGGACGTTGCCCGTGCCTTGCGTGCGTTGTCGGATGCCGTCGACAAGCGCGTCCAGCACGCCGCCGAGGCCACCACCCGGGCCGAACGCGACGAGCTAACCCACCGAGCACGCAAGCGCGCCAAGAGAATGCGTTACACGATCGAGGCGACGCGCGAGCTGTCCCCGCGCGCCGCCGACCGCGCACTCGCCACATTCAAAGGCTTTCAGGACGTCCTCGGCGACTATCAGGATGCGGTCGTCGCGCGGCAGCATCTGCTCTCGATGGTGGCCGAGGAACAACACTCCGCGCAGGCGAACCTCGGTCTCGGGATGCTGTTTCACAGAGAACTGACCACCGGTGACCACCTCGCGACCCGCATGAAGCCGGAATGGAAGAGTGCGAAGAAGGCCGCCCGAAAACTCCGGAAATAGGGCAGTGTATTTCTCGGACACCGCGCCTGTAAGGGCATGACCGAAGGGAGTCGGACGTGAGCACACCCGCCAGTCATTCAGTCGTAGTCGGCGTGGACGGATCCGAAGCGTCGATGAACGCCGCGATGTGGGGCGCCGTCGTCGCGTCGAAATGGGGCGCCACATTGTCGCTGGTGCATGCGCTGCCGCAGGACGGCCCGCTCTACAGCCCCGCAGCGATCATGCTCGAATCACAGTTCCTCAGCCAGCTGCGCGAGGACGGCGAAGCCATCCTCGCGGCGGCAACCGCATCAGTCGGTAAGAGGTTTCCGGACCTGGAGATCGAGACCACCATCAGTCCCGGTCCGGCCTCCACCGCCCTACTGGAAGTGGCCGACGCGGCTCGGCTGGTCGTAGTCGGTTCGACCGGAGCCGGTGCCTTCCGCTCCGTGTTCCTCGGGTCCACCGCACTACACGTCGCCAACCGCGCTCCGTGCCCCGTGATCGTCCTGCGTGGTGCCGCCACAGAACCGGATCGTCGACCCGTGATCGTGGGAGTCGACGGAAGCGATTCCGGTAAGCAGGCAATCGAGCACGCCTTCGAGTTCGCGTCGTTCTTCGAAGCCCCGATCCGTGCCATCCACACCTGGCAGGGATCGCCCTCTCTCGGTCTCGGTGGAACCGGGATGCTCGTCGATTGGGAGGCCGTCCAACAGGAAGAAGCGGCACTGCTGTCCGAGGCACTGGCGGGCGAGTCCGAACGGTACCCCGACGTGTCGATCGCCAAGATCACCGAACAGGGCGCCGCCGCCGACGTGATGCTGCGGCATTCCAAGGATGCTCAATTGATCGTCGTCGGCAGCCACGGGCACGGTTCGATACTCGGCGCCCTGATGAGCTCGACGAGCCAGAACGTCCTGCACCACGCCACCTGTCCGGTCATGATCTGCCGAAACGGCTGACGCTGATCGCTGACGTCGCTAGGCGATGCTCGTACCCACCAGCTGCCCGATCCCGTAGGTGACGATCATCGCGAGAGCACCGCCGAGCACCACCCGCAGCGTCGCCCGCCCGCGCCGGGCACCGCCGAGAGCCGCACTCACCGAACCTGTCAGAGCCAGCGCGATCAGCACCGCGAAGAAGGTCACCGGGATGCGGAGGCTTTCCGGCGGCAGGAGGATCGCGACCAGCGGGATCACCGCACCGAGAGTGAAGGAGAGGGCCGACGAACCCGCGGCCTGCCATGGGTTGGTCAGTTCGTGCGGATCGATGCCCAACTCGACGTCGACATGAGCGGCGAACGCATCGTGCTCGGTGAGTTCCTTCGCGACGAGGCGGGCGGTGTCCTTGCGCAGGCCCTTCTGCTCGTACATCTGGGCCAGCTCTTCGAGTTCGGCGTCGGGACTCTCGACGAGTTCCTGTCGTTCCTTGTGGAGCAGCGCGCGCTCCGTGTCACGCTGAGTGCTCACCGAGACATATTCGCCGAGCGCCATCGAAACGGCTCCGGCCGCAAGGCCGGCGAAACCGGCGGTGAAGATCGCCGGCCTTTCTGCAGTCGCCGCGGCCACGCCGACCACCAGGCCTGCCGTCGACACGATTCCGTCG
>NZ_JBAQEO010000047.1:0-3990 GCF_049286785.1 Rhodococcus sp. (in: high G+C Gram-positive bacteria) | reverse complement strand
GTCGTTCGTCGCCACGTCCGCGTTGAACCAATGCCCCTTGGGTTTGAACTCCGTGAGCCACTTCGGCAGGGCGCAGTCTGGGTTGTCTTTGAAAAGTACGGAGAGCCATGTCGGTGGCTGGGCCGAGTAAGCCTCGGAGATCCACTCGTTCTCGATGGCGACACCAGAAGCAGCATGATTGTCTGCACGTTTGACGTAATTTTCATCCACGATCAATAGGACACGGCGAGCCTCAACGACACGGTGCATGAATCCGGAAAGGCTATTGCCGTAGTCGACACTGCTGTCGATGAGCACGTCGTATCCGAGAGCTCGGACATTCGCTGCGAGCATCCGGACCCACTGCCGATGCTGGTCAGACGTCCATGCATACGAGATAAACAAGTCTGCGCTCACGAGCCCTCCCATCACTGCGACCTTATAGCGACAGCATTCAGTTGTGTTCGCCAGCTCCCCTCAAGTGCAATGCACGCCATCCTGGCCCCACATTGGCGAACGGAGGGCAGTCGGATCTGCCTGCGTAGGCGCCGCCTCGAATGCTGGCAATGCCTTCTGGCAGTCCGAGTCTCGCGGGGCCGGTCCTGCCTGGCCTAGGTTCGGGGGCGCGCTCCCGGCGTCTACACGCGCAACACATGTCGTACTGCGCGGCCGACGGTTCTAGATGAAGTCCTTCAACGCGTGCGGATCCGGAAACGCAAAGTCGATTCTCACGTCGTTCGACGGTCCGCTGTTGACGGGCGTGCCCGCGACGACAGCCTCGAGGTCCGCGTCGGACACCTCCCAGGTGTGCTTGGTCAGGTGATACAACGTCGCCTCGACGTCCGATCGATGCACTGGTGTTGCCTTCTCGCTCATGCACTCCCCTTCCATCGGCCTAACGTTTCCCGTCGGGCCGGGCGAATCGTGTTGTCGATCCTTCTGCTTTCAGAACAAGGTCGGTGTGTCGGTGTGCAGGAATGCCGCCCGTACAGCCTCGTCGTCCCATCCACCGCGCACCGATTCACGCAATGCGCGCGACCGCGCCGCGCGCGCCGCCCGATCGGGCCCGTACCAATGCCATGTCTGACCGCGGCCGCCGCCGCGTCCCTTCGCACCCATCCCGGCGAGATTCTGTGCCTGCGTGCCGAGCACGACGTGCGGACGACCTAACGCTTCCGACGACGCCCGTACACAGATCGGGTTGTCGCACACTTCGTGCAACGCGACCTCGTCGTCGGTCATCGGGCGGCCAAGTTCGATCGCCAGCGCGTACCGGTGCGGGCGCACCACTTTCTGTCGACCGTTGCGCGAGACCCAGAATCGGCCGTACCCGTCATCGGCGATGGCGCCGGCGAAGATCCAGCAGTCGGTCGGCCGCGGACCGCGCACGATGAACTTCTCGAATCGTAGCCGCTCCGCGCTGCCCGCTTCGGGAAGCGTTAGGTGTTCCGGGGTCACGTTGTCACGTCCTTCTCGCCGCGCCGGTGTTGCGGACGGTGACCCACAGATGGGGACTGCGAGATCCCTCATGTGGATGCCCGAGACTTCTCATCCCGCTCCGCTCGGTCTCCAGGCAACGCACAATCGGTCGCAGCCCGCCAGGTGTGGATAACCGTTGCAGTGGTCACCGTCGTGGGTGTCGTACGGGTGTCAGGACGCGAGCTGCTCGGCCTCGTCGGAGTTGTTCTCCGCGACCGCCGATTCCGGTGCCGGCTTCGGGGACGGTTCGGCGAAAGGTTCGGCCGCAGGCTTTGTCTTCGGCTTCGCCAGGCGGATCAACTCCCGCACCTTCGCTTCGGAGAGTTCGGTCATCTCGGCGATGGCCGTGGTCGACTCGCCGCGCTGCTTGAGCCCGAGGATGGCCGCGGCCTGCCGTTTGACGGCGTTGGTCTTCTTCTCGGCGGCTTCGTCGCGAATCTTTCGGATCTTCTCCTCGACATCGGAATCGGCCTTCTCGATGTCGGCGGTCGAGTTGAAGAACGTGACCAGATCGTCTTCGTTCTGCTTCAACCGGGCCTGCTCGGCGGCGAGCCGCTCTGCGTTCGCTTTTCGGACACGCTCGCGCGCGCTGATCGTTGCTTTGTTAGAGGACGCCATGTGCGGGAGCCTACCTGTCCTCTACGTCATCCCTCGTTCAAAACGCCGACAACACCTTTCGCCATTCTCAGCCGCGTTCTCGTCGGATTCCGCCGCCGATCGTGAACTGCCAGGTAGTCGGGCTAGCTCCCGATTTTAAGCCAAGAAGTTCAGACACACCTCTTGCTGAATCTCAGATTTCGTGGGGTGTCGCATCTTTCGTCGTCGCATCCAGCGGCTACTGTGGCCCGTGTGATGACGCTCCACGTGCTGCACGCGGGCGATGGCTACGAGTACCTGACCAAGCAGGTCGCCACCGCTGACCGCGAACTCGAGCACGGCCAAGAGCTGACCGATTACTACACAGCGCACGGCACTCCCCCGGGCCGTTGGTTCGGTACCGGCCTCGACGATCTCGCCCGCATGGACGGCGAAATCGCAGTCCCTGACGAGCACCGAGTCGCCCTCGGCCAGGTGGTATCTGAGGCTCAGATGAAGGCACTTTTCGGCGAGGGTATGCATCCCAACGCCGAGAGCATCATCACCGCGGAGATCGCCGCCGGTGCCACACCTGAGAAGGCGATCAAGGCCGCCCAGCTGGGTCGCAAGTTCCCCTCGTTCGCCAACGAGATCCCGCTACTCAAGGAGCACAGGGCCGCGGTCGACGCGTTCGAGTCCGCACACGGACGCCGGGCCACCAAGACCGAATCCCAGGCGATGATGGACCGCGAAGGAGCGCGATTGTTCACCGCCAAACACGTCCGCCCACCGCAAGATCAGCGGGAACTCCGCTCATGGATCAGTGCCCAGAAGTCCCTGGTCCGCCAGCCCGTCGCCGGATATGACTTGGTGTTCACACCACCCAAGAGCGTGTCGGTGGTCTGGGCCCTCGCCGACGACGAGACCCGGCGCGAGATTGAGCGGATTCACCACGAAACCGTCACCGACACCCTGAGGTGGATCGAGCAGAACGCCTGCTTCACCCGCACCGGAGCCAAGAGCCAAGAGACCCAAGACAGCACCGGACTCGTGGCCGCGCTCTACGACCACTACGACTCCCGCGCCGGTGATCCGAACCTGCACACCCACGCCGTGCTCTCGATCAAGGTATGCACCGAATCCGACGGCAGATGGCGCGCATTGGATGGGTCGACCCTGCACCGATACGGGGTCGCCGGGTCGCAGAGGTACAACGCAGCCATCATGTCGAAGCTGCACACCGAACTCGGCTTCGGACTCGCCACCCGGTCCACCGGCCGCGGCCGCCAGGACGTCGTCGAGGTCGCCGAGGTCCCCGAACAGCTACGGGAAATGTTCTCCTCCCGCCGTACCGAGATCGAGGTCCGTCGGGACCAGCTCGTCGCCGATTACCGCGCCGAGCACGGCAGAATGCCCTCCCCGAAGGCCATGTTCGGGCTGTACCAGCAGGCGAACCTCGACACGCGAGAAGGCAAGCAACAGCCGCAGACTCTCGTCGAGATGCAGCAGGCCTGGCGTGTCCGCTCCGCCCAGGTCCTCGGCGCCGAGCAGCACGTGCACGACCTCACGCAGCGATGGCGGCAGGTGCGCGACGCTCACGCCGCCGGGAACCGCCCGCACCCCACGATGCGCCGCATGACCTCGGTCGAGGAAGAGGCGCAGGCCGTCCTCACCCGCCTCGAGAACGCCCGCGCAACGTGGGCGCTTCCCCACATTCACAGCGCCGTCGAAGCCAACTTCGCCGCCGTGTCCTTTCCCTCCGAGACTGCCCGCGAAGCCGCGGTGAGGGCCGTCACCGAGCACGTTGTCAGCTCGTCGGTACACCTGCCGACCCCGGTGTGGCCGCCCGCGCCGGATGCATTGCGCCGCCGCACCGGCGAGTTCATCCTCGCCACCGCCGGATCGAACCTGCACACCTCCCAGGGTGTGATCGCCGCCGAGCAAGCGCTTCTCGAC
>NZ_JBAQEO010000046.1:0-9435 GCF_049286785.1 Rhodococcus sp. (in: high G+C Gram-positive bacteria) | reverse complement strand
GCGGTTCCGACCGGACGAACCGGCCGGAGATCCGCTCGTGCAACGCTTCCAATTCGGCAGCAACCAGATCGATAACCACCCAACCAGTATCTCTTACCTGTCAAGTAAGTGCCGTTGCAGTACTAGGGCATGTCTCCCAATAGTCTGAGCCATTCGACAATGCCGGCGATGAGGAATCCGGCCCGGGCAAGCTTGTCATACCGGGTTGCCACCGCTCGCCACTGTTTTGCCTTGTTGAAGGCCCTTTCCACCACGTTGCGGCCCTTGTAGGACTCGGCATCGAAGTTCGGTGGCCGCCCGCCCGCGCTGCCCTTGTTCTTGCGGTTGGCCACCTGATCGGACTTCTCGGGGATCACCGCTTTGATGCCCTTGCTGCGTAGCAGTTCCCGGTTGGCCTTGGATGTGTACGCCTTGTCGGCGCGGACCTCGTCCGGGCGCGTGCGGGGTGCGCCGCCACCGATGCGCAGCACGCAGATGCCCTCCATGAGCGGGCCGAACATCGGGCTGTCACCTCCCTGGCCAGGACCCACCAGCACCGACAAGGGGCGTCCGTCGCCATCGCACGCCAGGTGAACTTTGCAGGTCAACCCGCCGCGGGACCGGCCGATGCCGTGATCGGCCGGTTCGTCAAGCAGATTCGTGTAATTCGGTAGATCCCCCTGTGTCACGCGCGGCGTTGGCGCCGTGCTGGTGCACCCGCACCACGGTGGAATCCACCGACACCGCCCAATCCAGGTCGCCACCGGCATCGGCCATCGCGGCCAGGGCCATGAGTACCCGATCCCACGTTCCATCCCCGGCGTAGCGTCGATGCCGTTTCCACACCGTCTTCCAGGGGCCGAAATGCGCAGGTAGATCCCGCCACGGGAGCCCGGTACGCAGCCGGTAGAGCATTCCCTCCACCACGAGCCGGTTATTCTGGAACTTCCGCCCCCGCAGCCCATCCGAACTGGGTAGCAGCATCGCAAGCAACGCCCACTGCTTCTCGGTCAACACCTGATATCGATCCGTCACCTCTGTCACAGCAAACATGCTGCCGCACAACACCCCAAATCATTGGGAGACACGCCCTGGCGGAGGACCAGCGGCAGGCGATCGAAAAGGAGTGGGACGATTTAGCGATCGAGGAAGCCGAAGCGCACGGCTTCTGATCGGTGACCGCCAGATAGTCGCCATTGCGACTCATAAGCCAAACGATCATAGGGGCGCTCCCCCAAGCCGCGGTAGGACACCCGAGAGATCTGTCCAGGTCCACGCGCGGTCAGCACATCGCGATCGCCATGCACCGCCGAGGCATGCCGTACGATCCCGGCGACCGTCAACGGAACGTCCTGCATGGTGCTCTTCATCGCGGTCCCGTTCCGTCAACAGCGGTTGGGCGACGATCACGCATCGATGAGGTCATGCCGGTTCTGGTTCTGCAGCATCTGCCGGTACTCCGGGAACAGATTCTTGGCCTGTGGAATCAGTTTGATCAGCTTCGGCACCGGGCCCTTCGCACGCACCGTTCCCTTGGCCATCGCCATCGTCAGGTTCACCTTCCCCAGCCAAAACTTGTTCCCCGTGTCCGCCGACATGAACAGCTCGACATTGGGCACCGCGCGGGACTTGCCGCTCCCGTCTCCACCACCTTGTTCGGCATGTCCACCGTCACCACTGCGTTCGGATCGGTGTAGTGCACCCGCAGGACCACACCCGAGTTCGCGAGCTTGTCCCCAAGTCCGTCCTTCTCCAGGCCCCGCCGAAAGATTCCAGCCAGAAAGGAGTAGACCTCGTCCTCATCCTTGAACACCGCCATCATCAACCTCCACCAATCCCGTCGTCAGTACCGAACGGCCGCAACCGGCCAGTCACGCTCAAACCGGCGATGCTCATCGCCCCCGTCGAGCCCGCCACCACGGCATCTTCGACCAGCGCACGCCGCTCATCTGCGGGTTCGCGTCGCCATCACCGTCCCGACTGCTTGACGGCGGCATCATCCGGTTCACCACGGCGCCGCCACAAGACCCGGTCCAGCTAATCAGTGCTGGGCAATTGGAGTGCGGACTACGATGCCGTCGAGCGCCGGACCGATCTTGATCTGGCAGCCCAGCCGAGACGTCTCGTCGGCGCCTTCGCAGAATTCCAGCATGGACTTTTCGGTGGGCTCTATCGGCGGTAGTCTGTCGAGCCAGTCGCGTTCGACGTGCACGTGGCAGGTCGCGCAGGCACACGCACCGCCGCAGTCGCCGTCGATGCCCGGCACCAGGTTCGACACCGCGGCTTCCATCAGAGACTCGCCGTCGATCCCATCGACGGTTCTGGATGCTCCGTTGTGGTCTACGTAGGTGATCTTGGTCATTTCAGTCCTTTTGCAGTAAGGGCGACTACGGTCGCCGGTGTGGGTTGGATAGTGGAAAAGTGCAGCACCCAGTCGAGGACTATCGATGGGCCAGCGCCTGGGCCGGGATGCGATCATCGGCGAGTCTTTCTCCGTCAATGACAGCGCGCTCGGCGATCAGCGATTTGGCCGCCATGAACTCGACCGGCCGATTGATCGCATCCACGGCCAGCAGTCGCCCGTCGCGCAAGTAAAACGCTGCGAACGATCTGGTGTCGGGGTCGCCACGAATCACTACCTGGTCATAACCGCGGTTCAGTCCAGCGGTCTGCAACTTCAGATCGTACTGATCCGACCAGAACCAGGGCACTTGCCGATAGGGTTTGGCGCTACCGCAGATCGCCGCGGCGGCGGTCTTCGCCTGCTCGATCGCGTTGTGCACCGACTCCAGCCGCAGCTGGCAGCCGTAGACCTCGCTGGGGTGCTGTGTGCAGTCACCTGCAGCGTAAATACCCGGCTCCGAGGTCTGACACAGCTCGTCGACGACGATACCGTTGTCGCACGTCAAACCCGCAGCGGAGGCCAACTCGACGTTCGGCAGCAGTCCGATACCTGCGATAACCAGATCGGCAGCGAAGCTCTCGCCGCCGGCTATCAGGACCCGCGCCGCAGACCGGACTTGCTCGATGCCGGTCACCGTCGCCGCGCATCGAATCGTGACCCCGGCGCGGCGATGCTCGTCTTCGAAGAACTGGGCCACGTCCGGACAGGTGACCCTGGCCAGCACCGTGGGCTCGGCCTCCAAGACGGTCACCATCAATCCCAGCTTCGCCGCGACGGCGGCAATCTCGAGACCGATGTAGCCCCCGCCAATCAGCACCAGCCGCGCCCCGGGCCGCAACTTCGCACGGAAGCCCTCGACGTCGGCCACGGTGCGCAGGTAATGCAGCATCGGAGAATCCGCACCAGCGCATGACAAGGGGCGGGGCCGGCCACCGGTAGCCAACACCAGCCCATCGAACTCGAGTTCGCGACCATCGTCGAGTGTCACATGCCGCTGGCTGGCATCCATCCCGGTGACGCAGACCCCGAGCATCACGTCGACCGAAGCCTTCTCATAGAACGCCGGTGGCCGCAAAAACAGCCGCTCCACCGGTAGGCTGCCGGCCAGGAATGCCTTCGATAACGGGGGCCGGTGATAGGGCAACACCAACTCCGCGCCGATGAGAACGATCCGTCCGTCAAATCCGTTTGACCGCAGGCTGGCCACTGCCTGCCCACCGGCTTGACCCCCGCCGACGACGAGAACGGTTTGGCTCATGTGGCGTCATCTCCTCGAACTCGCCGCATCAGACGTTGATGCGCACGGGCAGGGACTCGTAGCCCTTGATGAACGGCGACGTCACTCGGGTTGGGGGTCCAACGACCTCGATTTGCATCGGTTGGGGCCAACGCTTGAGAAGCTCCTCCCATACGATTCGCAGCTGCAACTCGGCCAGGCGGTTGCCGACACAGCGGTGGATCCCAAATCCGAATGACAGGTGATGGCGCGGCCGGGTACGATCGATGATGAAGGCGTCCGGATTCTCGATGGCCTCCGGATCGCGGTTACCCGACACGTACCACATGACGACTTTGTCGCCCTTGCGGATCGACTTCCCGCCGAGCTCGGTGTCCGTCATAGCGGTGCGGCGCATATGCGACAGCGGCGTCTGCCAACGGATGATCTCTGGCACCATGGAACTGACCAGGGCAGGGTTGCCGCACAGTTTGCGATACTCATCTGGGAACTCGTTGAGAGCTACGACGCCGCCCGTCATCGAATTGCGGGTAGTGTCGTTACCGCCAACGATCAGCAACAGGATGTTGCCCAGGAACTCTTCCGGCGTTTGGTTTCGGGTCGCCTCCGAATGCGCCATCATCGAGATGAGGTCATTACGCGGTTCGGCGTTGACACGTTCATTCCACAGCCCTGTCATGTAAGCGGCGCACTCGAGCAATTCGCTCATCCGCTGTTCCTCGGACTCGATCAAGCCGGCACCGGGAATGGCCGTCGTCACATCCGACCAACGTGTCAACTTGGTCCGGTCCTCCCAGGGAAAGTCGAACAAGGTCGCCAACATTTGTGTGGTCAAGTTGATCGAGACGTTCTGGACCCAGTCGAAGGTCTCGTTCAGAGGCAAACTGTCAAGCAAACCCGCGGTGCGCTCACGGATGACCGACTCCATCTTGGCGAGGTTCTCCGGTGCGACGATCGGACTGACCGCCAGGCGCTGCGCATCGTGTTTGGGGGGGTCCATCGCGATGAACATCGGCAGGCTCGCAGCCTTGTTGTCGTCCATGATCGTGATGCCGCCGAACTTCGCCTCCGAGGAAAAGATCTCGGGTGAGGTATCTACCTGCATGATGTCGGCGAACTTCGTAATCGACCAATATGGGCCGAACATGCTGTCCTTGCAGAAGTGGACCGGATCCTCCTCCCGTAACCGCTTGAAATACGGCTGCCACGTGTAATTACGGTACAGTTCCGGATCGCTGACATCGATGTCCTCCAGAGCGACCGCATAAGCGGCTTCCGAATCGGGTCCGCTAACGGCCACAGAAGTCTTGTTCACTGTTGCTCCTCAATGTCGATGAACCCGGGTCCGCATAGAGGCGACGAACGCTGTGGCGGGTCTCACCGGCGTTCCACCCTTTCGGGTACGTGGGGCACGAAAGTCTCGTCGTCGTGTTGCCCCACCGTTGCCGTCCTGCGCCACTTCTAGTCTGCACAAGTGACCGGACTCACTGCGCGGGGCATTTGTGCCAACTCTGGCCCATGTAGGCCAACCGCGTCTTGGTCTGCCGCGAAGATTTCGGACATTGAAGGGGACTAATTCAGGCCGCGATCGCGGGCTGCTGGTAACTGTAGTGGACGTCGTTCGGGTACCGGTAGTCGAGCGCAGAATGCCGGCGCCGCGAGTTGTAAAATCCCTCGATGTACTTGATGATGTCCTGTCGTGCATGATGTTTCGTTGCATAGACCGTGCGGTAGACGCATTCGTTCTTTAGCGCTGCGAAGAAACTTTCGGCCATACTGTTGTCCCAGCACACCCCGGTACGCCCCATCGAGGATCGCATCCCCAAACCGGCCACGAGCCGCCGAAATGCGCCCGAGGTGTACTGGCTGCCACGGTCGGAGTGAAAGACCGCCCCCGGCTCGATCAGCGTCGTCGAGGCCGCGTTCGTCAGCGAGGCTGCGATCAACTCGGTGCGCATGTGATCGGCGATCGACCACCCGACCACCTTGCGGGAGAAACAGTCGATGACCGTCGCCAAATACACGAATCCTTGCCAGGTGTGAACGCAGGTGATGTCGCCGACGAATTTGATCCCCGGACGGTCTGCGGTGAAGTCGCGCACCAGCAGATCCGGCACCGCCCCGACGCTATCAGGGTCGGAATCGGTGGTGACCCGGAACGGGCGCGGTTGGCACGGCACCAGGTCCTCTTGGCGCATGATCGAGCGCACCAATTCCGGGGAGCATTCGACGCCGGCATCGCGGAGGTCGGCGTGAATGCGCCGGTACCCGTAAGTGCCGTGCGCTTGCTCGAAAAACACGTGAATGCTTTGCGCCAAAGCACTTCTGCGCAACGCGGTGGCCGACTGCGGGCGGCTGCGCCAATTGTAGAAGCCAGAGGTCGAGACATCGAGCCATCGGCATCGATCGGTCACCGGAACCGCCGCGGAATCATCCGCGACGTAGGAGTCGATGAACTCGTACTTCGCCACTACCGTGGCTCCCGAGCAAAGTACGCATGGATATGCTGGTGATCCGCACGACCCGCCTCGAGGTCTCCGACGTCGCAGGGCATGCACTCACACGAAAGGCTTTGATGCCTCCGTTCACCCCGACCTTCACCCGACTCGACCTCGGCGACACCGCCGTCGAAATCAGGCTCGGTCACCCCCTGCTGGACGACTACCTCCGGTTCGTCGCCGCACGATGCCGCCCCAACTCCGTCCTCGCCGCCGGCTACGACCTCAAAGTCTTCTTCACCCACACCGGTAAAGACCCACTCGATATCACCACCACCGATATGTTCGAGTTCATAGCGGCACAACGACAGCCGAGGCACGGAGCCAACGTCGTCCGCATCGGCGACGGCGAACGAGGTCTCAGCGCACGCACCATCGCCCGCCGCCTCGCCACCCTCTCCGGCCTCTACAGCTACCTCACCGCCCGCGACCTCATCCAAGCCAATCCCGTCCCCACAGGCCTGAGCGTCCGCGCCCGCACAGACCACCGACGCGCCCGCCGCAGTGCCCCGCTGATCCGAACGCCCCGCACCCTTCCCCGCATCCTCGACTCCGCCGCAGCAGGGGCATTTCTCGGCGCGCTCCGCACCCACCGAGACCGCACCATGATCCTCGCGATGCTCCTTGGCGGTTTGCGGCGCAGCGAAGTCCTCGGACTACGCCTCGCCGACATCGCCCTCGCCGACCGGCGGATCACCATCACCGAAGGCAAAGGCGGACACCACCGGATCGTCCCCATCGCACCAGCGTTCTTCACCGCCCTCACCGACTACCTCGACCTTGAACGACCCACCATCGCAACAGATACGCGCATCTTCGTTGTCCTCAAGGGGCCACACCGCGGCCAGCCACTCACCGCAGCAGGCGCCGACGAAATCGTCCGCGGCGCCCGCCGCCGGGCCGGCATCGAACACCTCACCTGCCACATGCTTCGTCACACGTGCCTCACCCGGCTGCGGGAAGCAGGGATGTCCCTCGAAGCAGTCCAAGCCCAAGCAGGACACCGCAACATCGAATCCACCCGCATCTACCTGCACCTGAGCAACACCTGGCTCTCCGAGCAATACCACCACGCCATTGCAGCCCTCGGCGACGACATCACCACCACCACCACCATCGCCGTAGTCGCCCGGTGAACTCCGCGAACGCGCCTCAACTCACCGACATCGAGGACCGCGCCACGCGAGAATTCATCGCACTGGGAACAACCCCGGGCAGCAGACTCGCCCGCGAGCACACCGCCGCCGCGTTCACCCGCCAATTCACCGACCTCGCGGGCTGGTCGAATGCCGGAGCGTCGCGCCAAGTCACCGCACCCGTCGACGTGCGCGGCTTCGTCGCCCGACTGCTGGTGATGACCGCTCACCCCGCCGGTGCGTACTACGCCGTCGCATCACGCAGCTCCTGGGGCGCCCACTCTGCCGTCATCCACGCCGCGTTCTTCGAACACTTCACACACACTGCACTCGGCATCGGCTTCCGCGACATCCAAGTACGTCAACAGTGGAACACTCTCGCCCAGGCCGCAGCCGCAGCCGGTGCAGCACCGAACATGCTTGCCTCCACAGTGTTCGAGGGCATCATCACCGAGCTCACCGGAATCCGACACGCCGGCAGAACAAAGATTCCGAACAGTTGGTCGACACCGGTACACGGACTGAAAGCAACGATGGCCGTGCTCGGACTGCTCGACAGCGCCCCACCGGTCCGGCTCTCCCCGTCGCGGCGCAGCATCCACTGGAACCACCTCGCGATCGCACAGCCACTCCTGATCGCGACGCTGCGCCGCTACCTGAGCCAAATCGGTATCAGCATGCGCCCGGCGAGTATCGCGTTGATCGACACCACCCTGCGCCACCTGGCGGTCTACCTCACCGCACACCATCCCGACGTCACCGCAGTAGCGGGCATCCGCAGAACACATATCGAAGGGTTCAAAACCTTCCTCGCCAGCAAATCCGGCTACCGTGGCAGCACCCAACCGGCGAAGACAACCCTCGGGATGCGCCTGGGGCATCTGCGCGGATTCTTCGACCGGATCATCGAATGGGGCTACGACGATGCGCCCGCCCGCAACCCCGTCTACTCCGGCGACATGCCCCTCCGCGATCGGCCGCTACCGCGGTTCCTCGGTGACGCCGACGCGGCAGCACTCCTCGCCTCCGCACGCCGGCTGCCGTCGCTCTTCGACCGAGTCGCCGTCGAAGTCCTCTCCCTCACCGGTCTCCGCAAAGGCGAATTCCTCGGGTTGACCCGCGGTGCTGTCACCGACATCAATGGTGCCCGCTGGCTGCGCACACCCATCGGGAAACTGCACACCGACCGTTACATCCCACTGCACCCCAGAGTGGACGAGCTGCTCTCGCAATGGTGTTCGGAAAACCCACCGCAGCCGCGCAGTGATCTGATGTTCACCGACCTCGGTCGACCCATCCCCGGCAGACGAGTCGACTACGCCGTCTACGCAGCCGCCGACGACGCCGGAATCGGCCACGTCACCCTGCACCAACTCCGGCATACGCTCGCGACCCAAGCCATCAACCGCGGCATGAGCCTCGAAGCGATCGCAGCCCTCCTCGGACACCAATCGTTGTCGATGACCATGACCTACGCACGCATCGCCGATGGCACCGTCGCAGAAGAATACTTCGCCGTCACCGAACACCTCGATGCTATCTACACCCCGGAACCAACCGCGCAGGCCCTCACCGAAGGACCCAACATGGCACGACTACGGACCGAGTCGAGCCGCCTGCGTGGCAACGGAAACTGTACCCGCCCAACACTACTGGACTGCAACTACGAAACCATCTGCGAAACCTGCACCCACTTCTCCACCAACGAAAGCCATCGAACGCGCCTCACCGACCAAGCCGCCGACGCCGCATCCCGCTCAGAACCACGACGAGAGAAGGTCTACCTCGAACTGCTCACCACCCTCGACAACCGCGCACCCCACCCACGATCACCGGCATAAGCATGCGGCTTTTTTCAGGAACTGAGCCTCGGCCCGCAGTTCCCGGTTCTCGCGTTCGAGCTGGGCGAGGCGAGCTCGTTCGGAGAGCGTGAGCTCGCTGTCGGTGCCGTCACCGTGCGTTTCCCGGTACTTGCTCAGCCACCGCCGCAGACTGTCGTCACCGACTCCATACGCCCTGGCAACCTCAGCAACCGGCTTCGAGGAATCGATGACCTCACGGCACAGTTCGTCCTTGAACTCGGTGCTGAACGATCGACGTGATCTGCTCATGCTGGTCGGACTCATTTCAGTAGATCCTCATTCTAAGCGGGTCCACTGTCCGAAATCCCTGGGCCGACCA
>NZ_JBAQEO010000045.1:0-2068 GCF_049286785.1 Rhodococcus sp. (in: high G+C Gram-positive bacteria) | reverse complement strand
GGCCAGGGTGCTGGTGGCCGGCTTGAAGTCGGGTCCGAGCACCGTATCCACCAACTCCTGACGGTTGATCGCCGGTACCAGCGCGCTCCGAACGGCCGGATCGGTGAGCGGCCCGCGGGTCACGTTGGGCTGGAAACCGAATGGAACGCCGGGGTTCGAGGTGGTGAGTACCTTTCCTCCTGCCCCTTCGATCTGCGGTGCGTCCTGCGGCAGCGCGTCGCTGATGGCGTCGAGCTGCCCCGAGGCCAGGCTTCCCGTCCGGACACCGGATTCGGGAACCACGGTGAACTCGATCTTGTCGAGGTAGGCCTCGCCGTCGTGGCCGAACACCTCGGAGCCCCAGTTGTAGCCGACACGCTTGGCGAGAGTGACCGACTTGTCCTGCTGGTAGTCGGCATAGGTGAAAGGTCCGGTGCCCGAAATGTCGCCGGTGCAGCGCTCTTCGGCCGATTTCGCGGTGGTGGCGTCGGAGAGGATCCCGAGTTGCGGGGTCGAGGACGCCTGCAGGAACTGCGCATTGGGTGCGGCGAAGTCGACCTTCGCTGTCGTCGGATCGACGACGGTGGTGCCGGTGTACCCGGTGAGATAGCTCGAGGCGAGAGCCGCCTTGGCGCCGGTGAGCGTCTTGACGATCGCATCGAGGTTCTTCTTCACCGACTCCGCTGTGAAAGGTGTTCCGTCACTGAAGGTCACGCCGTCTTTCAGGTGAAAGGTGAAGGACGATGCGTCGGCATTCGATTCCCAGCTCTCCGCCAGCCACGGCTTCAGTTCCCCGCTGTCCGGGTCCTGGTCGGTGAGCGAATCCACCACCTGCCGGGCCACATAGATCGTCTGATTGGTGCCCGACTGCGCGGGATCGGCGCAGGTGGGTGCCTGCGAAAGGCCGTAGCGGAGAGTTCCGCCCGGTTGTGCGGGACCGGCATCTGCCGAGGAATCACTCGAACTGCCACCGCATGCGGCGAGCGCCGAAGCCAGGATCGCGGCAGCGCCGACACCGGCGACGATACCGGTACGCGAACGCGGGGTGGAGGACAAAGACACAGGTGACACCGAGAACTCCGTGATCTCGAAGAGGTGCCCTGCACGCCGCTCGTCGGACGGGCGGCGCGCGCGGACACAGCAAGGTGAGGAACACCGGATCCGATCCGGATGCGGTGTGGTGAGCAGGATTCCCGGCTCTGGGCCGGGTCTCAGGTCAGGTGCGACAGATTGCTGCGGACAACCTGCAGAGATCGACGTGCAGACGCCCCCAGGCGCTCACGAAACCTTCGGTCAACATGTTTCCTCCATCGGTCCCGGCGGTAGCACCCGCACCCGCGGAGCGGGGGGTTGCTGCGACGTCAACGAGCCAGGTCTCTCGGTCGCTCTGGATGGTCGTTGCCCAGTGTAAGAGATTGCGGGACCGTGCGCCATCCGGCCCTACCCCACGGACTGACGGGCCGGAACGTCCCACTGCGACAGCGTGGGCCGCAGACCGAGGTGTTCACGCAGGGTCGAACCCTCGTAGTCCGTCCGATACGCACCACGTGCCTGCAACTCGGGTACGAGCAGGTCCACTATCTCGTCGAGCCCGGTGGGCACCAGATACGGCGAGATGTTGAATCCGTCGGTCGCTCCGCGGCGAACCCATCGGACGAGTTCGTCGGCCACGCTTCCGGGCGTACCCGCGAATCCGGAACGCTGCGTTGTCTCGAGGACCACCTGCCGGAGCGAGAGGTTCCGTTCCTCGGCCAGGGTGCGCCATTCCCTGGCGATGGCGAGCGGGTCCTTGCCGTCACGTGCCGCCCCGCGGGTGGCCGAAATAGGTGCAGGGACCGGATCGAACTCGGGCAGTGGCCCGTCCGGATCGCGATCGGACAGGTCGCGCCCCCATACCTGTCCGGCCAGCGACAACGTCGTCTGTCCGGTGAACTGTCCGTCCAGGACCCAGCGCACCTTCTCCTCCACCTCGGATTCCCTTTCCGCGAGGATGATCTGAGTGCCGGGCAGGATTCTGATGTCGTCCTCCGGGCGGCCCGCTCGGCGAAGCCGCCCTCGGATGTCTTCGGCGAAGGCGAATGCCTCGTCG
>NZ_JBAQEO010000044.1:0-2992 GCF_049286785.1 Rhodococcus sp. (in: high G+C Gram-positive bacteria) | reverse complement strand
GTCGAGGCCGTCGATCCAGTACTGCGGACTGGTGCGGTATTGCGGTGCCGAGCACGTACGGGATGACCTCGTCACCGGTAGGTACGGGTCCGCCTCGCCCTCTATATCCCCGACGCGTACCCGCACGGATAGGTACGACCAGCTCCCGGAGATGTCGTCAGGGTTGGTCAGCAGCCGAGTTTCGTGGTGCGCGAGCTCGGCGCAGAGGTTGGTGGCCGTCAAGGCAAGGCGCAGGTGCATTCCGGTCGGGTAGACGGTGATGTCGTCGAGCTGCAAGGTCACAGCGGGGTGCGCGGCGAGTACCCGCTGGCCGTGCACGGGCACCCCGCCGGTGTTCGGTGGTGGCTGCGCCGGCCACCGGTGTCTGCGCATGAATCGCATGAATCGATCGTCTCATCGCTACTCCACCGAAGTCACGACCCGTTCCTAGGCGAGTCGAATCCGGCACTGCTCCTACCGCTTTCATCAGCGGGAGGAGCAGATCGAGGTGTGGTCAGTCTCCGGCCGAAGGGGTCAGCCGGCCGTGAGGGTCTGGCTGGCTGATGCAAGGGTGTCTGACATCATGGTGGCCGGCCATATCCCGGAGAGCATCCAAAGGGGGCCGTTAACGTTGGAGAATCGGACAGGCGATTTCAGGACTCCGCCGGGACGAGAAATTTCAACGCGACGCTGAACGGGAATTTTCCCGGCGCATCGATAACTGACTCGATGCGAGCGTGGTCATCTTCGATGTCGAGAATGCTGAAGACCGACACACCTTCGGGATGCAGCATCACACGATCGCCGATATTCACGAGCCCGTTCCTCCGTGCCTGAGCTGCCGAGTACCCATGTCTCCTGCAGTGAGAAAAGTGTGCGCCCCGGGTCGTCTTCCCAACGAACCCGGGGCCTGACCAGGCTACATCAGTTCGAACATATGTGCGACACTCAAGGTGTGAAGCATGTCGAGGACGCCCCGGCACGGTGCCCGAATGAGCACCTGCTCGGTCCCGGCACCTGCCTCGTCGGCTGGGAAGTATGTGGGTGCGACGCAGCCGCAGCCGCCGGCAGGGGCGGTCACCGCACGCATTACTGCCGCACGTGCGGGCACACAGTGCGAACCCCACCCTGCACCGGTGCGCAACCACAGGCGGACCGGTGGTTCACTCCGCCCAAGTCCGTCTGACTACGAATCATGTGGCCGCGCGATCGCATGTCGGTGCCGATCGGTAGACTCAGGTTCGTTCTGATGAGCATCCCCCCAATTTTGTTCTCAGAACACCCCCGTGCCCCGGCATCACCCCCCGATGCCGGGGCACGTTCATGTGCGCCGCCAGGCGTGGTGCCATACGCAGACTGACCACATCGGAGGATCCGGTCCCGATGTATCCGCGAGCATTGCAGGCGTGGTGCGAAATGATCAGTGTGGAAGCAACGGCATCCGGAGCCGCCGCGCGGACATGGAGTTGGAGTGGTGACCATGGGCCGGTCGGATCCGGTTGACAGATCGGCCATCATCGGTGAACTCGAGCGCACCCGCGTGCGGCTCCATCAACTTCTCGGGGATGCCTCGGATGAATCGCTTCGACGTCCGTCCGCGGGGACGCGGTGGACCAACGAGCAGTTGCTCTTCCATATGGTTTTCGGGTACATGGTGGTGCAGGCGTTGCTGCCGCTTGTGCGAGTGATCAGCCGCCTGCCCGCCGGAGTCGGGCGACGATTCGCCCGACTCCTCGATGCCGGGACGCGTCCGTTCGACGTGGTGAACTACTACGGTTCCTGCGCTGCGACCCTGATGTTCAACCGGCGCCGGATGGGCGCGAAACTCGATCGAGTCATCGCTTCATTGGTCCGCCGATTGCAGCGCGAATCCGACGAGGACCTGAGGCGGGGGATGCCCTTCCCGGCCCGGTGGGATCCATACTTCACCGACTTCATGACCATCGCCGAGGTGTACCTCTATCCCACCCAGCACTTCGACTTCCACGAAAAGCAACTCACCCTCGATCGCCCGACCTGACTCGGGCGGTCGTGTGTCACCAGGGACCGTAGGCGGTGGTGTCGGCTTCACGTGTCCTGTCTCATCCAGGGTGAGGCAGAGCGGGGGGCTTGACCTGGTGTGCCTCAGATATGTGGGACGCGGTGATCGCCGTATGTCTCACTGATGGTGAGGTACGTCATCGAATTGCGGCGTTCGGGTCGTGGTCTTCTTGAACCAGCCAAACAGCGGGTCGTAGGGGCTGTTCTTGGAGTAGTACTCGACAAACCGCAGCTCGAACCCACCCGAATGGGTGAACGACCTGGACGAACAGCCCGAAGTAGACCACTCGCGCCTCAACTACATGAGACGACACGCCGGATACCTCAGGTCAGCGAAGTGCACCAAGATCAACGAGACGGGACATCACGAGGTTTTCCGACACTCGACCATAACTGCGGAAACCGCCCGAAAATTGTGTCGGTAACCCGCGTCGGAAATCTATGTCGGAAAACCCCTAGTGGGGTATTTTCGACACATGCTGATCGGTTACGCGCGCGTCTCCAGCGCAGACCAGGATCCCGACCATCAGGTCGATGCCCTGCGCAGGGCCGACGTGGATGTCGAGAATATTCACGTCGAACGTGCCGGTGGAGCCAAAGCGTCACGGCCTCAGCTGGATTTGGTGCTTCAGCGGCTACACGAGGGGGACACCCTGGTGATCACACGGCTCGATCGACTCGGTCGCTCGGTGCTGCACCTGATCACCCTCGGTGCCGAGTTACGCGAGCGAGGAGTGGGATTGAAGGTCCTCGAGCAGGGAATCGACACCGCGACCGCCGAGGGGCGGGCGATGTTCGGGATGCTCTCGGTCCTCGCTGAGTTCCAGCGCGAGTTGATCGTGGTCATTATCTTTATGCCGCAACCGTCTGTGAGGGACGTGGGATTGCAACACGCCTGCTGACGTCGCTCGCAGATATCCCACACCCTGTGAGGGACGTGGGTTAGCTTCGTCGCATGGATGGGCCGTACACG
>NZ_JBAQEO010000043.1:0-3806 GCF_049286785.1 Rhodococcus sp. (in: high G+C Gram-positive bacteria) | reverse complement strand
GTCCCGGATCTCGCCGTGCCACCCATCGATCTCCTCCGGGTGCAGCGCGGCCTGCGTCATCACGTGACGCTGGAAGTGTTTGAGCTCCAGCCGCATCCGACGGCCCTGTGCGCGCCAGATGTTGCCGGTCTTCTCGAACAGGCCCTTCGGGTGGTACTCGAGCACCACGACGATGCGTGTCAGATCGGGTGTGACTTCATGGAAGGTGACCGCACCGTCCACGTAGCCCTTGTCGCCCTTCGAACGCCAGATGATCCGTTCATAGGGCACCTGTTCGACGATCGTCGACTCCCAGGCCCGGCGTGACCAGAACACCTTGGCCTGCCACCGCATCTTCTCGTCCTCGATCTGTTCGACCTGCTCGAGCTTCTTCATGAACTGCGGGAAGTCGGCGAACTGCGTCCACTGGTCGTACGCCAGTTCCCTGGGCACACCGACGTCGATCTGCTCGACAATGTTGGTGAGCTTGAGTTTCTTGCCCTTCCCTTTGCCCTTACCGCCGCCGGTGACCGCGTCCTTGAGATCGCCGGCCTTCTGCTTCACCGTCTCCTTGACGCCGGCCAGGCCCCCGCCCAACGCCGACGACAGCGGCGATTTCCCCTCGGCGAGCTTCTGCGATCCGGTCACCGCGGCCAGCAGCCCCGAACCGCCCCCACCCTCGGCGTAGTCGGTGAGCCGCCCGGACGCGGATGTCACCTTGTCCGACACGGACGACAGTGCCCGATCGGCGAGGGTTCCGGCCAGCTTCTGCAACGATCCCTGCAGTGCCGACGAGAGACCCTGACCGTCCCCGTCCGCCCTCGTCGCTTCCGATTCCGGAGGTGTCTTGGCCATCGCACTCACCTCCCTGTGCGCCGCACCGGCGCGCTGTCCGTGGAGGACTCGGCGCGTGTGGCTTTCGACCGCGACCGTGCCTTACCGGTCGACTCCGGGACCCGGCGACGCGCAGGTGCGCGCTTCCGTGTCGCGGTCTTCTCGGCGTGCGGCGGCGGTTCCTCTTCACCGGAGTCGTCATCGGTGCGCTCGTCGAGATCTTCGCCTTCGTCCGTCTCCGAACGGGAGCGTCCGGTGAGTCCCAGGCCCCCGGTCAGGTCCCCCACCACATCGCCGGCGCCTTCCCCCACCCCGCCCACGGTCTCCCCCACCCCGCCCACGGTCTCTTCCGCGGTGCCCTGCAGTCGGTTGCTCAGCGAATCGATGCGCTGACTCGCGGCCGTGACCGCGGCGATCCGCATCGCATTCATCAGGTCACCGCGAACAGACTGCGAGACCTCGGCGAATTGCGGGGAGGACGACACCAACTTGACTCCGCGTTGGACCAATTGCCCAGGGCTGCCGGGAAATCGCCCGGTCGCCCCCGCCCCGGCCAGCATCAGCGCCAGTTTCATCTTGTGGGTGCGGCCCAGAAAATAGCCCACGCTGACCGCCGCCACGACTTGAGGTCTCACCATCGTCGAACTCCTTCACCGAATTGGTCTCGCGCTCCTCGTCGACAGCGTCGGCAATGGTGGTCGAGGCCGATCTGTGCAAGGGACGCTTCTATCCGACTACCCCGACGCTGTGATTCCAATCACAGCGGTAGATTTCGGTGACAATCCGTTGGTTCGGACAACAGTGAAGAGGCGACTGCAGACCCTCAGGGCGTTGCGGGCGGCGGGAGCTGACCCGGCGCGACGCCCCGATCCGGTGATGCCGGTTCGCTCGCGGTCCCCTCGGCGCCCCTGACCAGCGGCCCCGGACCCTCGACCGGCTTGCGTGCCTCCACCTCGGCCGCCCGCACGGCCTGGGCGATGGCCGGATCCGATTTGGTCTCGAACCATTCCGCAACCTCGTCGGAATCGTCCTCGGGCTTCGGCAGGTCTTCGCCGGCGGCCGACGGTTCGTACCGGAACACGCCGTCGTGGCCCTGCGCGCCGAGCGTCTTCGCGAAACCCTTCAACGCGTCCCCGAAGTCACTGGGCACCAGCCAGACCTTGTTGGCGTCGCCCTGCGCCATTTCCGGCAGTGTCTGCAGGTACTGGTAGGCGAGAAGTTCCGGGGTGGGCTTGCCGGATTTGATTGCGGCAAAGACCTTTTCGATGGCCTTGGCCTCGCCTTGCGCCTCGAGATACTTGGCTGCCCGATCACCCTGCGCACGCAGAATCCGCGACTGCCGCTCACCTTCTGCGCTGAGGATCGACGCCTGCTTCGCACCCTCGGCGGCCAGGATCCGGCTCTGCTTGTCGCCCTCCGCGGTCTTGATCGCCGATTCCCGATGCCCCTCGGCGGTGAGGATCATGGCCCGCTTCTCCCGGTCCGCCTTCATCTGCTTCTCCATCGATTCCTGGATCGACGGCGGCGGATCGATGCTCTTGAGTTCCACCCGGGCGACACGCAGACCCCACCGTCCGGTGGCCTCGTCCAGCACGCCCCGCAGTTGGCCGTTGATGGCGTCCCGCGAGGTCAGCGTCTCCTCGAGGGTCATACCGCCGACGACGTTCCGGAGGGTGGTGGTGGTCAGCTGCTCGACACCCACGATGTAGTTGTTGATCTCGTACACCGCGGCCTGCGGATTGGTGACCTGGAAGTAGACGACCGTGTCGATCGACAACGTCAGATTGTCCTGGGTGATCACCGGCTGCGGCGGGAACGAGACGACCCGCTCGCGCAGGTCCACCTTGGCCCGCACCCGGTCGACGAAGGGAATGAGGAAGGTCAACTGCCCGGACACCGTCTTCGAGTACCGGCCGAGGCGTTCGATCACCGCCGCACTCGCCTGCGGTACCAGCGTCACCGACTTGCCGACCACCAACCCCACGAACAACACGAGCACGATCAACACGATGAGTGCTGCCATCTACGGTCCCCTCCATACGACGGCGGTAGCGCCGTCAATCTCCATTACCGTCACGGTGGTTCCGACCGGGTACACCTCGGTGGTGTCGAGCGGCCGGGCCGTCCACACGTCCCCGCCCAACTTGATCTGCCCCGCGTGCTCGCCCACTTCCTCGAGAACCAGCGCCTGCTTACCCGTGAGCGCCGCGACTCCGGTGGGAGTGGGCGGCGGGGCTGCGAACCGTCGCAGCAACACCGGGCGGACGCCGAGGATCAGTGCCAGCGACGTGACCGCGAAGATCACGGCGTCGACCCACACCGGGAAGTCGGTCACCGCGGTGACCCCGGCGGTGGCGAGGGCGCCACCGGCCAGCATCAGGAGAAAGAAGTCTCCCGTCAATGCCTCCGCCGCGGCGAGCGCCACGCCCGCGATCAGCCAGATCACTGCAGTCACAACACCAGTTAACCAGAACTCTCGTCACCGTCGGTCACGAAGTCGACCAGCTGTTCGACCGCCCCGATCAGGGGTGCCTCGAGGTCGCGGAAACTGTTCACCGAGTCGTACACCCGGCGCCAGCCGTCCCGGGGCGTCCCCCAGCCCAGTTCCCGGCACACACCGGTCTTCCAGTCCTCGCCCCGCGGAATCTTCGGCCAGGCCGTGATCCCGACGGCCTTGGGCCGCACCGCCTCCCACACGTCGATGAACGGGTGCCCGGTGACGAGCACGTCCGGGCCCAGCCCGGTCGTCAGCTGCGTCTCCTTGGACCCGGTGACGAGGTGATCGACGAGCACGCCCACCCGCCGCCCGGGGCCGGGCTCGAAGCCGGCGAGCCGTTCCCCCAGGTTGTCGAGACCCTCGAGATGTTCGACGACGACACCCTCCACCCGCAGATCGTGGCCCCACACCCGTTCGACCAGGGCGGCGTCGTGCACACCTTCCACCCAGATCCTGCTGGCCCGTGCGGTCCGGGCCCGTACGTTGTCCACCCGGG
>NZ_JBAQEO010000042.1:0-3760 GCF_049286785.1 Rhodococcus sp. (in: high G+C Gram-positive bacteria) | reverse complement strand
ACTAGATCCGACAGCCGACGATCCGACTCCGGCTTCACCCATCCACTACGCGGCACGCCGACACGATACCGCACAACCCTCTAACTGAACGGTATTGTGCTTAAGGTAAACGGCCATTTCACGTATGTCAATAAGCTGTCGAAGCTTACTAAGTGTGTTTAGCGGTGCCGAGCAGGAACGGCGGGCGGCGGGACGAGCCGAGGGGCGAAGGCTGCCTTCCTCGAAAAGCGAGAACCGGTGTTCTGTCAACACTCGTCACCCCTCCGTGCACGTGTAGGAGCCTTCATGTTGAAGACGTGCTTGACCGAAGAGTTCGGGGTCGAGCACCCGATCGTGCAGGGCGGAATGATGGGGGTCGGGATCAAGGTGATCCACACGTCACCAGCGCACGGCCCGCTTATAAGCTGGCGACGTCGAATCCTTCGTTTCACTGTTGGTGTTCTCGGTACTCACGGGATTGCTCTCACCGGTTCTCGTAGGCAGGCGAGCGTTTCGCCACGAAGGCGGTCATCGCTTCGGTTTGGTCCGCAGTCATCGAGGTCAGAGCCTGCTGCCGGTTCTCGAATTCGACGGCAGTGTCGAACGAGGACATCTCGAGCGACAGCCACATGCCGCGTTTGGTGAGTGCGAGTGACAACGGTGGTGCCGCGAGCAAGTCACTCACGCAGGTGTCGATACGACCGTCCAAGTCCTCACCAGGGACGACGTCGGCGAGCAGGCCGATCCGCATGGCTTCGTCGGCACCGAACTTACGTGCGGTGAGCATCAACTCGTGCGCTCGGCCGGCGCCGACGATCCGGGGCAGCAGCCATGACGTACCGATATCGCAGCCGGAGAAACCGACTTTGATGAACGATACTGCGAAGAAAGCGCTTTCGGAGGCGATCCGCACATCGCTCGCGCACACGAGAGCGAAGCCTCCACCGGCCGCCGGACCATTGACGGCTGCGACGAAGACCTGCGGCAGTCGCCGGATCTTCTGCACCAGGGAGGCGATGTCCTCCTGACGCGCGAGCGTCCGGTGCACGACACCGGAAGCTTCGGTGCCGGGCACGTCCCCGTATCCGTCGAGATCGAGGCCCGCGCAGAAACCCCGGCCGCTGCCCGTCAGCACAACGACGCGGGTCGTGCGATCCGATGCGAGCGCGTCGAATTCCCGGTGCAGCGCCGCGGCAAGCTCGAGGTCCAATGCATTGAGTTTGTCGGGGCGATTCATCCGCAGGACCTTGACCCCGTCGCGTGGATGCTCGATCGACACCACGTCGGTCATGATCGCTTCGATTCCGTGACATTGTGATCATTTTCTCGGGGTTCGAGATTCGCTAGTCGAACGTTTCCACGGGACACGAGCCGGTTGTCGGATCCGACGATCGCGACCTGCCACAACTGCTGGGTCCGGCCACGGTGGGTCGGAGTCGCCTCGGCCGTGAGCACACTTCCCGCACCCACCGCACGAATGAAGTCCGTCGAGTTGTTCACCCCGACGACACTGCGTCCCGGACCCGAGAAGTACCGACCGCCACCGGCACTCGCCAGTGTCTCGATGATCGCGCAGTGCACGCCACCGTGAACGATCCCCGCGGGTTGCAGGTGTTCTTCGGTGATCTCGATCGTCGCGACGACGCGGTCGGCGCCGACTTCGGTCAGCGTCATGCCCAGACGCGAGTTGAAACCGCTGAGTGTGAGTGACTCCGGGACGTCCGTCATGACTGCTTCTCTTTCTCACGCGACACCGATGCGGCGAGCGCGGTACGCCAGTTGCCCGCTTCGCGGGCCGAGTCGAACTCGTGGGCCAACCGGTCGACCACAGCCGCCACGGGCGGAACATCGTGGATCAGCCCGGTCGAATGACCGCCGCTGAACACCGTCTTCCACGGTTTCACACCGGCAGGCAGGTTCGGGCGATGTTTGGCCAGAGGTTTCGGCAGGTCGGCGGGGTCGAGCCCGTTCGCGGTGATGGACGGTGCGAGGAAGCTCGCGGGCAGCCCCGCGATCGCGTCGGTGAACACCACGTCCTCACTGCGTGAATCCACGAGCATGCCCTTGTGGTCGTCGACCGTCCCGGACTCGAGTGTCGCGATGAATCGCGTACCCATCACCACCAGGTCGGCTCCGAGCGCAAGCGCAGCGGCGATGCCGTTGCCGTCGGCGATACCGCCGGCCAGCATGATCGGCCCGTCGAACATGCGGCGTACCTGGGGCAGGAACGCAAACGGCGACAAGGTGCCCGCGTGCCCACCGGCACCCGCGCAGACGAGCATGAGCCCGTCGACACCGGCCTCGATCGCTTTCTCGGCGTGCCGGATGGTGGTCACGTCGTGGAACACCGTGCCGCCCCAGCCGTGCGCGGCGTCGACGACCTCGCGCGGATCGCCCATGTTGGTGAGGATCAGCGGTGCCTCGTGTTTCGCGACGGTCGCGAGTGCGCGGTCGCGCTTGTCCTTGTCGAGCGCGGACGACGCGAGCATGTTCACACAGAACGGTGCGAACGGCTCACCGCGATCGACGCTTTCACGCTCGGCGGCGCGAATGGCACCGAGCCAGTCGTCGAGCGTCTCGGGAGCCCGCGGATTCGCGGAGGGAAATGCGCCGATGACACCCGCCCGGCACGCGGCGATCACCAGGTCGAGATTCGAGACGATGAACATCGGCGCCGCCATCACCGGCACGCGCAGATCCTGCCACCGCACATTCATCGGCTGCCGCCCTTCGGAAAGTGCTCGGCGCGCAGTTCCGCCTTACGGATCTTGCCCAGCGCCGTGCGCGGGAGTGCGTCGACGAGAACCAGCCGCTCGGGTGTCTTCTGCTTGGCGAGACCGGATTTCGCGAAGTGTTCGCGAATGTCGTCGAGATCGATCTCGGCGCCCGGAGCTGGTACGACGACCGCAGCAACGACCTCGCCGTAGCGGGGGTCGGGTGCTGCGACGATTGCACCCTCGGCCACCGCCGGGTGCGTGGTGAGCACGTCCTCGAGTTGGCCCGACGAAATGGTCTCGCCCGCACGGATCACCACGTCTTTGATGCGGTCCGTGATGGTGAGCCGTCCGTCAGCATCGAGGTGGCCGAGATCACCGGTGCGCATCCAGCCCTGGGCGGTGAACGCCGACGCGTTGAGGCTCGCGTCCCGGTAGCCGACGAACTGGTCGGGCCCGCGGGTGACGACCTCACCGTCTCGACCGGTGGGCATGTCGGTGCCGGCCTCGTCGACGATACGCACCCGCACACCCGGCAGCGGTGCGCCGTCGGTGCCGAGACGCGCGGCCTCGGGGTCGGTGGCGGAACCCGAGGTGATGGTGGGTTGTTCGGTCGACCCGTAGCAGCGGTACGTGCTGATGCCCACGGTCGCCGCACGCCGGACCAACTCCTCCGGCACGGTGGCGGCACCGATGAGGAATTCACGCAGCGTCGCAAGCTTTCCCGCCACGTCGCCGAGGTCGAGCATGCCGGTGAGGTGAAACGGGGTGCCCGATGTCGCGGTGACGCGGTGCCGGGCGATCAGCTCGACGGCCAGCGCCGGATCCCACGTGTCCATATAGACGGTGTCCTGGCCGTGCAGCATCGGCCGCAGCACGCTGCCGACACCCGCGATGTGTCCGGGCGGGAACGACACGAGTTGCACGGCATCGTCACCCGCCCCCAGGTACTGCGGTCCCGACCACTGCTCGGCGAGCAGCGAATTATGGCTGTGCTGAACGCCCTTCGGGGCGGAGGTGGTGCCGGAGGTGTAGATCAGGAGCGCGACGTCGTCGGCGTGGCCGGC
>NZ_JBAQEO010000041.1:0-8328 GCF_049286785.1 Rhodococcus sp. (in: high G+C Gram-positive bacteria) | reverse complement strand
ACAGCGCAGCCAACGACAACGCCGGCGCCCCGGCCGTAGGCCGTCACACCGGCGGGCGGTCGCTGCCCCGGGGGCGTCGTTACCGACATAGGCGATTGCCTTACGAGAGTGGGGTCACCCAGAAGCGACCGGCGGAGGTCAACGGCGTCAGTCGGCCGGGGATCAGCCAGATGCTCCAGCGTGTCGGCGTCGAGGCGCCGGATGTCCGTCCGGGCACCCACGGTGGCACGGGTCGAGGTGGTACGGCTGACACCGGATTTGGATATGTGGGTCGACGACGAAGGCGCTAGCGTCGCCGACGCACGGGTGAATCTGATGGCGCGCGATTTGCCCGCGAGACGGAACCCACACCTGGGTGCTCGAGCCCTGCACCGTCGACGGGGACGCGCTGGATTCAGGCATCGAGAGCATTGCCTGCATCGGCGGGTGCATCTGCAAGGACCAGGAAGAGTGCGATGCGATCCGGGATTGAACGAGCAAGTCGCGTTTCTCCGACCGGCCAGGGATTGCTGGTAGGGGCTCTCTGTCGAGGTGCTGGGGCGCGGAGGTCTTCCGAGAAAATCGCTTGAACAGCGTTGTATTGAAAACTCGCGGGTTCTAGGATTGGGGTATGTCGACGGTCGAGTACGACTCGGCGACGGGCGGATCCGAGAACCGCCGGTACCGCTCTCCGCTGCGTCGGATGCAGGCAGCTCAGACGCGAGCGGTCATACTCGAGGCCGCCACCCGGTTGTTCGCCGAGCGCGGCTGGGTCGGCACCGGGATGAGGGGTGTCGCGCGGGCCGCGGCGGTTTCCGTCGAAACCGTCTACGCGACATTCGGATCCAAGGCACAGTTATTGAAGTCGGCACTGGACGTCGCCGTCGTCGGCGATGACGCGCCGGTGCCGCTGGCCGATCGGCCCATCTACACGGCGATCGGTGCGGGGCGCACAACCGGCGACCGCATCGAGCTCGCCGCGCGCATGGCCACCATGATCAACGAGCGCATCTATCGCCTGGCCGTGGCACTTCGTCAAGGTGCGACGGTGGATGCCACGCTCGCAGCGGTGGGCGCCGATCTGGATGGGCAGCGCAGGCGCTCGGTCGCCGACGTTGCCGGTCTGATCATGGGCCGCCGTCCCGATCCTGGTCAGGTCGACGAACTGTGGGTCCAGACCAGCGACCAGGTCTACGCCCTGCTGGTGGACGAATGCGGTTGGAGTCGCGTCCGTTACGAGGCATGGCTGATGGACCGCATGGAAGAAATCCTTTACCGCCCGGTGTGACACTCGGGCGCCATTATCTGGAGTAGGTCATGACAACCGACCCTCTGCCCCCCGCCGACACGCGCATTATGCGTATCGTGCACAACGCGTTGCGCCGCGACCTCGCACGCGCCGGGCAGGTGCTGCGCACAGCACCACCGCCCGCGCAGACTCAGCGGGTCGCCCTCGCCGACCATCTCGTGTGGATGATGCATTTCCTGCACCTGCACCACAGCGGTGAGGACGCTGGGCTGTGGCCCCTGGTCCGCGAGTTGAACCCGGCCGCTGGAGCTTTGCTCGACGCGATGGACGCCGACCATGCGCGGATCGGTCCCGAGATCGAGCGGGTTACCGCCGCAGCAACCGAATACCGCACAGATCCGGCTGCCCGAGAAGAACTTTCGAATTCCCTCACCGCTCTCGAGCAGGTGCTGCTGCCGCATTTGCAGCGCGAAGAGAACGAGATGATGCCGGTCGTCGCCCGAACCCTGACCCCCCGACAGTGGGACGACGTGGAGCAAAGAGTGTTCATCGCCTCGAAGACCAAGCAAGAGTTGGGGATCGAAGCTCACTGGATCATCGACCACGTCGATCGCGAAGACTACGACGTCACCGTTCGCAAAGTCGATCCCGTCACCCGGTTCATCCTGCTCCATGCGTTCAAACGATCGTATCGGCGGGCGTGCGCGGCCCGGTGGGGTGCCGACCTCGACGTCAGCCCCCGGCTCCACCAACCGCCCCGCACCGAGGGCGCGGTGGAACTGTGGATCGACGTCCCGGCCCGGCAGTTGTACGCCGCGGTCGCCGACGTCACCCGCATCGGCGAACGCAGCCCCGAGTGCCGCAGCTGCGCGTGGCTACCGGGACGGGCGCCGGGGACCGTGGGCGCCCGATTCCGGGGGCACAACCGCGCACATCGCATGCGCTGGTCCCGGGTCTGCGAGGTCACCGTCGCCGATCCGGGCAGTAAGTTCGAATTCCGCACGGTGTCGGACCGGCGCAACCCGCTCTACCACGACTCGACCACCTGGTCATACGCCTTCACACCGGACGGCGACGGGACCCTGGTGACGCATTCGTATCGGATCGACGTAATGCCGTACCGCCCGCTGCTCTTGCTCTACTCACGCCTGTTGCCGCAGCACCGGGACATGCGGCCACCGATGCGACAGAATCTGGAGGCGCTGCGGAGGCAGGCGCATGCTGGCACGCCTGCAGGGTCGGCCTTGCCTCGAACGGCCCAGGCCAAGTTCCCGACGTGATTCGCCGCAGCCAGGTGCAGACAACTGACAGCATCACACCGGCACGGTAAGTCTGGGAGAGATTGTCGTAGCGGGTGGTACAGGGCATCCCACATAGCGTGAATGATGTTGCCACCCATCGAGTACGGGAGCTGCTAACCGCGGGGTTACGTCCGGCCGCCCGATCTTCGCCGGATCCGTTCGATCTACGCCTGGGAAGACCTGTTCGTAGTCGCCCAGGACATCTTTCCCACGGAGACCACCGAACTCGCCGACGTCGTGCTCCCCGCCGCTACCTGGGGGAGGGGGGACAAAACCGGCACCTTCATTAACGCCGATCGCACCGTGCATCTGTCGGACAAGGCCGTGGACCCGCCCGGTTCGGCCCGTCCCGACCTCGACATCTTCCTTCATTACGCCCGGCGCATGGACTTCCGAGGCAACGACGACCGGCCACTCGTGCCATGGACGGACGCCGTGTCGGCGTTCGAGGCGTGGAAGACACGTAGCGCCGGCCCGACCCTGCGACTACACCGGCATCACGTACGAGAAGCTGCGCGGGGGCAGCGGAATTCAATGGCCCTGACACCGAACATCCCAGCGGAACCGAACGGCTGTATCAGGTGGACCTCATCGATCTCGCACAGCGCTGCCATCCCGACACGCTGCGGCAGATGCGATGGGCCAACGGCATGCTCAAGGCCCTGTCACCGCAGTTTCTCGCCAGCTGAGACGTCGCCCCTTCCGATTCAGTTCGAGCGAATTCCGTACACGACGTACGCCGAGTGAATAACAGGCTGTGCGACGTTGCGGACCCGCACCCCACCGGGCGTGGTCCCGCGCTCACATCCGGCATGGGCGTGACCGTGGAGAGCGAGGTCGACAGCGAACTCGTCGATAGGTTCGCCGAGCAGATAGGAACCCAGGAACGGATAGACCTCCCGCGGCTCACCACTGAGCGTGTCCTTGATCGGTGCATAGTGAGTGAGCGCGACCCGAATCTCGGTGTCCAAACCGGACAGCGCTTCTCTCAGTCGGTCGGCCACCCGGATCGTGTACTCGGCGAAGTCTTTCATCTGCCGCTCCCCGAAGACGCTGGCGCATTTGCCCGCGAATCCGCCACCGAAACCCTTGACTCCCGCGACCCCCAGTGTCTGTCCGTCCACGGTCAGTGTGGCGGCCGTCCCCTCGAGGACCGTGATCTCGCGGCTTTCGAGGAGGACTGTGATCTCCTCGGCCGCATCGCTGTGGTAATCGTGATTGCCGAGGACGGCGATCACCGGCACACCGAGATCGCAAAATTCGTCGGCCACGACGTGTGCTTCCTCCAAAGTGCCGTGGCGGGTGAGATCGCCGGCGAGCAGAAGGACGTCGGCTCGTTCACGGAGTTTCTCCAGCGCGGGACGGAGTTGTCCGCGCGCATCTTCGGCCAGATGGACGTCTCCGACGGCCGCGATGCGCATCAGTCGAGTTCCTCTCGACCGGCCGGTTCCCGATTATCGACAACATGGACGTCGTTGCGCACCAGAGCGCTCGGTAAGTGTTCCAGGATCACCGTGAGGAGGTCCCTCTTGCGCGCGGGGCAGATCACTGCCCCGCTGAGATACAACTGGTTGCCACGAATAGTCACCCGGACGCCGAGTTCGGCTGTCCGCGGGTCCTCCGCGAGAGCACGCCGGAGGCGGGCGACCACGTACTGGGGTGCGTCGTGGGTGTTCATGGGCTCGCCTTCTCCCGCACGGACTCGGTCGACGACACGATCCGCGCCGTTCGTGGCGAAACGTGCTGGATACAGCATTTCCCCGAACCGACGGTTGAAACGTTCCGCAGGCTGCTGTTGCAAATTCGGGATCTTGTGTCCTGTGTGCTCGGGGCCGCCGGCAGGATCGAGACGCCGATGAGGGAGCAGGGAGCGCACCCGTTCGGGGATCGGCTGCGTGAACGTGTTGAGCACCGTCCGGTGCTGCGCATACTCGACGATCTGGGTGGACCTCTGCTTCCCGCTTCAGATTCTCTTACCTCGCCCTGATACCATGCGCTGCAATGTTCCCTAAGCAGAAGGGGGCGCCGTCTATGACGCCTGAGGCTTATTCGCGCTCTCGTCGAGGCGTGTACGGAATCTCGGTCACATCGGAGCTGTCCGGGTTAGGTCCCCAGACCCTTCGTCTCTATGAGCGCCGCGGGCTGATCATGCCCAGTCGCACGGAGGGCGGTACCCGCAGGTACAGCGAAGACGACCTGGTCCGTCTTGCCCGGATCTCGGCATTGATCGAATCCGGGGTCAACTTGGAGGGCATCCGTCAGATCCTCGATCTCGAGGCCGAGAACGCCGCGCTGGCGGCGCGCGTTGCGGAACTCGAATCCGGCGTGCGGTTACTCGATCAAGGCACCGTGGGAAGTTCCTGACACCACTGGGTCTCTGGGTCGTCCGGGTTTGCCGCCCTGGTGGCGGCGAAAAGGCCCCTCGTCCTGAAATAGGACGAGGGGCCTTTCCGGGGTGACGCGGACCGTTACCGTCGGCCGGTCACCAACTTGACCAGGAACAGAAGTATCACCGCACCGAGCAGGCACGTGAAGAAGCTGAACCACAGGCCGCCGCCTTCGACGTCGACACCGAACACCTTCAGGAGGTAACCACCGATCAGGCCGCCGATGATACCGACTACCACGTTGAGGATGATGCCCATCTGGGCATCGGTCTTCATGATCTTGCTGCCGATCCATCCGGCGATACCACCGATGATGATCCAGCCGAGAATTCCCAGTCCTAGCATGGGTGTTCCTTTCGAGAATGTGTGCGCATATGGCGGCAGGGCGGGATTCGCCTCACCGGGTCCTACTGTTCGGCGCGTTGACGTGCCCTGTGCGCGCGCCTCGCCTGCGCGGGTCGGATCTGTATACGGACCGAACCGGCTCAGCGGACCTTCGCTGCGGCCTGATTCTCGGAATGGGCTCCTTCGTGGATCAGGCCGCCCCCTGAGTTCTCGAGATGAGCGCGGACGAACCACTGGAACTTCTCGAGCTCGGCGGTCTGACCGATGAGGAGATCCTCGGTGATCGGATCGATCTCACCGATCTCCTCGATGGCTTTGCGGCTGTCCTCGATGACCCCGTTGTAGACGAGGTCGAGTGCGGCGAGATGTGCCTGCGCGCTGTCGCGACCGACCGAGTAGTCGTCCCAGGTGCGGTCCCGGCCGATTGCCCCGGGTGTGCCGTTCGGCGACGTACCCAAGGCGGCGATGCGCTCGGCCACCGCATCCGCGTATCCGCGGACCAGGTCCACCTGCGGGTCGATCATTTCGTGGACGCCGATGAAGTTCGGTCCCACCACATTCCAGTGAACGTGCTTGAGGGTCAGATGGAGGTCGTTGTACGCACTGAGACGCTTCTGGAGTACGTCGGCGACCCGCGAGCCCTGCTCGTCGGACAGGCCGGGAACGGTAAACTGCGACATTCTGAATCCTCTCGTTCTGCCTCTTTCGGTACTGCGTGATTTCGGGGCGTTCGGGTCGTCTCGCGGTCGTTATGGCGCGGAATCGGCCGTCGGAGTTCACCCTGTTGATTTGTCTCGCGCGACCACCCCGTCGTCCCTTCTGCTGGCGGAGACGAGTGTTCTCTCACTCCCAGTTGAAATTTGACTCTATGAACATACAACAAAACCTATAGCGCGCAAACCAGATATTCTCCGCGAGGGACGTTCTTGCGGCGGTGAGCACCTGTCTCGGGCCGATTCCTCACCGGGTCGCCGCCGATTGGCCGAGATCGTCCTGGGTAATCGGGCGGGAGAACGACAACCCAGGAGACGGAGGCCCCGTGAGCGAGCACAGTCCGCAGACCATCGCATACCCCGGCCGCACGGCGGAGATGGCCGAGGAACCGCACGACGAGATGCGCGCCTACCGGGGAAACGAACTGCTGAAAGGCAAGAAGGCGCTGATCACCGGGGGTGATTCCGGCATCGGGCGTGCCGTTGCCGTGGCGTTCGCGAAGGAGGGTGCCGATGTGGCCATCGCGTACCTCGAAGAACGTGTGGACGCCGACCACACCGCTGCGCTGGTGGAACAGGAGGGGCGGAAATGCGTGACCGTTGCGGGTGACCTCGCAGATCCAGGACACTGCCGCAAGGTGGTCGAGCGCTCCGTCTCCGGATTGGGAGGACTGGACGTCCTCGTGAACAACGTCGCCTACCAGGAGCCCGTCGACGACTTCGTCGAACTATCGGACGAGCAGTGGCGACGCACGTTCTCGGTGAATATCGACAGTTTCTTCCATGTGACGAAGGCGGCTGTGCCCCATCTCGGCGCGGAATCCTCGATCATCAACACCGGTTCGGTCAACGGACTCCGCGGCAACAAGTCGCTCATCGACTATTCGGCCTCCAAAGGCGCGGTCACGGCGTTGACCTATGCGCTTGCGCAGTCGCTCCTCGAGAAGGGCATCCGGGTGAATTGCGTTGCACCCGGACCTGTGTGGACCCCGTTGATACCGGCGACCATGAGCGAGGAGAAGGTTGCCGAATTCGGCACGCAGGCGCCGTACGGTCGAGCGGCGCAACCCGACGAGATCGCGCCGTCGTACGTCTTCTTCGCCGCCGGATCGCTTTCGTCGTACTATTCGGGGGAAGTGCTGGCGCCGCTCGGCGGCGAGACCCTCCCCGGATGACGGTTCCCGGAGGGTGTACGTGTGCCGACTTCGGCCGCAATTTCCGGTCCGGTGGTACGCCGCGGGCAGTTGTCCTCCTCCCGGTTGAATGCGGTCGCCCCTGGGTACGCTGCGGGCAGTCGAAAATACAGACGATGACGTGGAGTGCAGATGGCCGAGGTTGGCGAGGTTGAGCGAATGATTACGAAATCCGGTGTGCCAGTGGTACTCCATGTCGCGGCGGAGTTCGAGAAGTTACCCGTGGTGCGGGCCGTGGCCGAGACAATCGCGATCCTGGGTGATTTCACACTCGACGATGTCGCCGACGTCAAACTCGCTGTCGACGAGGTCTGTTCCGTATTGATTGCCGCCACGCGGAAAGGATCGGAACTTACCTGTTCCTTCGCGTCATCCGAGATCGCGCTCCACATCACGGTCAGTGCGTCCGTCGATCGGGAGGGGGTGCCGAATCAGGAGGGTTTCGGCTGGCACGTCCTGGAAACATTGATGGATTTCGCTACCGTGACAGTTGCCGTATCCGGTGAGGAAGCAGCGCCCGAACGTGAGGTCACAGTCGAGCTGATCAAGCGGAGGGGGAACATCTAGCCGCCGTCTCCGGTTCGATGACACCGACGCAGATCGCTCAGCGAGTGGGGGTCTGTTGGATGCAGATGTCCAGAATTCGGGCGCGCCCCTGTCCGGGGTGCGCCGCTCGAGCACGGCTGCATGCGGATCGTTACGAGGACGGATCGTTACGAGGACACTGTGCCGTACATGTTATCACTCCTTGCCTTGTTCAGAGCCGCCTGAACAAGGCAAGCGCCGGATCGGGATGCTGGATGCGTGAGCGCCGGGTGGAGGTATGGCGCGCCATGGCGGCCGAGGCGTTGACGACACTGTCGCCGAAGCGCTCGAGTACCAGAACCTGGGTCGCAGCGAGATGGGCGCGGGCCAATCTCTCCGCCTCTGCAACACGCCCCGCCGCGATTTCCTTGACGATCCGGCGGTGCGCGCGCACTGTCTCATCGGCTTCGGCCTCGGATGGGTACTCGCCGCGCCTCGTCAGCGCCTCCGCCCATGCCTCCTCCTGTGCCGACCACAGAGCGACATAACTTCTGACGGCATATCGGATGGTCGCGTTCGGGGTGAAGGAAACGATGAGATCGTGGAACTCGCGCGCCGTCTGCGTGAATGCCACGC
>NZ_JBAQEO010000040.1:0-6155 GCF_049286785.1 Rhodococcus sp. (in: high G+C Gram-positive bacteria) | reverse complement strand
GCCGGGAGGTCGGGGACGCGGTCCGGCTGCCACGGACCGTCCGAGAACTCCCAGGATTCCGGGGCGATCAGCGCGGCCGGGCGGGCCGGGTCGAAGGGCAGAGCCCCGACGATCAGTTCCACATCGTGGAGGGTGAGGGCCGCGTCGGCCGCTACGGGATCGTCGTACCGGGCGAGGGTGCCGGACGCACGCAACGTCCGGTCGGCGCGCGAGAGAAGAAAGCCGTCCATTGTGCAGCCGAGACTAGTCGGCGGACCTCACTTGCCGGGCGGCACGATCAGCACGGGACGGTGACTGTGCCGCAGAACGTGGTCGGCGACACTGCTCTGCAGCAGCGACCGCAGCCCGGTGGTTCCGCGGGTGCCGGTGATGATGATGTCGACCGCGAGTCGGTCGGCAGTCTCCACGATCGCGGTCCAGACGGTGCTGGTGCACTCGACGCATTGGCCTTCCGTCGTGATGCCGGCGGCCTCGGCCAACGCCACGCCCTCTTCGTTGGTGACCCGGGCGTCCGCGAACGCGACGTCCTCGGTCTCCTCGTCGGGCACCCACTCGGGCTGCATCACACCGGACAGGCCCGACATGCGGGCGGCCTGACGCACCATCGGTTCCCACACCGTCACAAGCACAGCGCGATTGGAGGAGAGAAACCGACCGGCGTATTCCACTGCCCGCTTGGCGTTATCGGACCCGTCGTAGGCGATCAACATGAGACCACCGGGCATCAGGACCTCCTGGGAACGGGCTTGCGTGTGAAGTCCAGGCTACCAAGGCGGGACGCCCGGTACGCGGGTCTCGGCTACCGTCGAAGCCATGCGGATCAAGTACGTGCTCGCGCTCGCCCTCTGTTCGGGACTCGTCGCCGGATGTTCCTCCGGTGACGACTCGGTGGCGGAGTCGGCGACGCCCCCGTCCTCGCCGGCACCCGCGGCGTCGTCCGCCGAAGCGGCGTCCCACACGGGCGGCGCCTCCACAGCGGCCGCCCCGGTGTCGTGCGAGACGCAGTTCCTGCAGTCGTTGCCGTTGCGCCGCAAGCTTGCCCAGCTGTTGAACGTCGGCGTCGCCGGCACCGCCGATGCGGTCCAGGTGGTCCGCGACGAACAGATCGGCGGCATCTTTGTCGGGAGCTGGACCGAGGAAACCATGCTCGCAAACCGGGAGGTGCCTCAGGTGGCCGCGGCGTCGTCGCTGCCGTTGATGGTGACCATCGACGAAGAGGGCGGACGGGTGTCCCGGGTGGAGAACCTGCTCGGCCCCGACCCGTCGGCCCGGCAGACGGCGGCGACGATGACGGAGGAACAGACGTATCAGATGGCGCTCGAGCGCGGGCGCGGGCTGAAGGACCTGGGGGTGACGGTCAACTTCGCACCCGACGTCGACGTGAGCAGCCAGCCCGACGACTCGGTCATCGGCGACCGCTCGTACTCCGACGATCCCGCCGTCGTCACCCGGTATGCCGGCGCCTACGCCCGGGGCATGCGGGACGCGGGGATCCTGCCGGTGATCAAGCATTTCCCGGGCCACGGTTCGGCCTCGGGAGATTCGCATACGGGCGCCGTCACCACCCCGCCTCTCGCGGAGTTGCAGACCAAGGACCTCGTTCCCTACCGGGACCTGGTCACCAGCGGTGTCGGCGTCATGCTCGGGCATCTCGAGGTGCCCGGCCTCACCGCACCCGGCATCCCTGCCAGTATCAGCCCGGAGGCGGTCGCACTGCTGCGTGGTGGAGCCGGGTACGGAGCGCCCCCGTTCAACGGGCCGATCTTCACCGACGATCTCAGCGGCATGCGGGCGATCACCGATCGCTACGACATCACCGTCGCTGTCGAGACCGCGCTGCGTTCCGGTGTGGACATCGCGCTGTGGCTCACCACCGACGATGTGCCGCGCGTGCTCGATCACCTCGAAAGCGCCGTGGCATCAGGCACTCTGGCGCAGCAGCGTGTGGATGACGCGGTCCTCACCGTCGGGCGGGCCAAGGGCGCGTTGCCCTGCTGAGGAAACTTTTCGTCGTCCGGGTCGGACCGGCTTATTACCGTAGAGTAAGATAGCGGGCTGGGCGAATACTTGGAGGACGAATGGCCGGCGGCACCAAACGACTGCCGCGTGCAGTGCGCGAGCAGCAGATGCTGGACGCCGCTGTCGACGTCTTCTCCGACAGGGGGTTCCACGAGACGTCCATGGACGCCATCGCGGCCAAGGCGCAGATCTCCAAGCCGATGCTGTATCTCTACTACGGCTCCAAGGACGAACTCTTCGCCGCGTGCATTCACCGCGAGGGTCTGCGGTTCGTCGAGGCCCTCGCCCCTGCGGGTGATCCGTCGATAACCCCGCGTGAGCAGCTTCGATGTGCGCTGGAGGGCTTTCTCGGATTCGTGGGCAAGAACCGTAAATCCTGGATGGTGCTGTACCGGCAGGCGCTCGGACAGCAGGCCTTCGTGGGGTCGGTGCAGTCGAGCCGGGACCGTCTCATCGAGCTCACCGCGCACCTGCTCGAGTCGAGCACGAAGGATCCTCAGCCCGGCCAGGACTACGAACTGATCGCCATCGCATTGGTGGGTGCCGGTGAGGCCGTCGCCGACCGGGTGGCCGGCGGCGAGATCGAGGTGGACGCCGCGGCGGATCTGCTCGAATCCCTGGCCTGGCGGGGACTCGCGGGTAAGAAGAAGCCGGACTGAACGTACATTCAGTCCGGCTGTCGGGTGATCCGGGGCGTCGCTACCGCAGCGTCGCGGTGAGGTGCGGATACCCCTTCTTCGGATGTTTGAGCGACAGATCCCAGCCTTCCGCTGTCTTGTCCGCGTACACATTGAGCGTGGACGGCAGCAGGACCGGCTTGCCGAAGCGCACGCTGTAGGTGACGGTTCCCGGGATCCGTCCCTCGACCGAGCCGAGGACGGCGGCGGCGCTCCACATCCCGTGCGCGATGCTCTTCGAGAACCCGAAGGCCTTGGCGCCCAATGTGGACACGTGAATCGGGTTGCGGTCACCGGAGACGGCGGCGTACTTGCCGATCGTCTTCTGATCGACGCGCAATGTCCGCAGCGGGGGCGGCGGAACCTCCTCCGGCTTGGGTTCGGGTCCCGGCTGCCCGGACAGCGACGTCTTCTGCTGCCGAAGGAACGTCGATGTCTGCCGCCACACCAGTTCACGTCCGACCCGGATCTCGCTGATCACGTCGATCAGCAGCCCCTTGCGGTGCTCACGCAGGTTCTCCGCGTGCACCGACGCGTCGAGTGGTTCGCTCACCGAGATGGGGCGGAACTGTTCGATCACATTCTCGGCGTGGACGGAACCGATTGCGGGGAAGGGGAATCCGTCGGACACCATCAGTTTCATCACCAATGGGAACACCAGCGTGAACGGGTAGGTGAGCGGCAGGGTGTCGCCGAAGCGCAGTCCGGTCACCCGGGCGTACGCGGCGAGGTTGTCCGTGTCGACGTGGATCCCGTTCAGCACCAGGGTGGTGTCCGGGACGGTGTGCCCGCTCGCCCCGACAATCGGCAGCGCGCTACGAATGGCGCGGGCGTAGATATCGAACGTGCCCGGCTTCTCACTGAGCTGTACGACCTTGCCCGCCATCAGGCACCCAGCAAACTTTGGCCGCAGACGCGGACGACCTGGCCGGTCACGGCATTGGACGCGGGGCCGGCGAAGTACGCGACCGTCTCCGCGACGTCGACCGTCTGACCACCCTGCAGGAGGGAGCTCATCCGGCGTCCTGCCTCGCGCGTAGCGAACGGGATCGCTGCCGTCATCGCGGTCTCGATGAATCCGGGAGCAACGGCGTTGATGGTGATCTTCTTCTCGGCCAGCACCGGGGCGGTGGCCTCGACCAGACCGATGACGCCGGCCTTGGAGGTGCCGTAGTTGGTCTGGCCGCGGTTGCCCGCGATTCCGGCGATCGAGGACACATCGATCACTCGGCCGCCCTCCTTCAGCGCGCCCTTTGCGATCAAAGCCTCGGTGATCTTCTGCGGGGCCAGGAGATTGACGCCGATGACGCTGTTCCAGCGGCCTTCGTCCATGTTGGCGAGTGTCTTGTCCCGGGTGATGCCGGCGTTGTGCACGATGATGTCGACGCCGCCGTGACGCTCGAGCACATGTGCTGCCAGCTTGTCGCCCGCGTCGGGCGCGGTCACATCCAGGGCGAGGGACGTGCCGCCGACCTTGTTGGCGGTCTCGGACAGGGCGTCACCGGCCGCCGGAATGTCGGCGCAGACGACGTGCGCTCCGTCCCGGGCGAGTACCTCGGCAATGGTGGCGCCGATTCCGCGGGCCGCGCCGGTGACGACGGCAACCTTCCCGTCGAGCGGCTTGGCCCAGTCGGCGGGTGCGACGGAGTCCTCGGCGCCGACCCGGATGACCTGGCCGCTGACGAACGCGGACTTGGCCGACAGCAGGAAGCGCAGGGTGGATTCGAGCCCCGACAACCCGGCCGACGCCTTCGGCGAGACGTACACCAGTTGCGAGGTGGCGCCGCGTTTCACTTCTTTGCCGACGCTACGGGTGAAGCCTTCCAGTGCCCGTTGCGCGACATACTCGTCGACGCCGGACGTCTCCTCGGGCGTGGTGCCGATGACGACGACCCGGGCGCACGGAGCCAGATTCCGGATGACGGGCTGGAAGAACTCGAACAGCTGCTCGAGGTCGGTGACACTGCCCAGGCCGGTGGCGTCGAAGACCAATCCACCGTAGGTGGTGTCACCGGTGCCGGCGGCGGGGTAATCGGAGAGGAGCCGGCGGAGCGGTTCGACGAGCCGGCCCTTTCCGCCGATGAGAAGGGGGCCGGGAAGCGCCGGTTCGCCGGGCTTGTAGCGGCGCAGGTTCTCGGGCCTCGGCAGGCCTGCCTTCGCGGCGATGAACGCTCCGGGTGCGGATGAGAGGAACTGGGAATAGATGTCGGGAGCTCCCTTGGTGGCTGCCACGGTCCTACCTTCTTCTCGTCGGTTCGGTGGTCAGGCATCGAACACCCATGAAGCGCGGTGTCGACAAGTAACTTACTGCTGAGTAAGTGATCCCCCGTCAGACCACGCCTGACGGGGGGTACTTTTTCCCGTCATCACGTATACGAGGTCGATGTCCGCGAACGCGCACACCCTCGTCAACTCCTCTACCCCGAACTCAACTTTGCCTGTCATGCGAGACGAGAGCATTTGCTGAGTCATGCCGGAAGCCTCTGCGATGCTCGCCTGTGAGATGCGGCGTGGCTTTCCGGCCAACTCCTGGCGAAGCCGTCGGGCTACAGCAGCAGCCACGGTCTCGCCTTCACCATTCGTCATATCCGTTGTTGTACGCATGTGAATATTCCAACACGCTGACGTTGTAACCGCAAGGTCATAGCTACGACACGCGCGCAGCGGAACAAAACAACACGCCGACACGCCGAATCTCCTGTTTGTAATTCACGTCCTCAGGACGTAGCTTCTGTCCTGTGAACAAAACACCAGCACACCAAGTAGCTGACAATGTTCGCGGGGAAGCAGCGCGTAAGCGCATATCGCAGCGGCAACTTGGCGAAGCGATCGGCCTGAGCCAGCAGTCACTGTCACGGCGACTCCTTGGACGCACCGCCTTCGACGTCAACGAGCTGTCTGCAATCGCCGAATACCTCGACATCCCCGTGTCGACATTGATCAGCGAGAACTCAACGGCCGCATAAAAGAGAGCCCCCAGGTGCACCAACACCTGAGGGCCAGTCGATCCAAACTCTCACGAAAGGAAAGATCAATGACTGATCTTACGGCATCAACCGCAAGAGTCGAGCGCGACCAGCTCGCGTCGCGCGTGGATGTGCTCGACAAGGTGGGCGTGCTCCACACCCTGTCCGACGACATGCACGCCACCACTGAGCAGGTCGCGACGTTCTACGAGGTACCTAAGGAAACCATCTTCACGCTCGTGCGCAACAACCGCGACGAGATCGAACTGGATGGCTACCGGGTGGTCACGCGGAGTGCGTTCGAGGGGACTTTCGAAACCAAAGTCCCCTCCTCTGCCAGCAAGATCGCCCTGTTCCCGCGGCGCGCCATTCTCCGCGTCGGCATGCTCCTCCGTGACTCCCTCGTCGCGCGGAAGGTTCGTGACTACCTTCTCGATGCCGAAGAACTGACGACCCTCGACCTGAGTGACCCGATCGCAGCGGTCGAGCAGCA
>NZ_JBAQEO010000039.1:0-5035 GCF_049286785.1 Rhodococcus sp. (in: high G+C Gram-positive bacteria) | reverse complement strand
ATCTGGGCTTCCGGGTGTCGCGACAGCAGAAACCGGACGCGGTCGTGGCGGCAGGCAACGTGATCACCACCCGTCCCGTCGCAGGAGTGCAGCTCGACGAGGGCAGCACCGTCACCCTCGAGGTGTCGTCGGGACCAGAGCAGGTGAAGGTTCCCCGCCTCGCCGGTCTCAACCAGCGGGAGGCCCAGCAGGAACTGAACGCGGTCGGACTGCGACTCGACAACGAAGTGGCACGTGCACCCTCGGCACCTACCGACGTCGACAAGGTGATCCAGCAGAACCCGACATCCGGGGCCAGCATCTCCTTGGACTCCCCCGTGACGATCACGCTCGGCACCGGCCCGGAGCAGATCCGGGTCCCCGACGTGACCGGGCAGCAGGTCTCCGTCGCCCAAGCCAACATCGAAGCCGCCGGCTTCCAGGTGGCGATCACCGAGATCGATTCGGGCCAGCCCAAGGGCGAAGTGGTCTCGACCGACCCCGTCGGTGGTTCGTCCGCGGACAAGGGCGACACCGTTCAGGTGCGGGTGTCGAACGGAAGCAACATCGCGATGCCGGATCTCACCGGTAAGACGGTGTCGCAGGCGTTGACAGAACTGCGCGGTGCCGGCTGGACGGGTTCGTCGAGTCAGCTGGTACAGAACCAGACGTCCACGCTTGATCCGGACATGGTCGGCAAGATCATCAGCCAGCAGCAGCCGCCCGGATCCGAGATCTCCAAGAAGAGTGTCGTGACCGTCAGCGTCGGGGCTCTGGGAATCCCGAGGTAAACGCGAAACCGGGGTCGTGTCAGGCGCCGAGCGCCTGCGCGACCTCGGCTTCGAGGTCGGCGACGAGAACCTCGGCCGGGGTATCGCCACAGATCGACAGCCAGTTGGCCAGCATCCGGTGACCGCCCTGGGTGAGCACCGACTCCGGATGGAACTGCACACCGTGGATGGGCAGCTCCCGGTGCTGCATCGCCATGACGATGCCACTGTCGGTGTGGGCGATGACCTCGAGTTCCGGGGGAATGGTGTTTTCGACGACCGTCAGCGAGTGGTATCTCGTGGCAACGAACGGGTCGGGCAGCCCTGCCAGAACACCGGCATCCTTGTGGTGAACGAGGCTGGTCTTGCCGTGCAGAAGTTCGGGAGCACGATCGACGGTGGCACCGAAGGCGGCACCGATCGCCTGATGCCCGAGGCACACCCCGAGCAGCGGGGTGTGTGCGGCGGCACTGGCGGTGACCAGGTCCATCGTGGCGCCCGCCCGTTGCGGAGTCCCGGGGCCCGGACTCAGCAGAATCCCGTCGAACTCGGCTGCTGCGGCCGCGACGGCGTCGGGACCGGTGAGGTGCGGATCGTCGTTGCGCCACACCACAGCCTGTGTTCCCAGCTGCCCGAGGTACTGAACCAGGTTGAACACGAAGCTGTCGTAGTTGTCGACGACGAGAATCCTCATGGGAGCAGGGTATTCTCCCCCGCTGTCACCCCGCATATCCGGGGACGGTCAATTGGCCCGCCGCGACCTGCGTGTAGCCGAGGCCGAAGCGCGTTGCGTACTGCTTGAACACGCGAACTCCCGGCTCGTTGGCCAGTGCGGCCTCCAGCCGAGCCGGATCGCCGATGGCCGAGATCACATACGGCGGGCTGTAGGTTCGGCCGTGCAGAAGCAGAGTGTTTCCGATACACCGGGGTGCCGACGTGTTGACGATCCGCTGATCCTGCATGCTGATCGCCTCGGCGCCGCCCACCCACAGCGCGTTCAGCACGCTCTGCACGTCCTGCTGATGCACCACCAGGTCATCGGGCGTCGCATCCACGGGGTACTTGCCGTCCGTGTCGCGCGGTGCGTCGGTGAGAGTGACCGTGACGCCCGGACCGGTCATCGGCGAAAGCCCGGCGTCCGTGGCGAGCGCCTTGCTTTCGGCCAGGGCCTGCGCGACGCCGGCGTCGGACTCCGCGGCGCTCTGCTGCAACGACTCGACCTGCGCGGCCAACTCGTCCCGGGTGGCAGCCACCTCGTCAGTCTCGGCTTGCGCGTTGCGCACGAGGTCGGACAAACGGGTGGAGTCGCCCGCGCGGATCTCGTTGCCGTGCGACACCTCGCGAGTGGTCGCCACCAGCAGTCCTGCCACGAGGCACACCACCAGAACGCTGATCCTCCAGAAGATGGACCTGGTCACCGGTGTTTCCGTCCCCTCGTCCTCGTCGCCCGAACGGCGCCTACGTTAGCGTGTACACACGCAGGTATTTCGAATCTACCTGCCCACATTCCTGTAGAACCGCACGAACGAGGACGTCATGCCGAAGTCGAAGGTCCGTAAGAAGACCGATTACACGATCAATCCTGCGAACCGCACCCCGGTGAAGGTGAAGGCCGTCGGCCCGTCGAGCACGCTGTATGTGTCGGTGATGCTCGGATTCATGCTGATCGGGCTGGTGTGGTTGATCGTCTACTACCTGGCCGCCGATCAGCTCACCTGGATGAACGATCTGGGGGCTTACAACTTCCTGATCGGATTCGGCTTCATGGTTGTCGGACTCATCATGACGATGCGCTGGCATTGATGTGGCGCGGCACCTCGCATTACACCTCTGTCATTTCATCCCCAATGTGGACAACCCCTGTGGATAACCGCAGGTCGACTGCCCGTGACTGCTGACGAGGCGCCACTGCAGTGGTCGACTCCCCTCGGCGCCGTGATCGCACTCGCGGTCGGAGGTGTCGCCTTGGGTGTCGCCGATCTCGCGGTGTCCACCGAGCCGGCCGGTCGCCTGCTGGTGGCAGTGGCCGCCCTCGGACTGCTCGGCACCGCCCTGTCCGCGGGGCGTCAACGACCCCGTCTCGCAGTCGACACGAAGGCCGGAAGCATCGTGGTGACCCGGCTGCGCGGTCGCCGGACGTACTCCCGGTCCGAGATCGAGCGGGCCCGCATCGTCCGCTATCCGCGGCTCGGTCGCCGGGTGCCGATGCTCGAGATCGACGTCCGGGCCGAGGACGGTACCGAACGCCTGATGATCTTCGGTCGTTGGGACCTCGGCGCCAACCCGGAGGACGTGTTCGACGCCCTCACCGTTCACCGACTGGTCGGCCCGGGTCAGTAACCGGCGCTCGCGCGCAGCTGGAGAACCCGCACCGCGATCACGGCCAGGGCGGCGACAATGACGGCGCCCAGGCAGACCCAGCCCACCACGACGGCCTTCTCGCGGTTGTTGCCCGCACCCGACCACTGGGGGCCGTAGAGGATGCCCGCCGTGGCTGCGGCACCGGCAACCAAACCACCGAGGTGTCCCCACAGGGAGATGCCCGGGATCGTGATGCTGATGATCACGTTGATCGCGATCACCGAGACGACGGGTGCGGGACTGCGCCGCAGGCGCAGCAGGATGACGGCCTGAGCTCCCATCAGACCGAACACGGCCCCGGACGCACCGGCCGTGATCGCATCGAGCTGGAACAGCATCACGGCCGCGGATCCACCGAGAATCGATGCCAGATAGACGGCGGCGTAGCGGGCGCGGCCCAGCACCAGCTCGGTGTCCCGGCCGATCACCCACAACGCGAACATGTTGACGGCCAGGTGGATCAGACCGAAGTGCAGGAACCCGCTACCCAGTATCCGCACGAACTCCCCGCCCACCACAGCCGGCGGATACAGCGCCCAGGACAGGAACAGGGACGAGCCCAGATGGTTGTCCATGATGCTGCGCGACTGCGCGGCGGTGATGAGGAAGACGCCGATGTTGGCAGCCATGAGGATGTAGGTGACGAGCGGGACGGTCCGCTGAGCCGACACGGCACCGGCGACGTTGCGGACCGGCCGGACGTCACGCTGCCCGGCTGCGACGCAGTCGACGCACTGATACCCGACCGCCGCCTCCCTCAGGCATTCGGGACAGGCAGGACGGCCGCAGCGGTTGCACGACAGCGCGGTGGGACGATCGGGGTGCCGGACGCACCGCGGCTGGGGCGGAGTGCCCTCGTTCGCAGCACCGCCCCAGCCGGGGTTGGTCATGGGTGTTCCGTTCCTACGCGATGGTCACGCTGTTGATCACAACAGGCTCGAGCGGGCGATCGGAGCGGTCCGTGGCCGTCGTGGCGATGGCGTCGACAACCTTCTTCGACTCCTCGTCCACGACCTCGCCGAAAATGGTGTGCTTACGGTTGAGGTGCGGCGTGGCACCGGTGGTGATGAAGAACTGTGATCCGTTGGTGCCCGGGCCCGCATTCGCCATAGCGAGCAGGTACGGACGGTCGAACTGCAGTTCGGGATGGAACTCGTCGCCGAACTTGTATCCCGGGCCGCCGGCGCCGGTGCCGGTGGGATCGCCGCCCTGGATCATGAAGCCGTTGATGACGCGGTGGAACACGGCGCCGTCATAGAACGGACCCGAGTTGGTGCCACCGGCGTTGGCGGTGCTGTAGTCCTTGGAGCCTGTCGCGAGACCGACGAAATTTTCGACGGTCTTCGGAGCATGATTGCCGAAAAGCGCGATCTTGATGTCGCCGCGGTTGGTGTGCAGCGTTGCGGTTGCGGTCTGATGAGGTGAAGTCACCCCACCATGTTGCCATTATGCGGTTTCCGGTGGTTCGCGCACCGGCGAAGTCGGCCGCGGGAACCGTTCGTGTGCCTACCTCTTGTGACAAAGTGGGGACATGACACAAGCGACGGAGTCCATCACGAACGTGCTGCCGACCGCGGCTTCCGGTGCAGATCGGGCCCTGCGGCTCGCCCGGACCACCGCGCTGTCCGCGGCCCGCGGAACCGGCCAGCTCGGCCTGTTCATCGGGCGTCAGGGAGTGTTTCTGGCGAAGAAGGGCATCAACGCCCAGACCGCACCCGCGCGGAAGGCGGCAAGGACGGTCAAGGTCGTCGTACGCCCGCTGACCCCGGACGCCCCGGAGCAATCGAAGCCGCGCAAGGGGCGTCGGATCGCGATCGGCTTCGCAGTCGGTGCAGTTGTCGCCGGTGGCGCTGTGTTCGCCAGGAGTCGCCGGCGGGAGCAGCCGCCCGTAGCGCCCGCGCCCCCGAGTCTTCAGGACGCCGAGA
>NZ_JBAQEO010000038.1:0-1683 GCF_049286785.1 Rhodococcus sp. (in: high G+C Gram-positive bacteria) | reverse complement strand
CGCCGGGGCCGGTCGCGAGCGAATCGGCCTCGGCCAGTGCGTGCAGCAGTTCGAGCAGAGATCCATCGCCACCCAGCGTTTCGACAACGCGTTCGATGGTCTCCGGGTCGTCGAGGTCGCGTCTGGTCGCGGTATGTGGAAGTAGCAGGTGATGACGGACGATCGCACTCAACGTCGCCACGTCGGACGGCCACAGCCCCAGCCGCTTTCCGATCTGGATGGCCAGTTCCGCCCCGACCACACTGTGGTCGCCTCCCCGACCCTTTCCGATGTCGTGCAACAACGCACCGAGCATCAACAGATCGGGCCGAGCCACCCGCGTGGTGAGCGCGCTCGCGTTGGCGGCGGTTTCCACCAGATGCCGGTCCACCGTCCACGTGTGGACTGCGTCGCGCGGAGGCAGGTCACGCACGGCGCCCCACTCCGGGAGCAGTCGACCCCACAGCCCTGTCCGGTCCAAGGCCTCGATGGCGTTCACGGCTTGTTTCCCGGCACCGAGCAGAACCAGAAGATCGTTCAGCGCCTCCTTCGGCCACGGTTCGCGCAATTCGGGCGCATGGTCGGCCAGCCGATTCAGCGTGGACGCCGACATCGGCATTCCCGTGGTCGCCGACGCCGCGGCAACCCGCATGACCAGTCCCGGATCCTTGCTCGGGCGGGCGTCACGTGCGAGAACCACCTCCCCCGCATGTTCGACCACACCCTCGTCGAGGGGCCGACGGACGGGTGGGCGCCGCAACCGCGCCAGACCGCGGCGCGGGAGGGCGTTGGCCGCGGTGCGCACCCCGACGTCCACCGAATAACTGATCGTGCGTGCGGCATCGCTCAGCATCCTCGCGAGGTCGAAACGATCACCGATACGCAGAGCAGCACCGATCTCGTCCGCATCCTGCGCGCGTAACTGATCGCGGGATCGACCGGCCACTCGGTGCAGTTCGGTGCGCACGTCGAGGATCCGGCGGTGAGCAAGAGCCAATCCCCCGCCCGGTGATTCGGGTCCCAGTCCTGGCATGCCGTCGGTCAGCTGCGCGATGGACAGTGCGTTGAGCAGCTGTACGTCCCGCAGTCCACCGCGACCACTCTTCAGGTCGGGCTCGGCCCGGTGGGCGATCTCACCGCTGCGCTCCCAGCGCGCTTGCGTCTGGGCGATGAGCGGTTCGAACCGATTCCGGATGTTGGTGCGCCATTCGCGACGTACCGCGCTGATGAGAAGATTGGTGAGCTCGAGATCGCCCACTATGTGCCGGGCTTCGAGCATTCCGAGCGCCGCGGAGATGTCGGTTGCCGCCACCTGAAGGGCCTGCGGGATGGTGCGCACACTGTGGTCCAGCTTGATGTGCGCATCCCACAACGGATACCAGAGTTGGTCGGCAACGTGCGCCACCACAGCGGGATCCATGTCCTCGTGCAGAAGTATCAGATCCAGATCGGAGTAGGGCAACAGTTCTCGCCGGCCGAGTCCGCCGACCGCCACGAGCGCGAAGCCGGAGTCGGGTTTCAGTCCGACCTCGGCACCCTTTGTCGTCAACCAGAATTCGTGCAGGTCCACCATCGCATGCCGGAGTGCGGCGGCATCCAGTCGTCGCCCGTGACCGGTGCCGGGTCGGCCACCGGGGCCGGACTCCGTACTGCCGGTGAGTAGTTGGCGACGAGCGCGTGCCAGGTCCGCAGCTTCGTCTGATC
>NZ_JBAQEO010000037.1:0-17919 GCF_049286785.1 Rhodococcus sp. (in: high G+C Gram-positive bacteria) | reverse complement strand
GATCTTTGCGCAGTTCGGGTTCGAGCGTTGAGCCTTGCCGGACCCCGAGCGCGGTGAGCGAGTCGCCGACCTCACCGCCCGTCGGCTCACCGATCGGCCGCGCAATGACGAACGGCACCCCACCGTTGAGGTGGAGTGCCGTTACCTACACTGTCGGGCTGACAGGATTTGAACCTGCGACCACTTGACCCCCAGTCAAGTGCGCTACCAAGCTGCGCCACAGCCCGTCCACACCCTCTCGGGGTGCTCGATGAGATTACATCAGCGGTCGTCTGTAACGCTAATCGCCTGGTCAGCGGGGTTCAGCTTCCCCTACCGGGTCCGGCGGTCCCGCTTCTCCCGCACTCTCACGGAAATACGCACCGGGCTGCCGTCGAAGTTGAACTCCTCACGCAGGCGACGCTCGATGAACCGGCGGTAACCGGCCTCGAGGAACCCCGTGGTGAAGAGCACGAACGTCGGCGGCCGGGTACCGGCCTGTGTCGCGAACATCACCCGAGGCAGTCGCCCACCGCGCATCGGCGGTGGCGTGGCCGCTACAACTTCCTTCAGCCAGTTGTTGAGCCGGCCGGTCGGGATCCGCTTGTCCCACGATTCCAGCGCCGTGTCGAGTGCGGGTACGAGCTTCTGCACGGCTCGACCGGTCTGCGCCGAAATGTTGACGCGCTGCGCCCAGGGAACGCGCACCAGATCACGATCGACCTCACGGTCGAGTTGCAGGCGCCGCTCCTCGTCGACGAGATCCCACTTGTTGAACGCGATCACGAGGGCCCGGCCTGCGTCGGCCACCATGCTCAGCACCCGCAGATCCTGCTCCGAGATCGGTTCCGAGGCGTCGATGAGCAGGATCGCGACCTCGGCGGCCTCGATGGCACTCTTCGTCCGCAGCGACGCATAGAACTCCGCGCCGCTGGCGTGACTCACGCGCTTACGCAGACCCGCCGTGTCGACGAAGCGCCACGGCCTTCCGCCGAGTTCGACGATCGTGTCGACGGGATCCACGGTAGTGCCGGCCACGTCGTGCACCACCGAACGTTCGTCACCGGACAACTTGTTCAGCAGACTCGACTTTCCGACGTTCGGTTTGCCGACCAGCGCCACGCGCCTCGGCCCACCGCCGGGAATGCCTTCCCGCGGCGTTTCGGGCAGTACCGCGAGCACCTCGTCGAGCAGGTCTCCGGTGCCTCGCCCGTGCGTCGCACTGACCGAATAGGGCTGTCCGAGCCCCAGCGACCAGAGAGCAGCCACTTCGGACTCGGTCCGGCTGTCGTCGACCTTGTTGGCCACGAGAAGGACCGGGGTCTTGGACCGGCGGAGAACCTTGGATACCGCTTCGTCTGTCGCGGTGGCACCGACCACGGCATCCACGACCAGCAGAATCGCATCCGCGGTCTGCATCGCGAGTTCGGCCTGCCGCGCGACGGACTGCTGCAGTCCCTTGGCGTCGGGTTCCCAGCCGCCCGTGTCCTGCACCAGGAATCGGCGCCCACTCCAGTTCGCCTCGTAGGAGACGCGGTCGCGGGTGACCCCGGGAATGTCCTCGACCACGGCTTCACGTCGGCCGATGATGCGATTGACGAGGGTGGACTTGCCGACGTTGGGGCGACCGACCACGGCGAGTGTCGGAACCGGGACGTGGGACTCTCCGTCGCCGCCGTCCTCGAGGTCCAAGATCTCCCAGTCGGATTCCTCACTCCAGGTTCCGTCGCCCGCGAACTCGGTGGTGAATTGTTCGGTCACTGCCCTGCTCCAGTTCTCTCACTTACTACCAGCAGCAACTTGTCGATCACTTCGTCGATTCCGAGTTCGCTGGTGTCGACCAGCACGGAATCGTCGGCCGGACGCAACGGCGACACGGCGCGCGTGGAGTCGAGGTGATCACGACGCTGCACATCTGCGAGTACCGCGGCGTAGTCGTCGCCCCGCCCCTCGGCGACATTCTGCGCATTTCTGCGACCGGCCCGGGTTTCCGCGGAGGCAGTCAGGTAGATCTTCACGTCGGCGTCGGGAAGCACCACGGTGCCGATGTCCCTGCCCTCGACGACGATTCGCGCGTTCTCGGCCGCGAGACGACGCTGCGCATCAACGAGAAGTTCACGTACCGCCGGAACAGCGGAGACCGCCGACACGGCCGCGGTCACTGCGTCACCGCGGATCTCCTCACCGACGTCCTCACCGTCGAGCAGCACCTGCTCGGCAGCGGGATCGGTGCCGATCGACCACGGCAAACCGGTCGTCGCCTCGGCGATCGCTACGGAATCGGAAAGATCCACACCCTTGCGCAGCGCGTGCAGCGTCGCGATCCGGTACAGTGCGCCGGTGTCGAGGTAGCGGGCCCCGAGTCGCTGCGCCAGCCGGCGGGACACGCTCGACTTTCCGGTTCCGGACGGACCGTCCATGGCAACGACCAACGAAGATGTACTCACAGCCCCACCGCCCCGTAGAGGCCGCCGACCTCACCGCGCCCGAGGACTCGCAAGGTGCCCGGCCGCTGTTCGCCCAGTGCGACCGCACCGATATCCGTGCGGACCAGGCGGATCACCGGGTGGCCCACCGCCTCGAACAGGCGCCGGACGATGTGCTTGCGACCTTCGTGCAGCGTGACCCGCACGAGAGACTTGCCCTCGTTGATGTCGAGGAGGGTGAACGCATCGACCTTGGCCGGACCGTCGTCGAGTTCCACCCCTTCCTTCAGCTTCTTCCCGACGCCCCGTTCGAGTCCACCGGACACGGTCGCCAGGTAGGTCTTGGACACCTCGAACGACGGGTGCATGAGCCGGTGGGCGAGATCGCCGTCGTTGGTGAGGAGTAGCAGTCCCTCGGTGTCGGCGTCCAGGCGGCCGACATGAAAGAGACGCTGGCCGGCTGTGACGCGCTCCGACACGATGTCGCCGACACAGGGTCGTCCGAGGTCGTCCGACATGGTCGACTGCCATCCACGGGGCTTGTTCAGTGCAAGGTGGACCAGGTCCTTCTGCACAACGACGCGGACACCGTCCACGCGGACCACCGCGTTCTCGGGATCGATTCGCAGGCCCTGCTCGACGACGATGCGGCCGTCGACCTCGACGCGTCCCTGGGTGATCAGTTCCTCGGCTGCGCGGCGCGATGCGACACCGGCCTGCGCGAGAACCTTCTGCAGGCGCACACCGTCACCCTGCGGGGGACCCGCGGGTCGTTCCATCGCGTGCTGGTGCCGCGCCGGCTTGGCGTTGCTGACCTTGGGTGCGGGTACGTGGGCACGCTGCGGTTTGGCCGACTTGGGCTTGCCCCGCTTGTTCTGGGGAGCGGCGTCGGACCTCCCCGACGTACTCTTCGCGGCGTCCGGCCTGCCGGACCGCTGCCCGGCCTCCGGCCTGCCGGACCGCTGCGCGGTCTCCGACCTGTCTGGGCGTTGCTTCTGATTGTTCTTGCGATCCGGTGTGCCATCTCGGCGAGCGGGTTTCTTCACTTTTTCTACGATCCCTGTCAGTCTTCGGTGTCGAGCCCGGTGTCCAACTCTTCTGTGGACGCCGTAGCTTTGTTCATTCTCGCAAATCGTGGGTCAGATTCCAGGCTGTCGCTGATGTCGTCGATCAGATCGACGTCGGGCAACAACGGCGCGAGGGCGGGCAGGTCGGCGAGTGACGCCAGACCGAGCCGTTCCAGAAAGAGCTCCGTGGTCGAATACTGTGTGGCGTTGGTATCGGGATCGACACCGGCTTCGGCGATCAATCCGCGAGCGAGGAGTGTGCGCACCACGCCGTCCACGTTGACGCCGCGTACCGCACTGATCCGTGCGCGGGTCAACGGTTGACGGTATGCCACCACGGCCAGAGTTTCCAATGCTGCCCGTGTCAGCTTCGACCGGGCACCGTCGAGTAACAGCCGTTCCACGTAGGGCGCGTATGTGGTGCGCGTGTAGAGACGCCAACCGTCACCGGCATATCGGAGATCCATCCCGCTGCCGCGTTCGGTGAGCGCCGCGGACATCCGGTTCAGGACTTCCGTGATGCGATTCACAGACGCACCGGTCACCGAGGCGAGCTGTTCGGCACCTGCGGGTGAGTCCACGATGAGCAGCAGCGACTCGAGCACCGCTTCGAGTTCGGTATCGGAGAGCTCCGGTTCACCCTCCTCGACCTCGGTGTGGTCCGGCTCGTCGATCGGCGGCGAACTCATCCGTAGTCCTCCTCGGTCACCGGGGCGCGGGTGACGTCCCCGGTCCAGCTCACCAGTAATTCGCCGAGCGGCTCGGGCTGCTCGAACAACACCGCCTGCTCGCGATACAGCTCCAGTAGAGCAAGAAATCTTGCCACGATCTCGACGGTCACTTCGCATTCGGCCACCAGGTCGCCGAAGCTCGCCCATTCACCGACTCCGCGTTCCCGGAGCAGCTCCAGCATGCGGGCGGCTTGCTCGGGCACCGACACCGTCTGGACGTGGAGGTGCCCCAGCCCCACCGAGGGTGTGGGCCGCGGAGTGAACACCATCGCGGCGATCTCGGCGAACCGCTGCGCATCGACGCCGAGCAACACCTCCGGCAGCAGGTCGGTGAACTGGTCCTCCAGGGCCACCGAACGCGGGTAGCGGCGCAGTGCCGCCGCCTCGAGTTCCCCGAAGAGCTGTGCTACCTGCTTGTAGGCGCGGTACTGAAGCACTCGCGCGAACAACAGGTCGCGGGCCTCGAGAAGCGCCAGGTCCTCCGCATCCTCCACCTGCCCCGACGGCAGCAGACGGGCCGCCTTCAAGTCGAGGAGGGTGGCCGCGACGAGGAGGAACTCGGTGGTCTGGTCGAGGCCCATCTCGGCGCCGAGCAACCTGGTGTAGGTGATGAAGTCGTCCGTGACTTGGTGGAGAGCAACTTCGGTGACGTCCAGCTCGCGCTGGTTGATGAGTGTGAGCAGAAGGTCGAACGGTCCCTCGAAATTGCGAAGGGTCACACGGAAGCCGGGCTTGACCGCGGCCGGCTGTGGCTCCCCCGGGGCGTCCGATACCGATGCTTCCGTGGATGGATCTTCGATCTGCGGTGGCGCCATGGTCTCCTGCGAGGTCACCACTTACCGGCCGGACCGGTGGATGACCTCGCGAGCCAGCGCCCGGTACGCTTCCGCCCCGGTCGACTTCGGCGCCCAGGTTGTGATCGGCTCGCCGGCGACCGAGGTCTCGGGAAATCGCACGGTCCGGTTGATGACGGTGTCGTAGACCAGGTCGCCGAACACTTCCACCACCCGTGCCATCACTTCACGGGCGTGGAGGGTTCGCGAGTCGAACATGGTCACGACGATGCCGGCCAGTTCGAGCTTGGGGTTGAGGCGATCGTGCACCTTCTCGACGGTGTCGTTGAGAAGGGCGAGGCCGCGCAGACTGAAGTACTCGCATTCCATCGGAATGATCACCGAGTCCGCGCAGGCGAGCGCATTGACGGTGAGCAGTCCGAGAGAAGGCTGGCAGTCGATGAGCACGTAGTCGTACCGGTCGAGCACCGGGTGCAGCACGCGGCCGAGGGTCTGTTCCCGTCCGACCTCTGTGACGAGCTGGATCTCCGCTGCCGACAGGTCGATGTTGCTGGGCAGGAGGTCGAGCCCCTCGACGCGGGTCCGCATCAGTACGTCGTCGATCGACACTCGTGGTTCGACGAGCAGATTGTGGACCGTCAAATCGAGATCATGGTGTGCCACACCGAGTCCAGCGGACAACGCACCCTGTGGATCCAAGTCGACCAGCAGAACCCGTCGGCCGTACTCGGCGAGCGACGCGCCCAGGTTGATGGTCGACGTCGTCTTACCCACGCCGCCCTTCTGATTGCACATTGCGATGATTTTGGCGGGGCCGTGAGACTGCAACGGAGCGGGTTCGGGTACCTCGCGGGTCGGCCGCCCGGTGGGACCGAGTTCGCCCACTGCACTCGTCCTGGCGTCGGACCCGGGTGTGATCGCGAGACCGTCCATCCCGGAATTGCCGAACAAGCGTGAGTCGGCGGTGTCGGTCTGCCGCATGTCGAACATGTCGCCCTCCGATTGCGAGTGCTCTGACTCCGCTGCTGGCGGCTGCGGTGTCACCACGGTCCGATGATCCCCTGTTCTCTGGATGGTCGCTGTCGATCCCACATCGTTATACGAACGCTACCGCTTCGTACCGCGAATTCTTCCCTCGACACGCATTCCGTCAGCGCGCCCGGGGATGCGCCTCGGCCCACACCTCACGCAGCGCACCCACCGTCACCAGCGTATATATCTGTGTGGTCGTCACAGACGCGTGCCCCAGTAACTCCTGCACCACCCGCACATCGGCTCCGCCGTCGAGAAGATGTGTCGCGAAGGAGTGCCTCAGCGTATGCGGCGACACCGCAGCGCCGATTCCGGCCGACTCGGCGGCCGTGTGCAGCACCTGCCAGGCGCTCTGCCGGGACAGCCGCCCACCCCGCACATTGAGGAAGAGCGCGGGTGTCGCACGCGAGACCAGACCGGGCCGGCCCCTGATCAGGTAGGCATCGAGCGTCTCGACCGCCGGACGGCCCACCGGCACCACCCTCTGCTTGCCACCTTTGCCGCGCAACAGCACCGACCGGGTTTCCGTGTCGATGTCGTCGACGTCGAGTCCCACAGCCTCCGAGATGCGGGCCCCGGTCGAATACAGCAGCTCGAGCAGTGCGCGGTCCCGAAGGCTGCGTGGCCCGTCCCCGGGGCTGTCACCACCAACAGCCTCGAGCAGGGACAGCACGTCGGCGACGGGGAGTGACTTGGGGAGTCGCTTGCCCGGTGACGGCGGCCGGACGTCGCGGGCCACGTCGACGGCTGCAGCGCCCTCGGCCGCCGCGAATCGATGCAGCCCCCGAACCGCGATCAGGGCTCGTGCCGCCGAACTCGGGGCGAGAGCGGGACGTTCACGTGCCGGGTCACCGCTCCGCAAGGCGATCACGAAGTCGCTGACGTCCTGCTCGCGCACCCGGCTGATGTCATCGATGCCACGATCGGCGAGGAACTGCACGTACCGCGTGAGGTCACGGCGATAGGAACTGAGGGTGTTGCGGGCCGCGCCCCGTTCGACCGCGATGTGATCGAGATACGAATCAACCTGCCGCGCAATCACGTCCTCATGACCCCGTGGTCCGGTTTCCGGTGGCGTGAGAGCGTTTGCGCTCGCTGAATTTCACGGGACGATCCGCCCAGGGCGCATCCGGCGCACGGAGAAGCCGCAGACTGTCCGGCCGGGAGTGCATCGCGGCCAGCGCCATCACACCCGAGACGGCCGTGGCATTGACGATCTCCCCGCGGAGCACCATGGCCACCGCCTCGCCGAGCGGGATGCGTTCCACCTCGAGGTCGGCTTCCTCGTGCTCCGGTTCGGGCCGATCCACCTCGCGGAGGTCCTCGGCGAGGAATACCCGCACCGATTCGTCCGTGAATCCCGGTGAGAGCGCAATGTCCACGAGGACCGACCACTTTCCCGCGGCAAGTCCCGTCTCCTCCGCCAGTTCGCGCTGGGCTGCGTCGAGCGGGTCCTCCCCCGGGGCGTCCAGGAGTCCGGCGGGAATCTCCCACAACCGGCGACCCACCGGATGCCGGTACTGGTGAATGAGAACGAGGCGGTCGAGGTCGTCGAGGACGACGACCGCGACCGCACCGTGATGCTCCACCACCTCACGGTCGGCGGTCCGGCCGTCCGGCATGGCGACGTGGTCCACTCGCAGCGCGATGATCGCCCCGCTGTACACGGTCCGCGAGTCCAGGGTTTCGAACTCGTGCCGGCCGGCCTCGTTCATGTCGGGGCCGGCTTATCCGGCGCTGTCGACGGACGCGACCTCGCCGAGATCTGCGGAAGACCCCAGCTCGGCGATGCCGGTATCGGAGTTCGCCGGGTCCTCGCCGTGCACATCGACCGGCAGACGCTCTTCCAGCTTGTACTTCAGTGCCGCCTCCACGAACGCCGCGAAGAGCGGGTGCGGGCGCGTCGGCCGGCTCTTGAGCTCGGGATGCGCCTGGGTGGCGACGAAGAACGGATGCTGATCGGCGGGATACTCGACGAACTCGACGAGATGACCGTCCGGGGAGGTTCCGCTGAACCGGAGACCACTCTTCGCGATGCGGTCGCGGTACGCGTTGTTGACCTCGTAGCGGTGCCGATGCCGCTCCGAAACCTCCTCGGTTCCGTAGGCGCGTGCGACGACCGATCCCTTCTGCAGGACGGCAGGGTAGGCACCGAGTCGCATGGTGCCGCCCAGGTCGGCCTCACCGGCCACGACGTCTTCCTGATCCGCCATCGTGGAGATGACGGGATGCGTGGTCTCGGGCTCGAATTCGGCGGAGTTGGCATCGGTGAGGCCGACACTTCGCGCAGCCTCGATGACGACACACTGAAGACCCAGGCACAGTCCGAGCAACGGGATCTTGCGATGACGCGCGTACGTGATGGCGCCGAGTTTGCCCTCGATCCCGCGAATTCCGAAGCCACCCGGGATGAGCACGCCGTCCACGTCGCCGAGCGCCGCCTGCGCGCCGGCTTCCGTCTCGCAGGCGTCCGACGGCACCCAGACGATCTCGACCTTGGAACGGTTCGCGAAGCCACCGGCCCGAAGCGCCTCGGTAACCGAGAGGTAGGCGTCCGGGAGGTCGACGTACTTGCCGACCAGCGCCACCCGCACGGTCTCACGCGGCTGGTGCACACGCTCGAGCAGATTGCCCCATTCCGTCCAGTCGACGTCGCGGAACGGCAGACCGAGCTTGCGCACGACGTACGCGTCGAGGCCCTCGCTGTGCAGCACCTTCGGGATGTCGTAGATGCTCGGGGCATCCGGGCAGGAGATGCAGCCCTCGATGTCGACGTCGCACATCAACGCGATCTTGTTCTTCAGCGCATCGGGGACGTCACGGTCGCATCGCAGAACAAGTGCATCGGGCTGGATACCGATGTTGCGCAGCGCGGCCACCGAGTGCTGCGTCGGCTTGGTCTTGAGCTCACCCGACGGGGCCAGGTACGGCACCAGAGAGACGTGAAGGAAGAAGACGTTGTCCCGGCCGATCTCGTGGCGGACCTGACGCGCTGCCTCGAGGAACGGCTGCGACTCGATGTCGCCGACCGTGCCACCGATCTCGGTGATCACCACGTCCGGACGATGCCCCTGAAGGTCCGGTCCGCTCATCGCGAGGATGCGGCTCTTGATCTCGTCGGTGATGTGCGGGATGACCTGGACGGTGTCGCCGAGGTATTCACCGCGACGCTCCTTGGCAATGACCGTCGAATACACCTGGCCTGTGGTCACATTCGCCTGACCGGACAGATCACGGTCGAGAAAGCGCTCGTAGTGCCCGACGTCCAGATCGGTCTCGGCACCGTCTTCGGTGACGAACACCTCGCCGTGCTGGAAAGGGTTCATGGTGCCAGGATCGACGTTGAGGTACGGATCCAGCTTTTGCATCGTCACGCGCATTCCCCGCGCGGTCAGCAACTGGCCGAGGCTCGAGGCGGTGAGGCCCTTGCCCAGCGAAGAGGCAACGCCGCCGCTCACGAAGATGTGCTTGGTGGCTGTACGCGAATGAGTGCGTGACTGTGGCAAAAGGGCTCCCGTGACGACTGTGCAGGGCTTGGTCTGTTCGAGCAATACTGGGGCCTGCCGACCCACGGGACTTCACGGTAACACCTCTGCGGACCTCCGGGAAACAACGCGCCGAGATTGCCGCATGTGACGCCCGCTACGCCGGAGTCGCTCCGACGGTGACGCCCGTGGTGCCCGGTCCCGTTCCGTACCGTCCCGTGCCGCCGGCCAGTTGTTCCTGCAGCGCGAGCGGCACGGTGATCTTGCCCGCCTCGCGATCGATGTTGTCGATCGTCGTCAGCGCCGATGACAGTGCTGCGTCCGCCCGCGCCACCGCGACCGCACCGTTGCCCTGTGCACTGGCCGGACGTCCCGCCAGCACCGCGCCGGCTCCGCGGGCATCCAGCGCGCCCGCGAACCGCGCCACGACGGCACCCCGGTTGCCGCTGGCGGTTTCGTCCTCGACGTCGCGATCGCCCGTCAGCACCACCGCGAGTTGCGCCGGCTGGACGGACCCGTCGTCGTAGCTGATGAATCCGGCACCTCGCAGGGTTTCGAGTGCGAGGACCCTCTCCTCGGGGGAACTCTGCGGCTCGCTGGTGTCCCGCTCGAGCATCAGAACCGAGCCCAGCAGATCACCGGCAAGACTGCCCTGGTCGACGGCCCCCGTCTTCAGGGTGACCCCGGCCGGAATCACGTTGTTGACCACGGTGCGCAGGCGATCCCCACCGGTGGCGTCGACGAAGGAATCCGTCAGTGATACGTGGCCGGTGACAGTCCCACCGGACTGTGCGACAAGCCTGTTGACTCCGTCGAGATCGCCCGGATCGGCGTCCGGGGAGGTGATCACCATGACCGTGCGCTGCGCCAGAACATCCCGGACCACCCGCCCGGACACGGCGGAATCGAATCCGTCGGCCGCGTTCAGCTGTTCGGTCAACTGGTTGTTGCGTTCGTTCGCCTTCTCCACGTCATTCTGCAGATCGGCCTTGTCGTCACGCAGTCCCGAGACGAGACCACTCGACAACAGCCCTGTCCCCAGAACCACGCCGATCGCCAGCGCCAGAAAAATCGCCGCGATGGAAATGGCGTGTTGACGCAGGGAAATCACTTGGTGAACCCCTGCACCCACACCACCAAGCTGTCCCACGTCGTGATGACCCAGTCGAGCGCTTCACCACCGAGATTCGACACCACCAGAGCGACAACCACCGCCACCAGTGCTGCCAGCACGAGCAATGCGATTGCGGCACCCGATACACGACTGCGATACAGCGTCGCGACGGCCTTGGCGTCGACCAGCTTGGGCCCCACCTTGAGCCGGGTCATGAAGGCCGACGGATTGCTGTCACGGCGACCGCGATCGAAGAATTCGTCGAGCGACACCGTGTTGCCGACCGTCACGATCAGGGAAGCACCGTGATGATCGGCGAGCAGCAGCGCCAGGTCGGACGGCGATCCGGAGGCGGGGAACGTCATCGCACCGATTCCGAGGTCCTGGATCCGCGACAGTCCCGGCGCATGTCCGTCCTGATCGGCGGGAAGCACCACCTCGGCACCCGACTTCAAGGTTGCGCTCGTGACGTCCTCGGGGTCACCCACGATCAGGTCGGGCCGATAGCCCGCGGAGTTCAGAACGTCGGCTCCGGCGCCCACACCGATGAGGATCGGCGAGTACTCCTTGATGAAGGGCTTGAGGTTCTTGAGATCGGTTACGTGATCCGGTCCATCGGACACGATCACGACATGCCGTTCCTTCATGTCGACATCGACGTCCGGGACACCGACACCGTCGATCAACAACGGACTCTCGGTTCGGATGAACTCGATGGTGTTGCCGGAGAACGCCTCCAGATGATCGACCAGACCGGTCTTCGCCTCGATCATCCGGTCGGAGATCTCGGCCTCGGACTGATCGTCACCCTTGGCGATCCGCCGCTCCCCCGAGTACACACCCCCCTCGTTGATCCGGATCTTGCTCCCGTCCTTGATGCTCTTGAACACCTCGGTGCCCGCGGAGTCGACGAGCATGATTCCGTTGGCGACAATCACTTCGGGACCGAGATTGGGATAGCGCCCAGAAATCGAGGGCGACGCGTTGATCACTGCGAGGACGCCGGCCTTCACCAGCGCGTCCGCGGTACCGCGATCGAGGTCGAGCTCGTCGAGAACGACGATGTCACCGGGTCCGACGCGTCGCAGCAACTTGGCCGTGTTGCGATCCACCCTGGCGATGCCGCTGACCCCAGGCAAAGTTTCGGTGTTACGTGACAGCAGTGCCGGCATCTTCATGGATTCGATGATGGACCGGATTCGCAGCCGACCTGTGGAGGCGCGCCGAACCAACTACCACAGCAGCCACACGTTCACCAACAGTTTTCGCTAGCGGCGTTCGGCGCTCGCCGTGGCCAACAGCTCCTCCGCGTGTGCTCTTCCAGTCTCGGTATCGTCCAGTCCGGCCAGCATCCGGGCCAGCTCCACGACGCGTTCGTCATCGGTGAGTGTTCGCACGCCGCTGCTGACAACACCGCCCGCCTCGTCCACCTTGTCTACCACCAGATGGGTGTCGGCGAACGCCGCCACCTGCGGCAGGTGCGTCACGACGATCACCTGGTGGGTTCGGGCCAGACGGGCAAGGCGCCGCCCGATCTCCACGGCGGCGCGGCCGCCCACCCCGGCATCCACCTCGTCGAACACCATCGTCGCGCCGGAGTCGGACCCGGCCAGTACCACCTCGAGGGCGAGCATCACCCGCGAGAGCTCACCGCCGGAGGCACTCTTGCTGATGGGTAGCGACTGAGCGCCGCTGTGGGCCGACAGCCGGAACTCCACCTCGTCGACACCCGAGGACCCCGCGTGCAGTTCCACACCGTCGACGACCAGGGGCGCCGTGTCCTGGGGGCCTGCCGCCCGCGGCCGAACCGACACTTCGAGGGCGGCACGTCCCATCGCGAGGCCGGCCAGCTCGGAACTCACGGCCTTGGCGAGCTTGGATGATGCCTTGGCGCGAGCAGCACTGAGCTTCGACGCCGCCTCCGCGGTGGCGACGGCCGACTCTTCGACCTGCTTGGTGAGCGTGGCCAGAGCATCGGACGAGACGTCGATCTTCGCGAGCCGGGCACGTGCGTTGTCCGCCCATTCGAGGACACCGTCGACATCTGCCGCGTACTTGCGTGTCAGATTCTTCAGCTCGGCCTGCCGGGACAGCAGAGAATCCAGCGCCCCCGGGTCGACGGGGAGTCCGGCGAGATAGGTGGTGAGATCCTGCGCAACGTCGGTAACCACGGCGATCGCATCGGCAAGGCGGGGGCCGAGCCCGTCGAGTTCCGGGTCGGACGCGGACTCGATTCGAGCCCTCGCCTCCGACAGAAGGTCGAGTGCCGGCGCCGCCGCCTCGTCGCCGTCCATCTCGTCGCTACCGGTAAGAGCCGTGTGCGCATCCTGAGCAGCCGACCGCAACGAATCGAGTTCGCTCAACCTGCGGACCTCGGAAACGATCGACCCGTCCTCGCCGGGGGTCGGCGCGACGCCGTCGATCTCCTGGAGCGCAAAGGTGAGCTGGTCGGCTTCCTGTGCCAGTTCCCGCGTGCGTCCGGTCCTCTCGATCAGCTCGGCTCGGACGGTCATCCATTCGTCACGGTGCTTGCGGTACCGCGCCAGGAGCGGCCCGACGGCCTTGTCGGCAAACCTGTCGAGTGCGGCGCGCTGCTGATCGGGGCGGAGCAGCCGCAGTTGGTCGTTCTGGCCGTGCACCGTGAGAAGCGGATCGGTGAATTCGGACAACACTCCCGCGGGGACGCTGCGCCCACCGAGGTGCGCCCGCGACCGTCCGTCGCTGCCCACGGTCCGGACGGCGATGATGGTGCCGTCCTCGTCCCGCTCGGCACCCGTCGACTCGAGCAGGCGAGTAACGGCACGTTCGATGTGTTCGGAACCCTCATCGGTCACGAATCGGCCCTCGACGATCGCGCGCGGCGCACCGAGTCGCACCCGGCCGGCGTCGGCGCGAGCCCCGCTCAGCAGATGCAGGCTCGTCACCACCATCGTCTTGCCCGCACCGGTCTCACCGGTCAGCACCGTCAAACCTTCGTGGAACTGCGCCGAGGCCTCGGAGATCACACCGAGGCTCTCGATCCTGATCTCTGCAAGCACGTCTAGGGCTTCCTTCCTCGCCACCCGGTGACGGGCAGTTCGAACTTTCGCACCAACCGGTCCGCGAACGGAGCCGAATCCAGTCGTACCCAGCGAACGGGCTCCCGCCCGCGCACCACCTCCACCCGCGCTCCCGCCGGCAATTCGAGCGTTCTCCGCCCGTCACAGAACACCAGACCGTCGTGGCTGCCGGCCATCGTCTCCACCGCGATCACCGATTCGGGGCTGGTGACGAGTGGACGAGCGAAAAGTGCGTGCGCGTTACTGGGCACCACCAGCAATGCCTCGAGTTCCGGCCAGACCACGGGACCGCCGGCGGAGAACGCGTAGGCGGTGGAGCCGGTCGGAGTCGAGATCAGTACCCCGTCGCAGCCGAAGGCGGATACGGGGCGGCCGTCGACTTCGAGCACCACTTCGAGCACTCCCAGCCGCGACCGGTTCTCGATACTGGCTTCGTTGAGAGCCCAGCCGCGCTCGATGATCTCGTCGTCGAGTCGTATCGCCACATCCAACGTCATACGGCGCTCGACGCGGTATTCGCGGCGCACCACCTGACCAAGAGCCTCGTCGAGATGTTCCGCCTCGGCCTCGGCGAGGAAACCGATGCGACCCAGGTTGATTCCGAGGACGGGAATGGACGCGGCCTGCGCGAGTTCCGCTGCGCGAAGGAAGGTTCCGTCGCCGCCGAGTACCAGCACCATCTCGCAGCCACGCGCGGCATCCGGGCCGGCCTGAACGATGGCCAGCGCCAGCCCCGGTACTTGGAAGGCGTCCGGCGCCCTCTCGTCGGCGGGTTCGATCCGCGTGCTGTCGACCTCGTCGACAAGCACCCGCATCCCGATGCCTGCGTGCGCGAAGATCGCGCCGACGCGGCGCGCGGTCTCGGTGATCTCCGGCCGGCCCGGGTGCGCCACGAGCAGGATTTCCCGCTCGTCTTCGCGGGTGCCGCCGCTTCCCTCTCTCACTGTGGTCCCTCCTGTACGGCGGTGCGAATCAATTCCTCCACCGACCGGCCGGCTACATCATCCGCCTCGGGTGTGACACCAGCATGCAGCCACAGGAAGTACTCGACGTTTCCGGAGGGTCCCGGCAACGGACTCGCGACGGCGCCCAGAGTATGCAGGCCCAGCACCGCCGCCCTGTTCGCGACCGACAGCACCGCCTCGACCCGCAGTTCCGGATCTCGCACCACCCCACCCGTGCCCACACGGTCCTTGCCTACCTCGAACTGCGGCTTCACCATCGGGATCAGGTCCCCGCCCTCGCGGACGCAGGCGATGAACGCAGGCAGCACGAGTTCCAGCGAGATGAACGACAGATCAGCGACCACGAGATCGACACGGCCACCGATCTGTTCGGCATCGATCGACCGGACATTGGTGCGGTCGATCACGTGCACACGGTCGTCGGATTGCAGCCGCCACACCAACTGGCCATACCCGACGTCGACCGCCACGACCTCGCGGGCACCCTTGTGCAGAAGAACGTCCGTGAAACCCCCGGTCGAGGCACCTGCGTCCAGACAGCGTTTGCCCTCGATCGAAAGTCCGCGAGGCTCGAACGCCTCCAGCGCACCGAGCAGTTTGTGGGCACCGCGCGACGCCCAGGACACCTCGTTGTCAACCTCGACCACCCGCAGTGGTGTGCCGGCCTCCACCGCGGTGGCCGGCTTGGTCGCCGCCGTACCCGAAATCAACACGCGCCCCGACGCGATCAGTTCCTGAGCATGCTCGCGGGACCGGGCCAGTCCACGCCGAACCAGTTCGGCATCCACCCGTGCACGACGGGCCACCTCAGATCTTGTCCACGGTGGCCAGTGCCTGCACCAACACGTCGTGGGCCTTCTCGAGAAGATGAGCCTGGCGGGGAATGATGCCCACCCCGTGCTCGTCGGCGGGATCAGGCTCGACAGCTCCCAGCCGCGACAAAAACCCGTCGACCTCCGCGTGAATCTCCTCGGGGTCGACGGTCTGAGTAGGCCCAGGTAGATGACTTCCCGGGCGCGGTATCGGCGTGCTCATCGGCCACAACGCTAGTCCATCGCCCTCCGATACGCATACAGCGAACCGCGGGGCGGAGGGAGTCAGTTGTTCCAGCCGGACAGGACGGCACTCAATGCGGTGTCCGTCGACGTGATGCGTTCGAAGCCCGGGAACTTCCACGCAATCGGAGCCACCTGACGCAGCAACGCGGTCTCATCGACCGGGGCGCCGGAACCATCCGGCCCGATCACCAGGTCCTTGCCGTCGAAATGGACCGCCCACCGGGTGCCTTCGCCGATCCCAGACTGATCGGCCGGCCGATTGAGCGCATCCAGATCCGCTGCGACATAGGTAGGGCGCTGATTCTCCACCGCCCGCAACACGTCGGTTGCCGAGCTCACACCGGTGAGCACGAGAAGGGATTCGAGACCGACCGCATGCGCGCCTTCGATGTCCGTGTCGAGCCGGTCCCCCACGACGAGCGGACGCACAGAACCGCTTCGGCGCATCGCATCTTCCATCAGGGGAGCAGCCGGTTTCCCGGCAACGAGAGGTTCCCGTGAGGTCGCTGCCCGCAGTGCCGCCACCATCGATCCGTTGCCGAGCACCAAACCGCGTTCGGTAGGCAGAGTCGAATCGAGATTCGCGGCCACCCACAGCGCACCTGCCCTGATGGCGAGCGTCGCTTCCGCGAGGATTGCCCAATCCGTCGCAGGCGAATGCCCTTGGACCACGGCTGCGGGTTCATCGTCGAACAACCGCACCGGACGCAGTCCGACCCGGGATACTTCGTCGCACAAGGCCTCGGTGCCGACCACCAGCACTGCAGCACCGGACTCGACATTCTCCTGCAGGAGGCGTGCAGCAGATTGAGAGCTGGTGACCACTCGCGACTCGTCCGCATCGAAGCCGAGAGCCGAGAGATGGTGCGCCACGTCAGCGGGACTACGACTCGCATTGTTGGTCACGTAGAAGAGCGACTGCTCTCCGGAGCACACAGCGTCGCGAGCACCCGGAATTTCGTGTGAGCCCCGGTACAGAGTGCCGTCGAGGTCGAGCAACAGCGTGTCGTAGGCGGCCCGCAGGGGAGCCGACTTTCCGGCGCCCTGCACCGTCACTGATCGTCTCCGGTCAACTCGGCCACACGCTCCTCTGCATCGGTGTCACCGTCGAGGTCCGCAGCAGCTGCGTTGAGGAACCACTGGAGTCCGTCCTGGGTGCGACCAGCTGCGACCAGGGCATCCGCGTACGCGTAGAACAGACGTGCCGCGCCCGAGCCGGTGCGCGAAGCGTCGAGATCCGGGGTCTGCAGCGTGACCACAGCCTGGTCGTACTGCCCAAGGTCCATACGGGCCCCGGCCACCACCATCCGCAATTCCGCGGCGTCGTCGCCGGATAACGCGCGAGCTTCCTCGCTTCGGCCGAGTTCGATCGCACGCTCCGGACGTCCGAGTCCTCGCTCACAGTCCGCCATGACAGCGAGCAGTCCCGGGCCACCAGCCATACGACGAGCGGCACGGAGTTCCGACAGGGCCTCGGCCCACTCACCGGCGTGATAGGCGGTGATACCTGCGGCCTCGCGGACGACAGCGATGCGGCCGGCCCGCTGACGCGCCGCTCGCGCATGCGCAAGCGCAAGCCGCGGGTCGTCGTCGACGAGTTTGCCCGCCATCACGAGATGGCGCGCGACAGTATTCGCGTTGGTTTTGTCCAGGCTCAGCAGATCCCGTCGAACCGACGGATCGAGTTCGCCGGCCTCCACGTCATCCGGCAGATCCGGTTCGTCCGGCCGGGCCTGCTGGCGCTGCGGACGGTCACCCTCGCGGCCGCGTGGTGCGAAACCACCCTCGCCGCCGCGGCGAGGACCGCCGCTCCGCCGATCGCCGCCGCCGCCGCGAGAATCACGGCGCGGTCCGCCGGTGGAATCGCCTCGTCCCGAACTCGGAGCACCCGACCCCGACCCGGGGGCACCGCCCCTTCCGGAATTGGGGGCACCGCCCCGCCCGGAGTTGGGGGCACCGCCCCGCCCGGAATTGGGGGCACCGCCTCCCCGAAAGGGTCGACGCCCGTCGTCGCCACTCTCCGACACAGTCATTCCTTTCACACAAAGCACGAAAGGGGACCCAATATATTGGGTCCCCTTTCGGTAACGGATGTTCGGCGGTGTCCTACTCTCCCACACCCTGTCGGGTGCAGTACCATCGGCGCTGGAGGGCTTAGCTTCCGGGTTCGGAATGGGACCGGGCGTTTCCCCTCCGCTATGGCCGCCGT
>NZ_JBAQEO010000036.1:0-2408 GCF_049286785.1 Rhodococcus sp. (in: high G+C Gram-positive bacteria) | reverse complement strand
ATTCCTCACCGAGGATATGCAGCGGCGCCTCACCGATGAAAACGGCAACTTCGAACTGTACCGCCAGATCATGCCGCTCGACATCCCACGGCTGTTCTTCGTCGGTTACGGATCGTCGCTGTTCAGTCCGCTGAGTGCAGAGGCTGCTGCGATGTGGGTGGTTAGCTGTCTCAAAGGTGGGTCCGACCTTCCTGCGGCGGACGCACGCCGCGCCTTCACCAAGAAGCGACTCGACTGGATGATCGAGCGAACCGAGGGTAAACACGCCCGAGGAACGAACATCATCCCGTTCTCACTGCGGCATGTCGACGAGGTGCTCGACGAGATCGGCGTGAATGTCGGACCCATGGCCCGGTTCCGTCAGTGGTTGCTTCCCGCCGATCCCAGCTCGTACCAGACCTCGACCAGGAAGCTGCACGAGAAACTGGATTCCATCGGTCCGTCCAGCTTGCGACCGACAGTTACGGACGCGAAATCGAGAGACTGACAAGGCCCGAGACCTACGGTGCTGTGGGTTCTCGCCGAAACTTGCCCTCGGCTTCAGGTCACTGCAGGATTCTCAATTGTGTTGTCCGGCAGTATCGTCCGCTGGCACAGGATCCTCTACACCGGACCTGTCCGATTCCGGCCGAGGTGAGCGCTCCCAACCGACACCCACATCCACATCCACATCCACTCTGCGCGACTACACGGCGATGAGTCCGTGCTTACGGACCCAGGTCATGACGTGCCCGAGCACAGCCTCGGGATCTTCGAGTTGAGGGGTGTGCCCCGCACCGCGAATGATCTCACTGTCCCAGCCGGTGTTGGCGGCGGCGACCCTGTGCGCAGCTTCCACCGGCACCAGCCGGTCGCGGTCACCGTGCACCATCAGGATGGGCTGCTCGATGGCGCGCATGGCGTCGAGGTACCGGCGCGGCCGCGCAAGGGTACGCATCAGGGACCGGCTGGCCTGCAGAAACGCAGCGTCCTGCGACGGCAGGCCTCGACGGTACTTCGCCAGAGCCGTGGCCGCCTCGAGGACCTCGGGCGAAGCGCGACGCGGGTCGGCGAAACACAGATTGACAGTCCTCTGCACCAACTCGCGGTCGGTCAGACCGTGGACGGAGCGCTGCAGATAGCGCTCGCCCACAAAGGGCGTGAAGTACATCGCGAACTGCACTGCGACCAGAGGATCCGGCACCCTCCTGGGGAGGGGCATGGCGGCATCCACGAGGACCAGGCCGGCAACCGCTTCGGGATGCGCGGACGCCTCGAGCAACGAGATCATGCCGCCCATGGAGTTGCCCATAAGGATGACCGGCGTGCCGACGACGTCACGGAGAAAGCGGTGCAGCACCTCCGCGTTGGCGTGCACACCGGTCTTGCGGTGACCGGCCGGGCTGAGCCCGAATCCGGGCAGATCCACCGTCAGTACCCGTGTGTGCTCGGCCAGGGCCGGCGCCACACGGACCCAGTTGAGGTGTGAACCGCCGAGGCCATGAACCATCACCACCGGAGGCTCACCGGTGTCACTCCCGACTCCGTATTCGACCCAGTGAACGGGCCCGTCGATGTCCACGATGCTGCCGGAGCCACCCCATGGTCCCGCGAACAACTGCTCAGCGGGTTCGCCCACTCGTTTCGGATCCACCATGCGTCCGTTCCTTCATATCCCGTAGGTCGAGAAAGCGTACTGCGCGGAACGTAGCGTAAACACATGGAACGCGGAAGGCGAACGGTCGCGGGCGTCCTGCTCGCCGCGGGGGGCGGCACCCGGATGGGTATGCCGAAGGCGCTGGTCACCGGCAAGAATGGCGAACCCTGGTTGACCCGGGCGGTCCGGGTGCTGTCGACGGCGGGGTGCATGCCGACCATAGTGATTCTCGGTGCCCGGGCGTCCGACGCCGAAGCGCTCCTCCCCGCCGGTGTCCCGGTTACCGTCGGGATCGCCGAAGACTGGCGGAGCGGGATGTCCGCATCCCTGCGCCGAGGGCTGGAGGTGGCCGAGACCTTCGAGAATGTCGACGCCGTGGTCATCACACTGGTCGACCTCCCCGACCTCGGCGTGGACGCCGTGCAGCGGATAGCGGCGGTGGATCCCGACGTGATCCGGTCGAGTCTGCGACAGGCCCGCTACGACGGCAGGCCCGGACATCCCGTACTCATCGGCCGGGATCACTGGAAACCTTTGCGGCAGAGCCTTACCGGTGATACCGGAGCCAAGAAGTACCTCACCGCCCACGGTGCCGAGATGGTCGACTGCTCCGATCTGGGCACCGGGCGGGACGTCGACACCCCCGACTAGGCCATATGTCGCCTCCCGCACGGCGTGACGGCCGCCGGCGTGCTCCGCTCCAGCTATGGCGCATACCGCCGGAGTGCGACGAGAATCGACTACATACCCGCGGACGCACTCGTCCCATCTT
>NZ_JBAQEO010000035.1:0-5214 GCF_049286785.1 Rhodococcus sp. (in: high G+C Gram-positive bacteria) | reverse complement strand
GTTTGAGGGGCGGGGACTGTCGTTCCTCTACCGCTGGGCATCTTGTCGGCGCTCGAATTTTCTATCGTACTTCACAGGGAGGGAATGAGCGTAAGCCGGTCGGCGTGCCCCGCAGGCGATGGTACTGCATAATTACATGATGCGCCCCTATGCGGATCGTCTCACGCAAGATGTCAACCGAATGTGTTGGAACTTGCTCGCTAATCGAATACTCGGGTCGGCATTGGTTCCACGCGACTTGAGGTACGGACTGCTGCGACTGCTAGGTATTGCGAAGGCCGGGAGGGTGAATGTCTTCCCCGGCGTGCACATCGAGACTCACCGATTGAAAATCGGCCGGTATTCGATACTCAATCAAGGTGTCTGGATTGACAATGTTGCTGAAGTGACTATTGGCGAGCACTGTGCGATTGGTCAGCAAGTGATGTTGTGCACCTCATCTCATGACATGGGCGCTCGGGCACAGCGAGCTGGTTTGGCCGCTTCTCGGCCAATCGTTATCGACGACGGTGCTTGGGTCGGCGCACGCGCGGTGGTTTTGGGTGGCGTGACTATTGCATCGGGATGCGTGGTCGCTGCCGGATCGGTCGTTACGGTCGACACGGAACCAGATGGTCTCTATGCAGGTGTGCCCGCCGTTCGGAAGAAGGACCTTCTTGGTTCGGTGCCAGTGTGACGGATAGCTGGGTCCTGTACGTGAGCATCCGGGCTGGGCATGACCTAGGTGCGCGGCCCGACGCGAGGATCACATCACGTGAGGAGTCGTGCGATGTTCGCAAGTGTCATTGACTAGTTCCGTGTTCACCCTCGCCTGGTGGTTGCGCGCGGGTATGAGATTTGTTTGTAGTCTTGGTTTTTAGCCTCAGGAGAGGAAGTAATGAAGCGAGCATTAATTACCGGCATTACCGGTCAAGACGGTTCCTATCTGGCGGAACTGCTGCTTGGGAAGGGGTATGAAGTCCATGGTCTGATCCGTCGGGCTTCTACCTTCAACACGTCGCGAATCGATCATCTGTATGTGGACCCGCACGACCCGGAAGCACGGCTATTCCTTCACTACGGTGACTTAAGTGACGGCGCTCGCCTCGTAACTCTCCTTGCGCAGATAGCGCCTGACGAAGTCTACAATTTGGCCGCGCAGTCGCATGTGCGCGTGAGTTTCGATGAGCCAGAGCACACCGGGAACACCACAGGAATCGGATCGGTTCGACTTTTGGAGGCTGTGCGGCTTGCCGGGTTGAACTGCAAGTTTTATCAAGCGTCGAGCTCGGAGATGTTCGGTGCCACGCCGCCGCCGCAGAACGAGGAGACTCCGTTCTACCCACGGTCTCCGTATGGTGCGGCCAAGGTCTACTCGTACTGGGTTACCAAGAACTACCGCGAGGCTTACGGGATATTCGCCGTCAATGGAATTCTCTTCAACCACGAATCGCCCCGCCGTGGAGAGACTTTCGTGACACGTAAGATCACGCGCGCTGTCGCGCGCATCAAGGCGGGGGTTGATAAGGACCTATATATGGGTAATCTTGACGCCGTCCGTGACTGGGGATACGCCCCGGAGTACGTCGAAGGCATGTGGCGCATGTTGCAGGCGGACGAGCCGGATGACTACTGCTTGGCTACGGGCGGAAGGTATTCCGTCCGTGATTTCCTCACCGTAGCGTTCGAGCACGCCGGCCTCGACTGGGAAAGGTACGTGCGCTTCGACGAGCGCTACCTTCGCCCTACTGAGGTCGACGCTCTGATCGGTGACGCGAGCAAGGCGGAGGAAAAGCTAGGCTGGAAGGCCTCGGTCCACACCCCGGAGCTGGCAAAAATCATGGTCAACGCTGATATCGAGGCGCTCAAGCATGAGGGCCGTCCGTGGATTGACGCGCCGGCACACCCCGACTGGGGAGTACTGTGATGTCTGACCCGTTCTTGCTCGATCGAGCTGCCCCCTTCTACGTGGCGGGCCATCGTGGCCTTGTCGGTTCGGCGATTTGGCGTCAACTCCAAAGAAGTGGATTCGTGAACCTTATCGGTCGTTCCTCGAGTGAACTCGATCTTCGCGAGAGAGCTTCCGTGTTCGAGTTTTTTGCGAATCACAAGCCTCGCACCGTAGTACTGGCCGCAGCGAAGGTTGGGGGTATCATGGCCAACAGCTCCTACCCCGTCAACTTCTTGTCCGAGAACCTACGCATCCAGGTGAACGTGCTCGACGCGGCGTTGGAGCACGGTGTCGAGCGGCTGTTGTTCCTGGGTTCATCCTGTATCTATCCGAAGCTAGCTCCGCAGCCAATCAAAGAGGAATATCTACTCACTGGTCATCTCGAACCCACCAACGATGCCTACGCGATTGCTAAGATAGCTGGCGTCCTCCAGATCCAAGCTGTACGCCGCCAATATGGACTCCCATGGATTTCGGCGATGCCTACGAACCTTTACGGTCCGGGTGACAACTTTTCGCCAGACGGCTCGCATGTTCTCCCGGCCCTCATCCGTCGTTACGACGATGCTCGCCGCAGTGGTGTGAAATCTGTAACGAACTGGGGTTCCGGGTCGCCCCGCCGCGAATTCCTTCACGTTGACGATATGGCTGCCGCCTGCCTTCATCTGCTTGAGAACTATGACAGTCCAGAACACGTCAATGTCGGCACCGGCGAGGACATGAAGATCAAAGAGGTCGCGCAGATCGTTGCAGATGAAGTCGGATACACCGGACGAATCGAGTGGGACACGTCGAAGCCCGATGGCACGCCCCGAAAGTTGCTTGACGTGACGAAGCTCCGACAGTCTGGTTGGGAGCCGAAAGTTGGTCTTCGCGAAGGAATTGCGTCAACAGTCTTGTGGTACCGCGAACACCTGTCGATCATTCGTGCATAAGACCCTTTCTGTCCACAGACCTCTCCTGATAGTGAGCTCGCATGACTAAACGTATCGCCGTCTTCGGTACCGGCTACCTTGGCGCCACCCATGCCGCATGCATGGCGGAGCTAGGGCATGACGTACTTGGAGTCGACGTTGATGTGGCCAAGCTCGCGAGGCTGGAATCCGGCGAGGTGCCCTTCTACGAGCCGGGACTCGAAGAGGTCCTGCGGCGTAACATCGCTGCCGGTCGCCTCCGGTTCACCTCGTCGTACGAAGAAGCAGCCGCCTTCGCCGATGTACATTTCCTCGGCGTCGGCACACCGCAGAAGAAGGGTGAGTTCGCTGCGGACCTTAGGTACGTTGACGCGGTGATCGAGAGCCTGGCTCCGCTCATCACGGGGCCGGCGGTGATCTTCGGAAAATCCACCGTCCCTGTTGGAACCGCGGAACGTCTGGGTATCCGAGCACGTGAATTGTCCCCAGCGGGAGACAGTCTCGAAATTGCGTGGAATCCGGAGTTCCTGCGCGAAGGGTTCGCGATTCAGGACACCCTCCACCCCGATAGATTGGTGCTCGGTACCGACCGTGACCGTCCAGGTCGCGCAGAAGGCGTTGCTCGCGAGGTGTACTCACAACTTCTCGACGAGAATATCCCATTCGTGGTTACCGATCTCGCTACCGCCGAACTCGTCAAGACTTCAGCAAATGCATTCCTTGCGACCAAGATTTCGTTTATCAACGCAATTTCCGAAGTGTGCGAGGCTGCAGGAGCGGACGTGACCGTGCTGGCCGACGCAATCGGTCACGATGCGCGCATCGGCCGCCGGTTCCTCAACGCAGGACTGGGTTTCGGAGGTGGTTGCCTACCCAAGGACATCAGAGCTTTCATGGCACGGGCAGGCGAACTCGGTGCCGATCAGGCTCTCACATTCCTCCGTGAGGTAGACAACATCAACATGCGCCGTCGAACCCGCATGGTCGAACTCGCGCGCGAAGCATGCGGTTCACTGTTGGGCGCGAGGGTCGCGGTACTGGGTGCGGCTTTCAAACCGGACTCCGACGATGTGCGTGATTCGCCCGCACTGAATGTCGCCGGTCAGATTCAGCTTCAGGGCGCTGCCGTCAACGTGTATGACCCCAAAGCAATGGACAATTCGCGGGCGCTGTTCCCCACGCTCGGGTACTCGGACACCGCGTTGGATGCTTGCGAGGGGGCCGACGTCGTCCTGGTGCTGACCGAATGGCCTGAGTTCCAGAAGCTTCAGCCCGCCGACCTCGACGCGGTGGTTCGCAAGAAGGTGCTTATCGACGGCCGAAATTGCCTCAACCCCGCACAGTGGCGTGACAGCGGCTGGACGTATCGCGGATTGGGTCGGCCCTGATGCGCGATCGGTCACTCGAACTGAGTGCTGGCACCGAGATGCCTGGGACCTGCCCTCGAAGGCGCGGACGAGGGCCTCGTTCAGTGCCGTTTCGGTTGGCCGCGTTCCAGTGCGTCGACAATCGTTTTGCCCCACGCTCGGCGGGTCCGTCCCTGAATCCGCAGGGGTCCTTCACGCGCAAGTCGGCGGTGGGATCGAGCAAGGTGAGTTTGCTGCGGCGGGCGGCGACGCGGAAGAACTTCACGCCGCCTTTGTAGTTGTGGGTCACGTGTCATTACGCGGCGGGTCAGGGGCAGGGGGCGTTGGACGCCGTTATCGCCTACTCTCACTGTGTGGGTCGGCTTCGGAACTTGATGCTCGGGCTGGCAGTTGCTGTTGTAGTGGCAGTGACATTTGTAGGAGCGAGTGGTTATGTGCTGTACAACCATGCGCGTGTTGATGCGATAGAACCCGTCGATGCAATCATCGTGCTGGGTGGCGACCACGACGGTCGCGTCGAGTACGGAATTCGGCTCGCTGAGCAAGGCGTGTCCAAGAATGTTGTTCTGTCGAATCCTTACACGCACACAACGAAGGCGATGTCGAAAGTGTGTGATACGAGGCCGAAGTCGTTTTCGGTTACTTGTGTCCCCCCGGCTCCCGCCACTACCCGCGGCGAGGCGTTGTTCACTCGAGAGCTGGCGTCTCGGTACGGCTGGGACAGTGTGCTTGTCATCAGCTGGCGATACCACCTACCGCGTGCCCGCTACATCTTCTCGCAGTGCTTTCCCGGAAAGGTACTCATGAGACCCGTCCCACGTGAGTACGACTTCAGCCTCGCGGAGTGGGAGTACACATACATCTATCAGTCGGTGGGTTTCGTTAAGGCGCTCATTCAAGGTAGCTGCTGACGGTCTGCAAATCTCGCCGGTTGGGTGTCAACCAAGCCGGGATGGCAGTCCCAATTGGGTCAGGCCCGGCGTGCCCGCTACCTACCGAGTTG
>NZ_JBAQEO010000034.1:0-3707 GCF_049286785.1 Rhodococcus sp. (in: high G+C Gram-positive bacteria) | reverse complement strand
GGGCTGCCCCGCTCCACAGGAGGCTCCACCGGGTCCGACAGCCACGTGGCAAAGCAGGTCCGCGTCGAGCAGTGAGGGGGTGTGATGTGAGTACGTCCTTGGGGATGTCCACCGGCGCGGCCGGTGTGGGGTCCGCACTCGTCACCACCGATCCCCGCGGCGTCGAAAGTATCGAGTACCGGTACCTTTCCGCCGACCAGGCCCACACCGATCTCGGTGACCTCGTTTGTTCCTCGATGTCGCTGATGACCACCCAGGTTCCGGCGAAACCCGCCACTCCCGACGTGTTCGCCGTCGCCTACCGCACGCCCGGGCAAGCACATTCGATCCGTAGCGCGGTCAGCAAGCAGCGACATCGGGTCCATCTGGTGCCCGAGACGGCAGCCGCGCTCGCGTATCTCCGGCACACCGGCGAGGTGGCCCGGCACGCGACTGTCGGAATCGTGGATTTCGGCGAATCCGGGATGTCGGTTGCCGTCGTCGACCAGGCGGAGGGCACGGTGCTGCACGCCGACCGTACGGCCGGCGTGAGCGGCTCCGTTATCGACGATCTCGTCATCGACCACGTCGTCGGTGCTCTCCCTCCGCCGCATCCGCTGCGCCACCTCGACCGTGACCTGCTTGCGGCACGGTGCCGCGTTGCCAAGGAGCAGTTGTCCTCGGAACAGAACACTCGCGTGGACATCGACTTTCCGGGGATACGACCGATCTTGATCAGCCGCAGCACGTTCGAGGAGATCGTGGCACCCACGATCCACAGTGCCGTCGAGTTCCTTCGGACCACGATCGCCGACTCGCCACGAACACCGGATGCACTGGCCCTGATCGGCGGCGGATCGAACATCCGCACCTTCCGGACAGCTGTCGGCCACGCGTTCGATGCGCGGACCATCGCGGTGAGCGAACCCGACACCGCTGCGGCGAAGGGTGCCGCCTTTCTCGCCGCCTCCTCGGCGATCCGGTTCTATCCGGCCACAGAATCCAATCGGCCGAGTTCGGCTGCCAAGGTATCCGGCGCCGTCGTCGGGGCCCTCGTCGTGGGTGGACTGGTTCTCGGCTACGGGGTTCGCGAACTCACGCCCTCAATCGACACGGATGTCTCCCCCGCGGGGACGGACACGGCACAGACCACCGCACAGGTTGTCCCGGATGCGCCTGCCGCGACTCGAATCCCATCAGATGACCCCACCCCCACGTCGGACTACCATCCGACCCCGGGCCGCGGCATCACCACCTCGGGACTGCCGTCCCAACCCACCTCGGCGAGCGAACGCGGGTCGAGGAGTGAGACCACACCCACTTTGCTCACCACACCTCCCACATCGGCGCCCACCGTTCCGGTGGGCCCGACGTTGCCCGGAACCAATCAGCCACTACCGGACTGGCCCCATATCGAATGGCCGGACGTACCTCCGTTGTGGCCGCAGATTCCCGGAGAACCCCTACTGCACCCCGGCAGTCCCGAGTTTGGTGCGCCCGAGTTTGGTGCGCCCGAGTTTGGTGCGCCCGATTTTGATGCGCCCGAGTCCGGTTTTCTCGTGCCGCCGGATCTGCCATCGACGGTGCCTGTTCCGGGAACTCTCGTGCCCGCGCCCAGAGAACTTACGCCGGAGACTCCGCCCGATACCAGCCTGTTTCCGGACATGTATTCCCCGCCGGTCATGACGACCGTCCCGGTACCTGTCAGCTGAGAACCTGACTGGTCGCGACCGACAGCCCCGGATCACTTGCCACGGTCAGAACCGATGGACCTGCGCCGCCCGCGATGAGATGCGCCCCGAGCGACGCGATCATGACCCCATTGTCGGTGCACAACCGCGGTTTCGGGACGCGGAGCGTCAATCCTGCCTCGGCACACCGTTCCTCGGCGAGAGTCCGAATGCGCGAATTGGCGGTGGCACCGCCGCCCAGAACCAATGTGTCCACACCGACGTCGCGGGCCGCGCGCACCGCTTTCATCGTGAGAACGTCGGCGACCGCTTCCTGGAAGCTCGCCGCGACGTCCGGGACCGACAACGATTCCCCGGCCCGCTCCTTCGACTCCACATGTCTGGCGACCGCAGTCTTCAACCCGGAGAAGGAGAAATCGTGCCGGGCGTCGCGCGGACCGGTCATACCACGGGGGAAGGCGATGGCGTTCCGGTCGCCGTCCTGCGCCGCAGCGTCCAGCGCCGGACCACCGGGGAACCCGAGACCGAGCAGTCGGGCCACCTTGTCGAAGGCCTCGCCTGCCGCATCGTCGACGGTGGTGCCGAGTTCGACGATCGGCTTGGCGAGATCCTCGACATGCAGCAGGTGCGTGTGCCCGCCCGACACGAGCAACGCGACGCACGGCGGCATCGGCCCGTGCTCGAGGGTGTCGACCGCGACGTGGCCACCGAGGTGGTTCACGGCATGGAACGGCACGTCCCACGCAGCCGCATAGGCTTTCGCTGCAGCAACACCGACCAGGAGTGCGCCCGCCAGACCGGGGCCGATCGTGACGGCCAGAGCGTCGGGCTTGGTGATCCCGGCTGCGGACAGTGCTCGCCTCATCGTCGGTACCATCGCCTCGAGATGCGCGCGCGAGGCGACCTCCGGCACCACCCCGCCGTAGCGGGCATGCTGATCGACGCTGGACGCCACCTCGTCCGCGAGGAGTTCGCACGTTCCGTCGTCGCCGTTCCAGCGAACGATACCGACTCCGGTTTCGTCACAAGAACTTTCGATCCCCATGACAATCATTGCACCGGCTCCTCGCCCGCACCGGGCCTGCACATCGTGTATGCGTCGGCGCCGCTCGGTTGGTAGTACTGCTTACGGGTTCCCACGATCTCGAATCCTTCACGTCGGTACAGGGCGATGGCGGCGTCGTTGTCCGTTCGAACCTCCAGAAACACGGGACCACCGCGCTGATCAGCCAGCCGCAGAAGCACACCGAGGAGTGCACCGCCGATACCGGACCGCTGACACGACGGATCGGTGCCGATCGTGTGGATCTCGGATTCGGGGTTCGCGTCGTTGCCGAGCAACGCAATTCCGCCATATCCGACGACACGGCCTTCGTCTCCGCGAGCCACCGCGTAACGAATGTGAGGCACGGCCAGTTCCGCGCGAAACGCTTCTGCGGTCCACGGCCCGTCGCCGGCGAAGAGCAGCGTTTCCAGCTCCGCACATCGTTCGGCGTCCGACTCCACCATCGGCTCGATGTGGAATGTCATTTCTTACGGTCCGCCAGCGCAACCGCATCCGGGCGACGCAGGTACAGCGGGACGAGGGGTGCGGGGGCGGCAGCACTGAAGAGCGCGGGTCCCGCGGTCTCGACCAAGCCGGCCGGTGACGGGGTTTCCACCGGCTCGACCGGCAGATCGAACAGGTCCACGTGCGACGGCGATCCGGCCACCACCTCCGACGGCATCGCCTCGAGTTCGGACGGCTTCACCACCGCAGGGCCCTCGACCCGGCGGCCCCCCGAATAGCGCGCCCAGTACACCTCGCGCCGGCGGGCGTCGGTGACGACGAGAAGATCACGATCCCCACCGACCTGCGCGGCGATGGCGTCGAGACCGCACACGCCGTGAACGGGGATACCCAGTGCGTCGGCGAACGCGGCGGCCGTGGCCATACCCACCCGCAGTCCGGTGAACGGGCCCGGGCCCTCTCCCACCACCACCGCATCCAGGTCGGCCGCGACATGACCGGCCTCCGACAGGCATTCCAGAACATGG